>JACQWK010000089.1 GCA_016209525.1 Verrucomicrobiota bacterium
CGGTGGCAGTGTCAAGATGCTCCCACTGCTTCCCATAGCTTAGACTCGTCGTTGACAACCGCACATTGGATTCCAAATACTCCACGCGCATGGCGAAAGCGACGAAAGCAACAAAAGCGAAGAAACGAAAAGTCCTGGTCATTCTGTCGAACCGTTTGAATCGGTTTCAAAAGGTCCGTTACGTCGAGCTGGACTGCGATGACAAAGGGAACATCTTCAAGGAACATCCGCTCCGGACCCAACCCCGCAAACCTCTTTACGACGAGGTGTGGGAAAACGACGACGGCAAGACTTCCATTTCCTCCTGCACCCGGTTCAAGCGGAAATACCGCCACGAACTGGAAAGGAGCCGTTCTTGATTCGATCCAATCTGACTTGACGATTTCTGCGTCCGCGCTGGTGCTCGCCCGAATTCTGGTCTCGTGAGCCTGGTTCCGGCAATTCCACACTTTACAAAGTGTGAGAGTTTGAAGATGCACATCCCAGGTCTTTCGGTAGAGTGGTTAGCGGCGTTGTTCGTAGCGCAGATTTGCCATCTGCCGTATCGCCGACTTGCAGTCGGCAGAGCGTCGGCAAGTTCCAGAATGCGCTGAGTAGTTGGCCCGCTCGCAGAATCCAATTCTGCGATACAGCCCAGTGCGGCGAAGCCGCAACCAAAACGGCGCGCGGCCTTCCAGGCCGCAGCGGCTCCGAAAGCCCGAGGCGTCCGAAAATCTCCGAGCCTCGCCTTCCGTGTGCGGTCGCTGCGGCCGGGAAGGCCGCGCGCCGGAAAAATCGTCGCGGTTTGCGACGATTTCTGGCGATACAGATGGATTACAAATCTGCGCCACGAATCATGCAAGCGCCGAAAAACCTGAGGTGCGCATAGTCTGAACATTCCTGGGTTCTTCACCTTGACCCGCGGTACGGGAGGGATACGATATGCGCCGGATCTCAGAGAGCGTTTCAAATACTGGCTTGCGAGCGTAGGGCAGGCTGGAAGCCTGTCCTACTTCTGAGTTTTCGGAGCAGAGCCGGCGGCAGGCAGGATGCCTGCCCTGCTTTCAACACACACTCTCACACGTGATTCGTGCTATGAAATTCACATTTCCTTCTGTGCTCGCCCTCGTGTGCGCCGCCTCCCTCAGTCCCTGCGGGCAACACCCTGCATCGGCCCAGACCAAAAAAGAGGGACAGCCCGCTTACCCTCGAGTGAACCTGTCGCCCGGCTACGAAGTGGACCCAACCTGGCCGCAACGGTCCGCGCACTGCAAATGGGCCGAAGTGCCCGGCATCGCCGTGGACCGGCAGGACCAAGTGTGGATGTTCACCCGCACCAATCCGCCGGTCCAGGTTTACAGAACCGACGGCCAGTTCGTCCTCGCTTGGGGCGAGGACATCGTCGGCCGGGCGCACCATATCAAAATCGATCGGGATGGCCACGTCTGGCTCTCCGACATCGGCCTGCACGTGGTTCGCAAGTGCACTCCGTTGGGCAACGTGCTCCTGACCCTCGGCACGCCGGGCGAAAGGGGTGAAGACGAGAAACACCTGAACCTTCCCACCGACATGGCGATCGCGCCGAATGGGGACATCTTCGTCTCGGACGGCTATGGCAACGCGCGCGTGGTTCACTTCGACAAGAGCGGCAAGTTCATTAACGCCTGGGGGTCCCTTGGAACCGGCCCGCAAAACTTCAGCATCCCGCACGCGATCGAGATCGACTCCAAGGGCAGGCTTTACGTCGCCGACCGCAACAACGTCCGCGTGCAGGTTTATGACCGAAAGGGCAGACTCCTCGATTCGTGGCGCGATGTGATTGTGCCTTGGGGCTTCTGGATTTCAGACAGCGACGAGATCTGGATATGCGGCTCTTCGCCCATGCAATGGCGAATCGATCCCAAGTATCCGACGGCGCCGCTCGGTTGTCCGCCCAAGGACCAAGTCTTCATGAAATTCAACACGGGCGGCAAACTTCTCCAACTCTGGACGGCGCCCAAAGGCGAGGACGGCCATGAGAAACCGGGGGAACTAAATTGGGTCCATTGCCTCGCGCTCGATTCGAAGGGCAACGTCTATGCCGGTGACATCATTGGCAAACGCGCCCAAAAATTTGTGCGGAAGAATTGACACGACGAAGTGAACTTTCGTCCAAACGCCTCTGAACCTGGACGGCCTCACTCAACCAGCAGGCGATAAAACCGACTCGACAAGCCCGGGCTCTGCGCGTCCTGCAAATCCGATGTTCCCCGGAGAGGCGCCTGGGCGAGATCGACCCAATTGATCAAATCAACCGACATCTGAAGCCTCGCTTGTTTTCCATCCGGCACGCTGACCTTAAACCGCAACCCTGCCACGGGGTCGAACCGCAGGTCGGAAATACTCGGCAACTGATTCGGCGGCGCCCGCACGAGCACTGAAAATGTTCTGCTTTCGCTGAGAGCCGGCGTCCCGTCGTCCGTGACGCGCACGGTGATTTGATTGGTGCTGGGAGCTTGAGCCGGCGTTGGGGTCCAGGCGAAGGCGCCTGTGCCGGCGTTGATGCTGGCTCCAGCCGGCGGACCGGCCTCCAGGCTGAAGGTCAACTTTTGGGCCGGCAAATCGCTGTCGCTGCCACTTGCGGCAACACTGACCGTTTCGCCCACCGTCACGATTTGGTCGCCCAGAATTCCTAACCGCGGCGGAGTGTTCACCTCGGTCACAATCACCATGATATTCGTCGTAAAGCTTTGGCTGGGGTTGCCGTCATCCTTCACCAGGACCGTGATGGCGTTGGTGCTCGGTCCCTGGGACTCGGTGGGAGTCCAGGTAAATTCCCCCAATATCGGATCGATGTTCGCGCCGGCCGGCGCTTCCGGGCCAAGGAGGTAGAAAACTTGATTTGGCGGAACGTCCGAGTCGCTGGCGGCGACTATGAACTCGAGGCGCTTGCCCTCGGCGACGGTTTGGAAGGGAATCGGAAGCACTGTCGGCGGCGTGTTCACTTCGTTGACCGTGACCGAAAATCTTCGCCTGGCGGTCGCGTTGGGATCCGCATTGTCCGTTGCCTGCACTGTGAAATTGTAAGTCGCCGGGCCTTGGGCTTCGGTCGGAGTCCAGGCGAAGGCGCCGGTCCCAGGCTGGAGGGTCGCACCCGCCGGAATCGAGCCGGTCAGGCTGTAAGTCAAGGTGCGCGCTGGCGGGTCAGAATTCTCCGCACGGATCAAGAGGCTCAAGGTGCTGCCTTCGTCGATGGTTTGGTCGGCAATTTGAACCAATGAAAGAGCCGGATTGTCCAGGACAACGAATTGGCGCTGCACACTAGGGGCGGCGTTGTAGTCGGCGTTCCCCGGCTGCGTTGCCATCACCGTGACTGTGCCGAGCCCATTCATGGTCAGCGTCTGGCCGGAAAGAGTCGCCGGGCCGCTGACGGTGAAGCTGACAGGCAAACCCGAAGTGGCGGTCGCGTTCAGAGTTACGGGCGGATCGGTGAGCCGCCGGTCGCTCAGCGGATTGAAGGTGATGGTTTGGTCCGCCTTCAGCACGCTCAGGGTCACCGAGGCGGTCGCCGGTGCGTAATTGGCGGTGTCGTTCGGAGTAAAGGTCACCGATAAGGTATGATTGCCTGCGCTCAGCACGGTGCCAATCGCCGGAGTGTAGGCGAAGGATCCCGGCACCGTGGCGGAAGCATTAAGTTGGGCGCTGCTCAACGAGGCGCCAAAGACGATGGGCGCGGGCGCAACCCAGGCGAGCTGCACGTCGGGACGGGGCTGGACGGCCGCCGCCACATCGAGGCAAACGGCTTCGGTTGTGCTCCGAAAGTAGATACGACCGCCGCTGATGGCCGGCACGTTCCAGGTTTTGCCTTGAAGGGCGCGATACCGCGCGAGTTCGGTATAGGCATTGGGATTCGGGTCGAGCAGCACCAACTGGCCGTCTTCGCTGGCGGCAAGGATCTTGCCATCCACGACCAGCACACTGCCGTATCCGAAACCATCCGCGGACCACTTTTCGTTGCCCGTGGCCAGTTCGACGCATTTCAATTGAAGAAATCCGTGACCGAACATGCCGTAGAGATGGCCGTTATGGTGCACCGGTGTGGCCCAATGATTCATGAGCTGGTTGACTTTGGACCAGGCTGGATTTGCCGAGAATCCGCTCCCCGACGTTTCGATTTTGACGACCACGGCTCCTGCCTGGGCTAAGGCCGGCGAGGACGGATAACCGCGTGAACCATAAACCGTGTCCCCGACGACGACGGGCGAGGCGGCCACTGAAGTTCCATTGTATCGGAGCGGGTGGCGCCACAGGACACGGCCGGTTTCGGGCGCCACGGAAACCAAGCCTGACTGCGCGAAGAAGATAGCCTGACGCGTTCCGCCGATGGTTGCGGCCACCGGACTGGCCTGCGTCATGCCATCGCTTTGCCCTTTCCAGACGAGGTTTCCGTCTTGCTTCCGGAAAGCCAGGAGATGTTCGTTTTGCCGTCCATTCGAGTTCACAAGAACCATGTCGCCCTCGATCAACGGTGAGGCCGCATTCTGCCAGGGGATGACATAAGCCCCGTAATCGCTTTTTAAGTCTTTGCTCCATGCTTCCTGCCCGGTTGCGGCGTCGAGACAGAAGAGCCGCAGATAAGAAGTCAGGACATACACCTGGTTGCCGTCCACCGAAGGAGTGGAACGCGGGCCGTCGTCGCTTCCCACGCCGCCATTCGGATAATCCGCAATGTCCAGAGCCACGGCCCAGATCTCCTGCCCGGTGTCGGCATTCAAGGCCACACAGAACTCTCGTTCGCCGCCGCCGGTATTCCGCCTGGCTTGAGTAAAAGCCCTCCCTCCGCTGACTGAAAAGGAGCTTAGGGCCGGCTGCAACGGCACTTTCCAAACTTGCCGAGGCGCTTGCTCGGACCAGTTCGACCGAATCGGGTCGGGCGAAGTGCCGTCGTGGTTGGGGCCTCGGTAATAGGGCCAGTCAGCGGCAAGCACGCTGGTCGAGAGAATAAGGACTCCTAGGCAAAAAGAACTGAACAAAGTCCCGGAGCAGGCCCATTGGCAGAAATGCGGTCGAAGCCGGCTTCTGGCGGGGAGCGTGACATCGAGAGGAATGTGCATAGAGACAAGTCAATGGTATGAGGGCGCGGAACGAAGTTGTGTTCCCTCTAAACTTCAGCATTCAGCAATCCAGCTATTCTGTGGCGTACGGCGCGGCTTAGCCGCTTGGCTGGATCGTTCAACCGCCGCGAACCGTCGCGCCGCCGCTCTGGTTGGTCGTTTCAGCTCGGTATGTCGATGGGTGCAATCTAGCAGAAACGGGGCCGCAAGGCAAAGCAGGGCGCATCTGCAACAGCAATTCTCATTTTGGCCGTAACGCGGACACTCCTGTCCGCAAAACCTCCGAAAATGTGCGGACAGGAGTGTCCGCCATACGGTCACGAACCGCGCCCGTTGCCAAGATGAGAATTGTTGTCCCACCGGCAAGATTTCGAGGTCCATGGAAGCTGACGGGCCTCCGTTCCCCTCACCCTGGCCCTCCTCTGGGAGATGGAATCACTGCCCTCGCCTTGGCCTAATCCGGACTGGGCTGGACATTTCCACGCATGGCGAACGTTCCTCCCACTCCCGTGGGGAGAGGGCCGGCGCGAGGGGGAAGGATCCGCCACCCCCTACAAATTCAAACGCTCTTCAACGACTCGGCTTCTCGATGAGACCGTGGTAGAGACCCAGATAGTAGGGCAGCAGAAAGACCGTGCCCGCGGCCAGTTCGCTCCCGTTGCCGCCGTAATCAAGCTGCCACGCATCGGTGTTCCAGTGATTGAAGTGACGATTCTCCACCGGAAGCACCTTTCCATTCACGCGGTGTCCTCGCGTGCGGCGGTCGGGCGAGTCGAGGTCGCGTGAGCGCACTCCGGGCAGCATCACCACATCGAGGCGATGGCTGTTTTTGTGAGGCCAATTCAAACGATCCAGCGGGAATCCGCAGAGCGTCTTCATGGAATCTTCGTGCCAGCCCGGCCACGGTCTGAGCGGGAATCTGCCCCACGGATTCGTGGCCGCCTCTGCGAGGTTGTGCGCCGCGTAAGCGAAGTTGAAGAACGGATTCATCTCCGGCGCTTCATTGAGCCAGTAGCGGAAAAACGAATAGCGGATCATTCCCTTCAACGCCTCGTCCTTGGAGTAACGCAACAAGCTGTAGTAACACATGAACGCCATCTCGTCGTCGGATTGGTTGCCCGATCCCGGCCCTTGCTGAACCTTCGGATACATCGCGTTGTGCGCGTAACCATGCCGGCCGATCAGCTCGCGCGAGGCCTCTTCGTACTTTGCATCGCCGGTGACGTGTCCCGCCACCGCGAGGTAGCTCAGGATGCTGAGCGAGTTCAATCCGCGTTCCGGCCACCAATGGGCATCCCGGTTCAGAAACTGCGGACCATAAATGGCCCAGCGCGTCGGGCGTCCGTCGTGATCGATCAGCACGAAATTGTGGGCGAGCAGATGGTCGGTGACGTCGCGCACGACTTCCCGGATGCGCGCTTTCTCTTCATCCGTGTCCGCGCAGAAATCGTAGTAAAGCGGGTAGAAGAAGAAGTGGCCGTCGAGTTCGTCGCTGCTGGTATCGGATTTCCAGAACCATTTTCCATCCGCGCTTTTTGGCCAGCGCGGCTCATACGCCTTCCACAATCCGTCGCGTTTCTGTTCCTCGCGGTCGCGTTCGAGGCGGCCAATGTTCGGGTCGGGCCATTCGACGGGCCGGATAGTTCGCGCGATGTAGCCCTTCGGCGGCGCCGGGGTGCCGCCTTGGGTGACTTTCTGGAGGAACCGCAAAGCTTCGAATGCTTTCTTCGCGCGTGCCTTGGCTTTCGGATCCATCGTTGCAGCGTAAGCGAAACACTCCCCGGCGCCGTACATCGAGGTCCACAGGCCGTCGTTGTCGCTATCGTGCGGATCGGCGCTCGACTTGTCGGCGCCTTTGCGCAAGTGCGCCTCCGCCACGTAGCCGAACGGAGTGCGTTTCACGTATCGCTCGACTTCCTCTTCGTAGAACTCGGCTTTCGCCGCCAGCGTCATCGGCGCGCGCTGAATGAGGCCGACGCCGCCGGCGGTCGCAAACCACGCGTTGCCTTGCGCGTCCACGGCGATCTGCGCCACGTCATCGTGCGGCAGCCAGCGCGGTCCTTGGCGGTAATGCCATTCTTTGCCATCGAAACGTATCACCCCGAGCTGCGTGCCGAACCAAACCGCGCCGTCCGGGCCAGCCGTGATTCCGGTAAACTCATTCCATGGCAAACCATCCTTGCCTTCGTAGAACTTCCACCCGTTGTTGCCGCGGCAGCCAACGCCGGCCTTGCTTGCGAACCAAAGCTGGCCTTTTGAATCGAACGCGACCCCTGCCACATCCTTCACTCCCCAGGCTCGTCCGAATTCGTCCAAGATGCCGAGCGCTTGATAGCCATCCTCGCGTTGCACGAACAAACCGGAATCTGAGGCGAGGACCAAGCGCCCTTCCAGTCCCACGGCGATCTGGTTCACACGAAAACGGCTTGGCCAACCCATCGAAGAGAACCTCCCGTCCACGGCCACGAACGGATCGGCTGCTGTGGCAATAAAATTGGTGGCGCCAAACCGAACCAGTTGGCGGACTTCGCGCCAAGGCACCGGCACTTTGACGGGCTGGCCCTTTGCATCGGAGAAAACGAACTCTCCCGTGCGGGGCGTCAGCTCAGGCTTTTCGAGCCATCGTCCGTATTGGAGTTCATGCCAACGGCCCGCCGCGAAGGCTCGGACCCGGCTGTCCGCGCCGATATCGATCAACTGCACAGCGCCGGCCGGCAGACCGTGGCTCTCCGTGAAGGGTTCGACGATCTCCTGTCGAAACTGCTGGGGAGCGGGCGCGAAGTCCGAAGCAGCAGCCAAAGGGAACGCCGCACCGACGACGGTAAAGGAAAGGAATAGAAATCTCATTCGGGCCATTGTGGCACGAGCCGGCGATTCAAAGCAAGCGGGCGCGGTTTCCGGTTGTGTCCTGATCTCAGCGTGGTGGATGCGCCGCTGCGGCGGCGCACGGCGATGCGGCAGCATCGCCGCCACCAAATTAGGACACTGTCCAGTTTCCTGCAATTGAACTGCATACTTACGGCTTAGGGATAATCCTCGACGCGGTCCACGCTGCCGTCTGTCTTGTAATAAGTCCAGCGTCCCGTCTTGCGCCCCATCGTGTAAGCCCCTTCGTGCTCCTTCACGCCGTCGCCGTACCAACCGATCTCGGTCCCGTCCAGTTGACCTTTCACGTAGGTCTGCTCCAGACTCTTGGCGCCAGTTGTTGCGGAAAAATAGGTGAACAGACCTTCTTGCTGATCGTCCACGTAATTACCCGTCACTGATTGGGTGCCATTCTTAGAATAGGCAATGAAGGGACCGTTCCTCTTTCCGTCCCGGTACGTGAACTCGCGGGCTTTGAACACCGCCAGTGTGCCATTGAAATCCCCGAAGTCCCACTCGGTGAAGAGTCCGTTCAACTCGCCGTTGACGACAGTGCCCTCGGACCTCTTCTGGCCATTTCCCCACCATGTGGTCGACAACCCACTCATTACCCCGTTGACCCAGTTGGACTCGCTCGCTTTCACTCCGTTTTCGAAGTAAGTGATAAACGGACCGTGGATCACACCATCCACATAGTGCCGCTCGATATTCACCCCTCCGCTCTGCCAGTAGGTTTTCCACGTGCCCTCACGTCTCCCCTGTTCATTTGTCCACCAGTCTTCGCGCAGCGTCCCGTCACCGAAAAACAGTGTATGATACTGAAGTGCCGAGACCGTCACGGTGGCGGTGGCGCTCCTGTTCGTATTCGGCCACGTCGTCACGATGATGTGATAAGTCCCGGGCGTGGCCGGCGCTGTGTACACGCCCTGGAGAATGTTCGTGGCTGTGATTGGCGCAATGCGACCGCCCGCCACCCCTTCCTGAACGCTCCAAGTGATGTCGTCTGTTCCAGTCACCGTCACGGTGAAGTTCTGCGTGGCATTCGGCGCAATCGTCACTGAGGATGGAGAGATGGCGATCGAAACCTGTTGCGTGACGGTCACAGTGGCCGTGCCGCTCTTGGTCGGGTCGGCCTGGCTGACGGCGACGACGTGATAAGTCCCATTCGTGGCGGGCGCAGTGTACAATCCGCTACTGGTAATCGTGCCGCCGGCTATCCCTTGCAGTACGCTCCAGATGACGACCGGATTGGTCGAGGCGCTGACCGTAGCAATGAAGCCCTGGCTGCTGCGCGGCGACAAGGTGACGGCCACCGGGGAGATCGACACGTCGGCAGGCAACTCCGCCCCGTCTTTCATCTGTGCGAGGATCACCGTGGCCTGACCCGCGGTGACGGTATTAAGCACGGCGGTGTCGAAGAAGGCCGTGAAATTGCCATCGTCCTGGATGGTGAAGCTCAGGGCTGCGGTCAAAATTCGGCTGCTTCCCTGTCCTTGGGCTGCGGCGATTCGCAGAACGCGCTGGCCCGGCTTGGGGTCGCCCGGCCAGATCACCTTGCCGGTGACCTGCGCCGCGGAAGAGGTCGGCTGGATCTGCGTCACCGCGAGGCTCGGGCAGTCGCACCGTTTCGTTTCAGTGTCTCTAACTTTCAGCATGACAAACGTGCGGTCCACTGTCCCCGGACCGGCGGAGCTTCCGAAATACTGCTCGTGGTCCACGTCTCCGAGGTGGCGCGTGTTGAGCACCGGAATGATCCCGGCCCCGACCATGCTGTCCACGGGGACGGCCCCATCGTTGTCCTTGACTGACGGCTGGATAGGGTAGTCAGTCAGGACGGTGGGGTTGTTATAGAGCCAGTGGATAAAGAAGTTCCCCTGGGCGATTTCCGCTGCGTCCACCAATCTCTTGATGCCGAGACAACTAAAGTCAGCGTCCACGGACTGCGAGGTGATGCCATAGAAGGCCGCATACTTGTCGCTGAGTCTGAACTTGTCCTGAATGTTGAAGCGAAGCAGGGTCTGGTTATACAGTTCCGGGTTGAGAGCCAGGCCGTAGCGCGCGTCGTCCGACATCCAAGAGGCCCGTCGCCAGCCCACCCCCTCGAGGTTCAGCGGCTTGGAGTTATCCCACCGCAACTCACGCTCTCCCGGAGTGTCCACGGCGAGCGACTGCACTTTTTTCTTGGCGAACGCGAGTTCGCGCACCGAGGACACCGGCACTCGGACAGGCACCCCAAACCTGCCGAAAGATAAAATGCACAATCCGGAGATGTCCACGTCGTAGCCCGCGGTGAGCAAGAACCTAAAAGTGACTAACGGGCTGCCGTGGTGCGGCGTTCCCCAAGTCACAAGCTTGTCGAGGTTGTCGGTGATTGAAGTGTCCATTTGATTCAAGCCTGCACGCGCCACCAGGCCGCCCATTGAATGCGCGATGACGAACAGGTGGTACTTTTGCTTCATGGCCTTCAGCGTGGGGTCGCTCTCGGCAAGGCGGGCGAGGTCGTAGCCGAGCGACCACCGGGTCTCTCCGAAAATGGGGCGGTAGGTGGGGTAGATGTACTCGTAAAAGGCCGTGCAATTCACATACTCCGGGTACTTGGCTTGGAACTCCTGGTAGAGGAAGTGCCAGACGTCCCGTTTGTAGGAGAATAACCACGGCTCGCCAACTTCTGGCGTCTCAAACCCGTAACGCTCGGCCTCATTGTGCCCGTGAACGAGCAGCACAACGTTCTGGACCGGTTTGCGCAGAATCTCATCCTGCGCCGGCTTGGGATATCGACTCAGAGGCGCGCGATCGGTTGCGTCCGGGATCATCCGGACGAGCTGGGGCTGGACGGAATAGTTGGGATTGCCCTGATAGGTGCTGACGCTGTAAAGGACGGTGACTGTGGTTTGCGTCGAAGGCTGCGCATTCCCGAGAGTCGTGACCGCAGCCGGCGCCGAGGATTGGAGGAAGACATCGCGCGCGCGGAGGTTCCCACTCGCGTCCTCCTGCGCTGGCAGGAAAATGATCTGGTTCTTCAACACGCCGTCCACTGTGATCAAGTCGCTCACGCGGGCGATGTTTACGGCTTTGAGCGAACCGGCCTCCTTCGCGGGAAACGTGATGAGCGGAGCGAATTCTGTGTTGGTGATATCGCCGCTGTAGGTGACGAACCTCATGCTCCCGCTTGTTTGCTGGAGAGCGCCGCCAAGGTCCAGGGTGTTGCTGGTTCGGGTCAGCGTGACCGTGACGGGCGCCGACCAAGCAGGGATTTCAAGTTTGGTTCCATCACTCAGGCTGAGGCTCGCCAGTTGCCCGGTCGTCGTGGTGATACTTTTCGATTCGTCGGTCGTCGAGCCGGGCACGACCGGCTGGGGGTAGTAGTCCGAGGTCGCGGGCGCATCGGTGACGAACACCAGGGCCATAGCCGACTTCGATGGGTCCGCCAGGCTCGTGGCCACAACGTGAAAGAAGCCGGGACCATCGGGCGCCGTGTAGCCGCCCTGGGCGTTGATCACCCCGCCGGCTGCTCCTTCTTTAACGCTCCAGAGTACGCCGGCGTTCTGAGCACCGGTTACGGTCGCGACGAACGTCTGCCGGGCTGCTGGCGTGAGAGTGACTGCCGACGGGCTCGCAGAAACCCGCGTTTCGTCAACAGCCGGATTAGCGTCAGAAGTCTTCTGGAGGCGATAGAATCGTTGGGCCGGGCCGGCCTCGATGAGAATGGTGAGTTCATTACCCACGACGACGGGCGAATTCGTCACGGCCTGCCAACCGGCGGCGGGAAGGTGGTCGGCGCTTTGCAAGACGTAGTTCAGAGCGGTTGCCGGCCAGGAAACGATGGCTCCGATGTTGATAGCACGAATCTTGAGGGCCACCGGAGTCTGGGGCGTGCCGATCACCGTCAACGTCGCCGGACTGCTGTTGACACCTCCGATCGTGTTGCTCACCGCCACCGTGTAAGAACCGGTGTCGGCTGCTTGAGCGTTGGTCAACGTGAAGGTTGCATTGGTGGCTCCGGCGATAACGGTTCCATCTTTCATCCATTGAAAGACCAGAGGCGCACTGCCGGAAGCAGTCACCGTAAAGGTCACGGCGCTCCCAGCCGGAACCGTCTGATTTTGCGGTGACGAAACAATCACGGGCGGCAGTGTTTGCGGATTTAACTTGGACTTGCCCGCGCTGCCGGCGGTGAAAATGGCCGCCACTTCATTCGAGGAAAGAGCGCGGCGGTAGATGGAGAGTTCATCTACCTGTCCGCGGAAGAAACGATTTGGCGAGCCGCCACCCCATGAGTAGCCCACGTTGACGGGCCGGGTGTTGTTTGCGGGCGTGGAAAGCGGCGCTTCGCTCTGAAGCGAACGGTCCACATAAAGCCGAACTGTGTTGCCGTCCCAAGTGCCGGCCAGATGATGGAAGACGCCGTCAAGAACGTCCGCGGTCGAAGCAACTCCCGTAAAATTGGCCGCGGGGCCGCCACCACCCGCGCCGATGGAGAAGCTGATTTTGCCGCTGCTGCTATCGCCTTGGAACGCCCAGCCCGTGGAATCTATCCAGCCATGCGACTTGTCCACCACGAGGTAATAATTCTGCGGCTGGTTCTTAATACCGCGCATCCAGAATTCCACCGTGAAGCCCGGCGCCTGGACGTCGAACAACGAATCATGGGGAATGGAAATCCGGTCGCTGTCGCTGGCAAAATTGAACGCTTGACCGACTTTGCCATCGACAAAGCTCACTTGGCCCGACGCAGCCTGAATCGTTACGACCAGGTTCGAGTTGTTTCTGTCGCCGGGCCACCAACCGATCAAACCTGGCGGCGGCGATACAGGAACTGCGGCGTTGACGGTGATTTTGATCTCAGTCGAGGTCGTGGTGGCGCCTTGGTTGTCGGTGGCTTTGGCGCTCAACGAGTACGTTCCGGCCGGCACATTCATCCATCCGAATGAATACGGAGCAACGGTGTCTTCTCCCAATTTTGTCGTGCCGGCAAAGAATTCCACTTTCGAGACCGTGCCGTCGGCATCTTTCGCGTCCGCCCCGAGAACAATCGTAGCTGGAGCTGTAAACGTCGTTTCAGAGTTCAGGCCAACCGCGATCAGACTCACCACCGGCGGAGTGTTACTGGATGATGTGAGTGACTGAGCGATGACTCTGGCCAGACCGGGCCGCATCGCGCCGTTGTAATTCGTGAAGACACCGCCAATCAACGCGCGGCCCGTGGGAAGCCAGATGACCATGTTCACGGTATCGTTGGCGCCCGTTCCCGGCTGGAACGTCTCGTCCAACGAACCGTTCGCATTCAAACGCGCGACGCGAATCCGATTGTTGGGCATGGAAACGTCCGGGAGATTGTAGCGTTGAAATTCGCCGCCGATCACGATTTTGTCGTCCGATTGCAGCGCCAGCGCGCGCACCTCGCCATTCGCTCCCAGACCAGTGTCGAAACTCACGTCGAGCTGGCCGTTGGCTTCAAATCTCACAATCCCTCCCCGTCGGGGCCGGATGAATCCAGGGGTGATGATCTCCGCAAAACCGCCACACGCCAGAATTTTGGCGTTCGCCAGCAGCGTGACATCGCGGACGGTACCCGCGGTGATGACCACGTTGCTCGCGACGGAGGTGGGAATGAAATTGGTGTCCATTTGTCCATTCGAGTTCAGGCGCATGAGGTAGCCCCGCGCCAGCCCATCCCACGTCACGTAACCGCCGATGACAATTCTTCCATCGGGCTGCGGGGCGATGGCCTCGACCGTCGGACTTTGACCGGTCAGAATTCTGGAAGGGTTGAGCGGGTCGCGCCCTTGTATGATAATCTGAGCGTCAAAGGAGGAATCTCCCGAACCGTCGCTGTTCACCCGGGCGAAATAGCTCCGGCTCGCGCCGTTGAGCGAGCGAAAATGTCCGCCAATCAAAGCCTGCCCGTTGCTCAATGGAATTGCCCTGCTCAAAGAACCCGGCGTGCCATCCAGCTTCAAGAGAGTCGGGGCAAAAGAAAGATCGAGTGAACCCTCCGGCTGGAGCCGCGCCAGACTCGTCCGAACCGCGCCTTGAACTGCGCGAAACGCGCCCGCGAGCAGAATCCTCCCCTCGGCTTCGATCGCGATGTTCTGCACTTGACCGTCAACACCCACGCCCGGCCGAAACGAGGCATCGAGCGTGCCGTCCGGGTTCAGCCGCGCGATTCCCGGGAGATTTCGCCCCCGCACGGCGTTGAAATCGCCACCGATCAGAATCCTGCCGTCGGGCTGCACGGCCGTCGCATAGACGCCGCACCTGGTCAGACTCGCCGGGGTCAAACCGGCCAACGAAGCGAGCAGGGAGCCGTCGCTGTTCAACCGGGCCATGCCTCCACGAGCGGAGCCGTTGAACGCGCTGAACGCACCCAGCAAGAGGAGTTCGCCGTTGGGCCGAAGTTGCATCTGATAAATGCGGTCGTTGGCGCCACTGCCAGGGTTGAAGGTGCCGTCGATCGAACCATCCGAATTGAGCCGGGTGATGCCGCCGCAGGGAACGCCGTTGAAGCTGGTGAACCCGCCTGCCAAAAGGATTTTCCCGCCGGATTGAACGGCGATGGCCAAGGTCTCGCCGTCCGCCCCCGTGCCTATGGCGAAGCTGGCATCGGGAGTTCCTGCAGATGTCAGGCGGACTACCCGATTCCAGGAGGTCCCTGCGGCTTGAGTGAAGAAACCTGCCAAAAGCAACCGGCCATCGGCTTGGGACGCGGTTCTTGCGACCGCGCCATTGACGGCTCCGGCCCCGCCGTAGGTCGAATCCACGCTTCCATCCACCTTCAACGAAATCAGGTAATTGGTCACGGACCCATCGAGCGCGGGCAGGATACCGCCAATGCGGCTGCTGTTCGGATTGGCCGCGTTATTGGTGTTGATATCAATGAAGTGAACGCTGCCATTGCCGCCCACGCGCTGAGAATAGGTGTTGTCCACGGCCCCGTTGGCTGTCAACCGGACCAAGCAGTACAGATTGGTCCTGTTGAGCACCGTCAGATTCTGGCCGCCCACGAGGATTTTGCCGTCCGATTGCTGGGCGAGAGCGTTGATGACGCCGGAGATGAACGTATTGTTCAACGTCAGATCAACCGCGCCATTCGCGGTCAGGCGCGCCAAATTGTAGCGAAAATCTCCCGAAGATGCCCCATACACCACGAAGTTGCCGCCAATGAGAATCCGGCCATCCGGCAGAACCGCCGCGGCTCGGATCTGGCCTTGCACCCTCGGTCGATTCACGGCTTCCGGCACGAACATTGGATCGAGCGAACCGTCGGCTGTGAGGCGAGCGATTGACGGAAAACGGATTCCGTTCAGAGAATCAAAATCTCCAAAAACCAGAAACTTCCCGTCCGGTTGATCAACCAGCGATCGCAGGATTGGCATGTAACGGACCCCGTTCCCGGGATCGAAAGCGATGTCCAGCGCCCCGTCTTGCGCGCGAGCATCCGGGGGAGCGGAAAGCAGCAGTGAAGCAACAACAAGGGAGATCTGTGGAAGCCCGGCCGGCATTCGCATGATTTTTCCTTTCCATTGCGCAGCGACTCCAGCCGGCTTGCGATGGGCAACTTTCCCGCTTGGGTCTTACGGATTCGGCAGGCGTGAACGCTGAGTCGGTGGTCGGCGGATATTTATAGACAGGAATTGCCCCACGATACCAAGCGGCGGCTCCACCTCCATTGGCAAAATCCCCTCCTTTCTTGCCGGATAATCAGGGCTGGAGTTTCAACTTTGAGTCAATGCTTGAAACCTTTTTCATCCTCCGGCAACGGCTGATCCACCGTTTCCGGCGCCCAGACCAATGCCACAATCCCGATCAAATAAGAGGAGGCCAAGACAATCGCGGCGAGACGAAAGCCCGGCATCGGGGTCAGTCCGTGCAGCAGCCCGGCGAGCGGGCCCAAAATGGAAACGCCGAAGGCGGTCACGTAGCGGCCGACATTGTAACAAAAACTGGTTCCCGTGGTGCGCAGACGCGTGGGGAAAAGCTCGGGAAAATAGATCGCGTAACCTCCGAACGGCGCCAGGGTGCAGAATCCCAAGAGCGGCCAAAGATACCAAATTTGCCACGCCTCGTGAAAGGTGACGAAAGTGAGGACAAGGCTGCCCCACGCCAAGAGCAGCGCCAGGAAGAAAGAAATCCGGCGGCCGAGCCGCGCTGTGACTATGGTGAAGCACCCAATGCCGAAGAAGGCGGCAACCTGCTGCAAGATTCCTCCCCGCATTTTCAAGCCGGTTTTCCGGTCCTCCGTGATCGCTTTCCGCAGCAGCTCCCGCATTTTGTTCTCGTGCTCGTCGCTGAGCGGGGCGGCCAGCACTTCCTCAAGTTCCCGCCGGTCGCGCGACGGGGCCACGCGCGAAACGAATTCCGCGTACTTCTGTTTCTCGGCATCATTCAACTGGCCGACTGCGGCAGACTGCGCCTCCGCCGTGGACGCCGCCAACACCGCTTCAATCTTGGGGCGGCTTTGAGGTTCAACTGTGGGGATCGCCGCGTCGATGAGCTCGGGGGTGTAAAAGCCGACGCCCCAGAGACCAATCTGCCCGGCCACGGCCAGGCCCAGTCCAACCAAAGTGTTGCGCCGCCATTGCGGGTCGGTGAACAAGTCGCTGATCCGGCCCATGTGTTTCGTTGCTTGCGCCTGGACCGCCGCGGCTTTGGCCGCAACCCAGCGTTCCGGCTCCTTCAACTTGAAAAAAACGACGACCGCGATCAGCGCAGGCAGCGCGCCCAAATAGTAGAGCCCGCGCCATCCCCAGCCGAGTTGATCGCCGGGCACGACAACGCCGAGCGACACCGCGGCCAGAATGTTGCCGATCGCCGAAAGGGCCTGCAAACTGCCCAATGCGTGGGGCCGCGCGCGGTCCGGCATGACTTCGGCGAGGAGCGCGGCGCCCACCGCAAACTCGCCGCCGACTCCGGCGCCGGTGAGGAATCGGAACAGAGCGAACGCGGACCAATTGGGGGCGAATCCACTGAGGCCGGTGCAGGCCGCATAGATGAGGATCGTCAATCCCATGGTCTTGGCGCGTCCCCATTTGTCGCCGATTGTGCCGAAGATGAGCCCGCCCGTCGCCCAGCCTAGAATGAAGATCGAGGTCGCCCAGTTGCCGTACTGCAATTGCGTGAGCGTGTCGGTCTGGGGCATCAGGTCGCGCATGGTGATCGAGCGCGACATGGTAAAAATCTGCTGGTCGAAGCAGTCAAACATCCAGCCGAAGGCCGCGAGGAAGAAGACGACCCAATGATAGCTATTGAGCAGCCGCCACCAGGGCGTGGTGTCGGCTGGCGCTGGGGAACTGGACGACGCCATACGGTGATCAAGTTGTTTTTCGGGCGCTTCGGCGAGCGCACTCACGGCTGAAAGGCGCCAGTTCCCTACCACGCCCTGGAACGGGAAGCCAAGATTAATTTCTGCAAAAGCGTGAGCGGTGATCAGTGGTCAGTGGCCAGTGGTCAGTTGCCAGTGATCAGTGGTCAGTGGCCAGTGGTCAGTCTGATACGGTGGGCCAAGACTGATTTCGATCTCCGCCTCGGTTGCGAGGACCAGGACATCGGGATGGCTTCCAAACCAGCAAAAACGCTCGCTCTTCGCAGGCATTTGGGCTAAAACTGAAAGAGTTTTCAGGGAATCTGGCATGGTCTGCGTTGTCATGAACACCTTCTCGATTCGAATCGTTTGCTCTCCGGCCACCCCGCAAAGAACGAACCCGGTCCAGCGGGAGCCGGACCGGATTCAAAGAAACGCTTTTGTTACCGGTGTGTCCGCCTGGCGGACAGCGGTCAACTTCAGACCTGAACGCGAGTCTGGATTCAATCTATAACCTCCGAGTGTAACCATGGACAAACCCGAAACCGTCTGGGCCTTCGACCTCGGCAAAGCCTCCATTGGCGAGGTGGTGCGCCAAGGCACTCAATTCCTCCACAAAGCCTCGCTGCTCATCCCGGAGAAATTCGCCGACACCAAGTCGGCTGCCGACCGCCGCCGCATGAAGCGCACCCGCGACGCACACCACGCGCGCGAGCATTGGCTGGAGCAAGTCTGGAGGGCCGCTGGATTGGAAGTGCTCTATGGCCGCAACCGCGACAAGAAGACAGGCGAATGGAAGGCCGGCGAGCCAGGCGATGCACGACTGGAGCGGGAGTTCCCTGAGTCGGGAGACGAGACCTGCTACACGTCCTGCCTTCTGCGCATCAGACTGTTGCGGGGCGAAAAACTGGATCCGTGGCAAATCTTCAAGGCGCTTCGCTCCGCCATTCAACGCCGTGGATACGACCCGGATATTCCGTGGAAGACCCGCGAGCAACGCCGCAGCGAGAAGCCGGAAGACGACGAAGGCGCGACGATTGTACGGATGCAGGAGTTTGAAAAGCAGCTCGCTGCGATGGCCCCCAACCAGCCGGATTTTCAATGGCCGTGCTACTTCGACGCCTGGAAGATGGGGCTGTGGAACCCGGCGGAGCCCGATCAATTGAAGACCCGTCAGGACTGCCACGCCCAGACCACGCGGAATCAAATCGTGCCGCGCAAACTCGTTGAAGCCGAATTCCGCGCGCTGGTCGATGCCGCAGCGAAGCAAATCCCCACTCTCCAGGGGAAGGCAGACTACCTTCTGTATGGTCCTCCCAAACGCGCCTATGCTTCCTTCTACCGGGAGGAGCGCAAGCGCCACGGACTGCGCGAAGGCAGCGCAAACGACTGGCAAGGCGTCGTGGGCCAGAAGATTCCGCGCTTTGACAATCGCATCATTGGCAAGTGCGTGCTCATTCCCCGCCTTAATGTGTGCAAGATTCGCAAAGGCGACGACGGTCAGTTACATCCCCAATCACGCATCGCCGCTGAAACAGTTTTCTTGATGAAACTCAAAAACATGCGGCTTCAGCAGGACGCTCGGGTGCGTGGACTCACGTCGAAAGAGATCTGCGAGATCTACAACGACCCTAAGCGGACCAAGCTCGGACTCACGGCAACGCAGTGGAAGAAGTGGTGCCTCAGATTTGGAGGCCGACCACTGCCCGGCCAATACGAGGAAGTCGCGGAACCGAGGTTTTCGGGTCGCAGCCGCTTTTGCCGTCCAGCGTTGGAAATCCTCAAAGGGCTGATTCTCTCTGGTGACGCGCCGCCGCAGGCTCATGAGAAGGAAGTCGCGCGGTTGGACGGGAACACGAATCCGTTGAGAGGCCTGGTTAAGGACGACCTGAAGTTCCTGCTCCAAATGGGGCCGACCTGGGAAGGCATCTACGTCCCGAACCAGAAGCTCGACGCACTCGTGCGCTCGACTTGCAGCCCGCGGGAATCCATCCGGCAACTCATCGGCTCGCAGAATGACCCCATTGTTCGACACCGGCTCGCGCTTTTTGCCCAACGGCTGGAATATCTCGCAGTGACCAAGAAGTTGGGCACACCCGATTACGTGGTGCTGGAATTTGTTCGTGAGGATTTCATGGGCCGGAAGGCTAGGCTGGAATACTTGAAGTTCCAGAGAGACCGCACGACCGAGCGGGCCAGAGCGCGCGAGGAAGCGGCCAAAGCGGGTGCAACCGAAGGCGCGGCCGGATTAAAAATGGAATTGCACAAGGCCCAAGGCGGCATCTGCCTCTACACCGGCGAAGGGTTGGCGGTGACTTCGCTCGATCATTACGTGATTGATCACATCGTGCCCCGCGCGAAAGGCGGGCCGGACGCGGTCCTGAACTACGTGCTGACCACGCGCCGCGCGAACGATGACAAAGGGGACAGCACGCCGTACGAATGGCTCGCAAACGGGCCGGGCTGGGACGCCTATGTGGAACGCGTCAGGAAACGCATCACCTATCTGCGAAACAAGAAAGCCCAGTTGCTTACCTCATCCGACGCGCCTGCTCTCGTCGAAAAGTACACGGCATTGGCCGAGACAGCGTGGATTTCCAAGCTGGCGCAAACCATCGTCGGTCTCCGCTTCGGTTGGCCCGGAGGTATCGCGGACGGAAAACGCAAGGTGATCGTCGTCTCCGGCGGACTCACCGCCCGCATCCGACGCAAATACAAACTCAACAGCCTGCTGAATCCCGACGCCAAGTCAGAGGAGGAAGCCGGGCAAAAGAATCGCAGCGACGACCGGCACCATGCGCTAGACGCGATGGTCATCAGCTTCCTCAACCCTCTTAAGCTGGAGCCAAAGCTTCCCGATGGTGTACATCGAGAGTTGTTCGGAAAGGAGATTGCGGAAGTCATCCCGGAGAACTTGTGCTTCGAGAAACCCGCGCTCGCCGAGACGATTTACGGCGCGCGCAACGATCATGGCCAAAAGGTTATTGTTCAACGTGCGGAATTGGTTTCCCTGGGGATGAAGCCCACCGCACCAGGCAAGTCGGTCTTCGACCTCAAATATGCGGGCAAGCAGGCCCAATCTGTCCGTGATCCAGTGATTCAGGAACGACTGCTGGAATTCCTGACGACCGGCCCCGACGAAGCCGCGTGGCGTAAGTTTTGTGCCGAGTTTCGACTCAAACGCAAAGACGGTGCCGACGGCCCGCGTGTGGAATTTGTCACCGTGAATGCCGGTGAGCCGACCGAGTACAAGGATTTATCCAAGGATGGGACCGGCGCATATCGCAAAGCACTGAAAGGACACAAGGGCCAGATTGTGTATGTGGACGAGATGAACAAACCACGAGTCCGCCCAGTCTATGCGTACGAGTCAATTCGCGACGTGCGCGCTAGCCTTCTCAAAATAAATGCAGGCATTGCGATCAAGGGTTTTTTCCAATCGGGATGTCTCGTCGAAATCAACGGCAGTGTTGCGCATCCGAAGACCCCGCTGGCCGCCGGCAAGTATTCGCTGAACACAATACGAAGCGATGGATTTGTCGTGTTGACCAGTTCGTCCGGCAAGGTTTCACAGCCAATTCGATTGACCAAACTTCTGACGGTCGGCTTTCGGCGAGTAGAAGAATCCTTATGAGCCACCACATCCTCCACGTCTTCCAACACGGCGCGGTACTCGGACGCGAGCGCGGCTTCATCGTCATGCGCGTGGACGGGCAGGCAGACCGAACGATGCCTCTCGATGACATGCGTGCTACCGTCATAGCCGCACGCGGCGTCACGCTCACGTCAAGCTTCCTCTCCGGGATGCTGGAGAAGGATGCTGTGGTGCTGCATTGCGACGAGAGTTATCAGCCGTGCGGCATTACCGCGCCGCTGTCGCGAGTGGTGGACTTGCAGGCATTTCAACATCAAACCGCGCGTCCCAAACGGCTGAACGAAAAGCTGTGGAAGGAGATGCTGCGCGGAAAGACCCTGAATCAACAGCGGGTTTTGGAGCACAAAAACCTCCATTCGGGTCACCTGGAACTGGCTTTGCGAAGTGGTGAATTTGACGAGGCCAACTGCGCCCGCCGTTATTGGCAGCTCTACTTTCCCGCGATTGGCTGGACGGCCACAAAACGCGACCGCAAGGAAAACACCCCGCCCAACCAGATGTTGAACTACGGCTACGCAGTACTCGCTGCATTGTGCCACCGCAGCCTGATCATCCACGGGCTGCTGCCGCAATTAGGCGTCCATCACAAGCCTCGCTACCGAGCCGATCCGCTGGTGTACGACCTCATGGAGCCCTTCCGTCCGGCGGTGGAACTCATGCTCTCGGAGTTCATGCTGGAGCCGGATATTTCCATGAACGCTTGGGCCAAGAAAGTCGGCACGGGATTGCGCGATCGCCGAGTGAAACACCGCGCCTTTACCCTCAAGTTGATGGACGCGATCGACGCGTCGGCCAATTCACTGGCACGCGCGTACGCGGAACTCGCGGCTGGTGAATTCTGGGTGCCGGAGCTGCCCGAAGCGGAAACGGCGCGATGAACAACTCGCCATTCAGTATGGGCTGGCTAATGGCCATGTTTGATTTGCCAGTGATGACGGACAAGGAGCGCAAAACCGCTACGCGCTTTCGAAATGACCTCCTTGACCACGGCTTTCTGATGATCCAATTCTCCGTTTACGCTCGGCCGTGTGTGAACTTCGAGCAACTCCAAAAACACATCGGCACGATCAAGGAACTTGTGCCGGAAGCCGGCAACGTGCGTCTGCTGTTTATCACGGATGAGCAATGGGCCAAGAGTGTGACGGTGATTGGAGCCAACTACAAGCAAGGCAAACGCGCGCTCGACGCGAAGGTGCCGGACCAAGTTGAGTTCTGGTAGCGAAGAAAAAAGAGGTCTGACTGCCGTGCATCAGCAGTGGGCAATCAGACCCCGTATCAGTTAAGTCTTCCCCCCGGAAACAGGAAGCGGTGATCCACTTCCAACTTAACCGGCGTTAAGTTCAGCATCCGCAGCCACATCCAGCAAGCCGATTCTGCCGCGCCTGCCTCCGGGGGGAAGACAAAACCTCCGTCGCGCGTTGGCGCAAAACGTCACGATTCTGCCGCGCCTGCCTCCGGGGAATCAGAAGCATGGCGCTCTTATCCGCGTCGCCGCTGCTCAGACTTATCCGTGACAATTCAATAGTACCACGAATGGACACGGATGAACATGGATTGGAGAGACACGCACTACTCAGAACTCATCCCAATTTGTGGAAATTAGTGAAATTCGTGTCGTCAGCTTTCCCATATTCGTGTATTCGTGTGCGTGGTTTCCTGCTGAATCGTTACGGCTGGGCACGGGAGAGAAGCTGAGCCGACACCGCCCGTGAGTAGCCTTGAGAAATTCTTCGATTCGTTCTCCCCTGAGTTGGGAAGTTTCAGGTGGCTCGCGACCGCATGGAGGGGATGTGAACCGATGGCCAATCGCCAATGGCCAATGGCAGAGAGGCGCCCATTACGACACGAAAGGGAGAACAACGACACAAACCAACACCTAAAAAGGAGGAACGAATCATGGCCAAATACCAACACTTCGAGGAACTGCCCGTTTGGCAGGAAGCTGCGCGGCTGTACCACACCGTGCTTGATCTCTTGGAGGAACCGGACGTTCCTCTCACGCAGGGCTTGCGCAATCAACTCGACCGTGCCGCTCTCTCCGTCTCGAACAACATTGCCGAGGGCTTCGAACGCTCAACGACCAATGAATTGCTTTCATTCATCGCCATCGCTCGTGGCTCGTCCGGAGAAGTGCGCTCGATGATGGCAGTGGTGAAGGACAGGCCTAAACTCAAAGGATACCTCGCGACCCTGCAAAAGATACGCTCGCAGGCGGAATCCTGCGCGCGGCAGCTCACCGGTTGGGCCGGGGCTGTGGATAAGCTGCCGTTCGAGGGGCGCAGACACATGGCAGAAAAAGAACGCGCATCGCGCGAGACAGCACAGAAGGCCCGGACTTTCCGCGAAAACTTCTTGAAGAATCTGAAAGCTGACCATCCTCTCTACAACTCGCCGGAGGCGCGCGCCGCGCGAGGTGAAAAGCTCGAGAAATGAGCGAATAATCGCCGATGGCAGATGGCAAATGGCAAATGGAGCGGTTTCCTGATCCAGGGATCCGAGGACGTCCTTGGCCATTTTGCCATCTGCCATTTGCCATCCCTTCAGACTCTGCCTCTCGTAGCAATCACACGCCAGGCGCTCCAGCTCGTCCTTTGCGGATGAATCATCAAAGCTCAACTCGCCGAAGGCCGTTCCCGCATTCGCGCCAGGCCTTCGATATGGCGGATCACCAGCGCCGTCCAGCCGGTCTGATGATTCGCCCCAAGTCCCTTTCCCGTGTCGCCGTGAAAGTACTCGTGGAAGAGAAGCAAGTCGCGCCAGTGCGGATTCTCACGAAAACGAGGGTCATCGCCGAAACACGGCCGGCGGCCCTGTTCGTCCGGCAAGAAGATCCGGACCAAGCGCGCCGCAATTTCCTCGGCCACTTCTTTGAGAGTTTTCCAGACTCCTGAGCCCGTCGGACACTCGACCTTCAGGTGATCGCCATAGAAATGGTGGTACCGTTCCAAGGCCTCGACGAGCAGGTAGTTGACCGGAAACCAGATGGGACCGCGCCAATTCGAATTGCCGCCGAAGAGCCAGGTGTTCGATTCGCCCGGCACATAGTCAACGCGATGCTCCTCGCCTCCGAAGTGGAAGAGGTACGGTTTTTGGTGATGCACTTTGGAGACGGAACGAATGCCGAAGGGCGACAGGAATTCATCCTCATCCAACAGATACCGCAACACGCGCTCCAGCCGTTCGCGGGAAGGAATGGCGAGCAAGCGGTGCTTGTGGCCAAATTCGCCATAAGAAATATGGCGGGAGAGGTCCTGGCGGTTTTTCATGAACCAAGCAAACCGCTTGTTGAAACCCGGCAGGCTTTCGATCAGTTCGCTTTCCAGAACCTCCACAGCGATCAGCGGCAGCAGTCCGACCATCGACCGCGTCTTGAGGGAGACGACCTTGTGATCAAACTGAATCTGGTCGTAATAAAAACCGTCCTCCTCATCCCACAGTCCGGTGCCGCCCAGCGTATTCATGGCATCGGCAATTTGCACAAAGTGCTCGAAGAATTTCGACGCCATGTCCTCGTAAGCCACGCGGACTTTCTCTCCGTCGTGGGCCAACTCGAGGGCGATGCTCAGCATCGTGGCGCAATAGAACGCCATCCAAGCCGTGCCATCGGCTTGCTGGAGCGTCCCGCCGGTCGGCAGAGGTTTTGAGCGGTCGAAGATTCCGATGTTATCGAGACCGAGGAAACCGCCGGAAAACAGGTTTTTGCCGTGAGCGTCCTTGCGATTGACCCACCACGTGAAATTGATCAGCAGTTTCTGGAAGATGCTTTCGAGAAATTGCCGATCCCGTTCACCGCTGCGGGCGGCGATCTTATAGACGCGCCAGGCGGCCCAGGCGTGGACGGGGGGATTGACATCGCCGAAGGCAAATTCGTAGGCCGGGATTTGGCCGTTGGGATGCATGTACCATTCGCGCAGCATGAGGCTGAGCTGGTCCTTGGCGAACTTTCCATCCAGCTTCGCAAAAGGGATCATGTGAAAGGCCAAGTCCCAAGCGGCAAACCAAGGATACTCCCATTTGTCCGGTACGGAAAGAACGTCGCTGGTATAGAGATGAGGCCATTCCTGATTCCGGCCCTGCTTCCGGCTCTGCGGAGGAGGCGGCATGGTCGGGTCGCCGGCGAGCCAATCTTGAACCACAAGGTGGTAGAACTGTTTGCTCCAAAGAAGTCCGGCGTATCCTTGACGGACGACGTTGGCCTCCGCTTCGGTCAATGCCGGAGGACAGATCGAGGCGTAGAACTGGTCGGCCTCCCGAATTCGGGCCGCAAATATCCGATTGAAATCTCGCTCGAACGAGCCCTCCTGCGCTTCTTGGACCGCGCATAGGCGCAGGCGGAGCACCTGCGACCGGCCTGGAGGCACTTTCAGCACGTAGTGCGGAGCGGCCTTTGTTCCCGTGCCAGCCGGATTGATCGCCTCAGGACGGCGGTGAATGACAAAATCATGAAACGCATCCTTCACGTAGGGGTTCGGATTGGGCACGCCGTAAAGGCGTTGAAAGTTAGTTTCGTTTTCGGTG
Organism: Verrucomicrobiota bacterium; assembly: GCA_016209525.1. Classification (GTDB taxonomy): domain Bacteria; phylum Verrucomicrobiota; class Verrucomicrobiia; order Limisphaerales; family SIBE01; genus VHCZ01. The sequence goes on from JACQWK010000089.1 coordinate 25,412, forward strand.
AAAAGCACCTCCGGCAATTGTCCATCAGGCGCAGGGCCGAACGCCAAAACGACTTGTCCCAGTGTCCGGTGGGTTGTCACGAGCAAGTTGTCTTTCTCGCGAGAAATGACAGGCTTGACGGGACAACTTTCGTGAACCCTCCCCCAAGCCCAGGAGTTTCGGAACCATAAGGTGGGCAGCACATGGAGACAGGCCGGCTCCGGGCCTCGATTTGCAACGGTGATGCGAACAAAAATATCGTTGGGGGAGCGCTTGGCGTATTCGGCGCAGATGTCGAAATATCGGTTATCATCGAATACTCCGGTGTCAGCCAGCTCAACTTCCGGGTCGCTTTTTCCGCGCCGCAAATTCTCTTCCAGCAACCGAGCATACGGGAACTCAGCTTGAGGATACCTGTAAAGGCTTTTCAGGTAGGAATGGGTCGGCGTCGAATCCAGGTAAAAGTAAAGTTCTTTGACATCTTCGCCATGATTGCCCTGAGGGCCGGTCAACCCAAAGAGGCGTTCCTTCAGGATGGGATCACGCCCGTTCCAAAGAGCCAGCGCAAAACAAAGCCGGCACTCGCGATCCGTGATTCCGAGCAAACCGTCTTCGCCCCAGCGGTACGCCCGGCTTCGGGCGTGATCGTGCGGAAAGTAGTCCCAGCACTCACCCAACTCGGAGTAGTCCTCGCGGACGGTCGCCCATTGGCGCTCGGCGAGATACGGCCCCCATCGTTTCCAGTTCTGTTTGCGGCTGTCGTCTTCGGCCAGACGTCTGGCTTCGGCAGTAGGGGTCGTTTTCATCGTAGCAACGGAAGCATGGAGCGCCCTTCCTTTCTGCGGCGAACGCGCTCTTCGAATTTTCTCTTCGACAAGCGACATCGTGGGAGCCAGGGAATGGCGGGCGGTGGGAGACCTTCGAGCGTTGTCCGAGACGTAAGACACGAATCATCGGTTTCCAGCGCAAACGCCGAAGCTCTTCGAACGCGGGACATGGTGCTCGGCGTTGATGCTACTTCAAATCGCAGACCCGGCAATCACAAAGATGGCCCCCGCAGCCGCAACAGTGCATCCACCGGTTGTCGATAGCGCGGGCGTCTCGCCTGCGAGTTCGCCGAGCGGCCCGGCGGCGAGACGCCGCTCGAACTCGCAGCCGAGGACGGCTGCGCTACGATCGCCGACAACATCGGGATGCACCGCAGCGGCAAGGAGGCAGGACCCTGAATTCGGTAGTTCAAGCCCACGAAACACACGAAAGACACGAAAGGAAAAGTAATGCCAGCGAGATTAGCATTCACCCAGCCGGTGAGCGGGGTGTATTTCACAAGCGCTTTGATTTTCGTGTGTTTCGCGTGTTTCGTGGGGGTCCCAATGCTTTTTCAAGGATGACGGAATTGTTCGCGGCGCAGAGTTGCACTTTGCCAGAATCCGCTGAAATCGTCCCTGGCTGTGCGAATCTTGGGTGGGGCGAGACTCCCGAAATGCAGTTAAATCTGAAGCAGGTCGAGCAGACCCAATCGCAACGTCTCGAAGTTGGCCAACATCGTTTGGCCGGTCTGGGTCAGGAGGCTGAGACGGTTAAATTCCACGGTTTCGCTGGTTGTATTCGTGTTCTGCACGCGGTCCACGACAGCCTGGAGGTTCTCCTCCAAACTGACCAATAGATCTTTTGAATCACTCAGCCGCGTGCTGTTGGAATCCACACGCGCCTGCAGTATGCCAAGGTTCGCGATGGCGGTGCTGACGGTCCCGATGGCGCTGGCGGCCGACGTCGTGGTCGCCACATTCACGGTTGAGACGAAGACGCCGCCCAGGCCTCCGGAGCCGAAAGCAGCGCTGTAATTGATGGCTTGGAGAGTGAACTGGCCTCCGTCTTCATCGACGATGGAGCTCGTTTGCACGCCGAACAAACCGACGTTATTAAACGTGCGGCGGCCGATGTCGCTGATGAACTCCTGGATTTCCTCGAATTCGATCTGGTAGGAGGACCGTTGCTCCGCCGTCGTAGAGGCGTTGGTGGAAAGGTTTGCCAATTCGCTCAAACGATCCAGCTTTTCGGAGACTGTGTCCAAGAACTCGCTTTGGGATTCGACGTAGCTGGTGGCATTATCGATGGCTTCCTGGGTAGAATTCGCGCGGGCGATCTGATTGTTCAATTTGATCACTTGAGCCGCACCGGCGGGATCGTCGCCGGCATCGACGATTCGGAGGCCGGTCGTCAGGCGGAAGAGAGATTTCTGAAGCGCGAGCATATTGTCATCCAGAATTCGCGCCAGTTTCCTGGAGATTAGACTCGTGGCGATTTCGTTGACGGGATTTACGTAAGCCATAACAAAAGGCCGTTCTCAAGACCGCAACCCTAGCGCAACGGACAAGCAACACGAACGACACGCCTTACGCGTGTGGGCACAAGATTGATCCGGCTCATTCCTGACACGCTGATCTTCAGATACTTCAAACCAAATCGCTTGTCGAAACAATTTTGCCCCCACGTCGCTTACGGCCCATATCCAATATCGGCACGGATCGGGTGGAACTTGAGGATAGGCTTTGGGGTCTGCGTGGTATGTCCGTCAGCGTGCGCGGCGTGCTTAGTGCTTGACGCAGAGGAGGAATGTGATTGCATACCCGCAATGAAAAAGAACCTCCTCCCGCTTTTTTCAGCAGCGTGTCTCTTGGCCTTCACGTTGGGTTGTTACAGCACTTTGGACGGTCGAATGAGAATGGGGACCCCCATGGGCAAGGACACCATCGAAGGTCGGTACCAACGATCGGTGGACGAGATCTTCAAGGCGGCCAAAGATGTTCTCAGCTTCAACGGAACGCTTTACGGAGAGAACACCATCAGCAAAACTCTGGAGGCCAAGATCGATACCCGCACGGTCTGGGTGGCGGTCGATGAAGTTGAACCTAAAGTCTCGCGAGTCCGCGTGCAGGCGCGAAAGAAGGGCGGGACCTCCGACGTTGACTTGGCTAGCGAGATTGAAAAGCAGATTGCCCTCCGCCTCCCTCGCTAGGATGGTTCCTGTTCAGACCTAGTTTGTCTTCATAGGCTCCAAGCTTCACCGTTTGAGTGGTCTGCTTCGGTCTCAATTCCAGATTGAGCTGCGCCATTCGGTGCCGGGCGTTCTCCGCGGCCGCGGTTTTGGGAAAGCGACCCACGATTCGTTGCAGCGTTTGGCGAGCGAGATTCGCGTCGCCGGTCACTCGGATCTGAAGGTCCGCGAGCATGTTGAGCCAGTGGACAACCTGTTTGGCGGGTTGGTGGGGCACCTCCAGCAATTGCTCCAGTTGATCGCCGGCCAAGTCGATTCGCCGGTAATGGTCAGCGTAAATTAACGCCAGGTTTTCCCGAGCCTCATAGTCGTGCGGGTGCTGCTGGAGGTGGGCAATCAAAGTCGAGGCGATGGACGCCGGATCGGGTTCCGGGAGAGGTTTGAGGCCTTGGTAATCCGGGCGCAAACCCAGGTTCTCCTCGTGGTGTTGCAGCGCGATGCGGCGCGGCTCGCGCTCTTCCTGGAGCATTTCCAGAGGCGTCAAGTGCGCGATGCGCTGACGGGCCAACTGAGCTTCTTCGGAATCGGGCAAGAGCTCGACGATCTTCTCCAACGCAAGGCGCGCGGAGTCCCGATCTCGCGCCAGCTTCAAATGCCAATCAGCGAGACGGCCGAGCGCGAACGCAATGTTCTTTGGAGCCTGGCCTTCTTGAGCGAGGATTCGTTCAACGAGGTCCTGAGCTCCCGCGAGGTCCTTGAGGTTTTCAGCCTGGATTTCAGCGAGCATCATCCACCCGGTGAAGTCGTTCGGGAACTCCTCTAGTTGTTTTTGAACTTCCTCGATAGCTTCCGCGTACTTGCCCTGTTTGCGCTTGGCTTCCGCTATGGAGTAGAGCGGCCTCGGATCGGGCGCCAAATCGCCGCCGTCGTACAGTCCGGTGAACTGTCTGGCAACCCACCCGCAAAAGCTGGGCCCCCAAAGGATCGCGAGGCCGACTCCACAAACCAAGCCGACCAGGATGGCGAAAATCTGCGAGATTTCGTCTTTCGCCTTGACCGCGACGCTCGTGACGATGGCGCCCAACACCACCGTGACCAGCCATCGCGTCACCAACGTTCCGGGTTCATCACTCTTTCTCAGCCAACGATAGAGCACCCAGCCGCAAAGCGCCGCCGAGAGCGCCAGCAGCAGCCAATTCCACAAGAATGAGAGCGCGCTGATCATGTCACTCATCCCGCGCGTTTGGCCATCCGATCCGGGTTGCGGGCGCGGGCCAGGGCTGTGTCGTAACTGATCAGGCAGCGGCAATAGAGATCGTGCAGACAGGCATCCATCAGAATCATGCCGTCCTTCCCTCCCGTCTGGATCGTTGTCTCCAGCAGGTGCAGGTTGTTCTCGCGAATCAGATTCCGGATCGCGCTGTTCGTGATGAGCAATTCGTAAGCGAGCACGCGCCGGGCGCGGTCCGCCGACGGCAGCAAGTCCTGGGAGATGATCCCCTGAAGGGAAGTGGACAACTGCATGATGATCTGCCGTTGCGCGCTGCCTTCGAACACCCCGGTGATTCGTTCGAACGCATGCGCCACGTTCGGCGAATGCAAGGTGGCCAGCACCAGATGGCCGGTCTCCGCCGCCGTGAGCGCCGCCGAAATGGCTTCATGGTCGCGCATTTCGCCGACGACGATGACATCCGGATCCTGCCGCAGCACGTGAATCAACGCGCGCGTAAACGACTGCGTGTCCGTCAGCACTTCCTGCTGGATGACGATGGCGCGCTTGTTTTGGTGGACGTACTCAATCGGATCTTCGATGGTCACGACCTTGCAACGGCGCTCGCTGTTGATCAGATCGACCATGTAATTCAGGGTGGTGGTCTTCCCGGCGCCCGTCGGCCCCGTAATCAAAACCAGGCCATTGGGCCTTCGGGCCAGCTCATCAATCTTGGGTGGCAGCCCAAGCTCCTCGCGGCTGAGGATATGTCTGCCGCAAAACCTGAGGCTCATCTCCGGATTGCCGTTGCGGCGATACAGCGTGACCCGGACCCGGCCTGCGTCCGGATGAGGAACGGAGATGCACAACTCCCAGTCGCGTTCGAATTTCTCCCGCTGATCGCCGTTCAAGAGACTGAAAGCCATGCCCGTCAACGCCTCGGTCGTGAGCGCATCCTCGTCGGAGAGGAGGATGTCACCGTTGATGCGAAAGGCCGGCGGCACACCCACCACCAGATGCAGATCGGAAGCTTCTTGTTCCGCGGCGGCGGCGATCAATTGATCGAGCCTGGGAGTACTCATCTTCGGAGCATCTGCCTCCACCAGCCGCGCATCCGAGCCCAAAGCGGCCGTTGTGACAGTTCCCAGGTTTCTTGCTCGGACAGACGGCATTGCGCGTCCAACTGGCGGGCTTGGTGCAGTGAATTTTCTGCCGCCCCGACGAAGCCCAACGCCAGTTGGCATCGTCCAAATTGCAGCCAAACTGCGGCTCGTCCTGCATCCAGGGCCAGGGCTTGCTGGGCTAATTTGAAAGCGTAGGAGAACTGCTTGTAGAAGAAATAGACGCGCGAGATGAGCCAGTGATGGAGCCAATCCCGCCCGGCCAAGCCGAGCGCCTTTTCGAAACAAAACTCCGCGCGTTTCTCACGTCGGGCCAGCAGCACATCGCCGCGGGCCAGCCACACATAGGGCGTTTCTCCGCGGGCTTCGATGGCCGCATCGGAAAACATCATGGCTTCGCTCAGGTCTCCGCCGCGGGCCAGCGCGACGGCCTTGGCGGCCAGCAACTCAGGATCATCGGGGACGGTCTCCAACGCCTTGTCGGCCCACAGCTTGGCCTCGGCGAATTCGCCCAACTCGATGAGCATTCTGACTTGGCCTCTCCAAGCGGCGGCGTTCTTGGAATTGAATTCCAGCACCTTGGCATAGTGACGCAGGGCTTGCTCAAAACGCCCCTGGGCAAAAGCCGTTTGCGCCTCCATCAAATAGTGGACCTCATCCTTGAGATACGATGGAGAAACCGAATGGTCTTCCTCCTCACCGCCAAATTCGAGATTGTTAAAACGGCTCATCGCAACGAAAACCTCTCCAATCTAGCCTCTGTCCGGCCCACCGGCGAGGATTACCTACTGGCGAGTACCGGGCAACCGGGCATCCAGACCACAACACTCGCTGATTAGACCACCCGGCCCCAGCAACCTCACGCTCGTCCCGCTTCACTCCGGTCTTCAGCCCGCAGGAGAGGCCGCATCGGCCGCGACGCGTGGAAAGCTGGCGTTGCGCGCCCTGCCCTCCGCCCAACTCCGGAGGGCGCTGATTTGTTCGTCCAAAGTGGCTGCGAGAGGAACCGTATGCTCCAAAGCACACATGATATGGTGCGTGCCGAGTTCGCAGCGTTCCGAGAACGCATCGTATAACCCGCTAATGACCGCTTGTTCGATTTCCGCACCGCTGAAATTCTGGCTGGCGGACGCCAGAGCACCTGCGTCGAAGCCACTCGGGTCGCGTCTCCTCCTCCGCAAATGAATCGCAAAGATTTCTTGCCGCTCCTTTTCCGCCGGCAGATCGACAAAAAAGAGCTCGTCAAAACGGCCTTTGCGAACCAGTTCAGGCGGGAGTTGCGTGACGTCGTTCGCCGTGGCGACGACGAACACCGGCGCGGTCTTCTCCGAAAGCCAGGTCAGAAACGTGCCAAACACGCGCGCTGAGGTGCCCGCGTCGGTGAAACCTGATCCCTGGAAGCCGGAGAAAGCTTTGTCGATTTCATCCACCCAAAGGATCGCAGGCGCGACTGACTCCGCGACTGCGATGGCGCGCCGGACGTTCTCCTCGGACGAGCCCACCAGGCTTCCAAACATGCGTCCCATATCGAACCGCAGCAAGGGCAACTGCCAAAGCGAAGCGACCGCCTTCGCGCAAAGACTCTTGCCGCAGCCTTGGACTCCCAGGAGGAAAAGGCCTTTGGGCGCCGGCAGTCCGAAAGCCTGCGCCTCTTCGCTAAACGCTACCGCCCGCTTCTGCAACCAGTCCTTCAGGACACCAAGCCCTCCAATGTCGGAAAAAGTTTCGGAGCCGGTGTAGTATTCCAGGAGCCCGCTTTTCCGGATGATCTGCTGTTTCTCGAAGAGCACCTCGCTGACGTGATGGCCGCTCAACCGCTCCTCTTTGACGATGATTTTGGCCAAAACGTTCTCCGCTTCGGTCAGTGTGAGTCCCCGGGCGGCTTGAAGCAGGCGCTCACGACCGGCTTCATCCAGTTCCACACGCACATTGGCGTGCGGTTTGAGGTCGTTAACAATGCCCGCCAACAGCTCCTGCAGGTCCTCCCGGGTGGGGAGCGGGTAATTGACCAGCGTAATCTCCTTCTCCAACTCGAGTGGAATCTCAACGGCCGGCGAGAGAAGCACGATCGTTTTGTGGCTGTTTTTGAGAAATTGCGCGATCTCGCGGAGCCGCCGGATCACTGCGGAAGACGATTTTCCGAGGAACGGGTGGAAATCTTTAAAGACAAAGATCGCCGGCTCGACCTGGTCGATGACTTGATCCAGCGCCGCGAGCGGGTCTTTGGTGGAAGCGTTGCGGTGTTGGGAGAGTTGAATCGAGGTGCCGGCGGGGACGAGGCCGGTCGTGCAGCTCCATTCAAACAGTTTCTTCTGGCGGCGCTGCGCAATCTCCAGAAGCACTCGCTGGACGCGCGCTTCCTCCGCCGAAACGATGTAGAGAATCGGATACCGTGCCCGAATCAGGGTTTCAATTTCCTGCCCGACGGTCATGGGTGCGAGAAACCATAAACGGATAAATCCTCGTCGTGAATGGCAAATTTGGAGGTGCGTAAATCGGTCCGTCTCGCCCGGCCCCGCGCGTGAAATGCCGAGGCGGCCGCGGTTTCGCGTTGAAGCCCCACCAGGCAGGATGCCCGGCTTGGTTCTTCACTGTTTTCAGTGGAATCGAGGGCATTAAGTACCCAATGTCGAATCCCCAATGACGAAGGCGGAGCCGGTTGCAGACCGCGCTTATTGGTCATTTGTGCTTCGTCATTCTTTCGACATTCGGATTTCGTCATTCGGATGGAGCCCGAACGCCTAGCCACTGGAATTTGAGAGCAACCCCCGGCTTCACGGCAGGCGAGACGCTCGCCGCTACGAACAAAGCAGAAGCCCAGGCCCTCTTAGACACATCGTCCACGCAAAGCCTCGGCGTAGGGTGCAGGCCGTCACTCTCTCGTGTCCCTGGAAAACCATCGGCGCCACCAGGAAACTGCCGGTTTAGGTTCCCTGGCGATGGATTCGTTCAACCGTTGGGCGATCTGCGGTGGAACGGCCGTCTCGCCGGCGTCGTAGCGGATCGCTTCCTCCGCCGAGGCGAACTGCAAGGCCGCTCGCTTTGGGTGGGTCTGTTCGAAAGCAGCGGCTTGTTCCTCCTGCGCCTTTTGGCGCAGCTTTGAAGGGTCGGGTTTCATATCTGACTCAGGCGAATTTGGCAAAGGCAGCCGCAAAGGCTTTCCGCGCACGATGCAATTTGCCGCGGACGGCGTCGGCAGTCTGCCCGGTGAGATTGGCCACGTCTTGGTAACTCAGTTTTTCGTCCGCTACCAGGAGGAGCAACAAACGATACTCTTCGGTCAACGTGTCGAGAGTTTTCTGAATGCGCTGTCCCAATTCCTTCGTTTCCAGAACTCGCAATGGATCGTTTGCGCCTGCGCTGGTCGTTTCCCAGACCACGTTGTCCACGTTGTTGACCATATGGCGATGATGCCACGTTTGCACGAGGTTGTGGCAGTGGTTAATGGCGATCCGGTAAAGCCACGTTCGAACTCCGGAGTCGCCTCGGAACTGATGCATTTTGCGATACGCCTTGAGAAAGACGTCATGAGTGGCATCCTCCGCTTGGGTCGGGTCTCCAAGCATTCGCAAAGTCAGATAATAAATGCTCTGGGCGTGCGCGTCATAAATAGCGCCGAACTCCTTCGATGCCCAATCGAGTCGAGGAGCCGGAGGCACGCTTGCTTCGGAGGCCCGTTCACCGGCGCCTGCGGACAGGAGAGGTTCTTCCACTGATCCCTTTGTTAGAAACGATGAGGCCACGGACGATTGGACAGCGGGACGGATCGATCCTCACGCAATTCCTAATTCTCCCCGATCTCAAGTTCCAGACGGGTCCGAGTGTCCGTCTTCGGGTTCACCATCTGCATTTCAGTGACCTGGCCTTTGGCGAAGCCTTTGAGGGAGAACTCCTTCATTTTCTTGCCTGATGCATCGTAAGCTTCCGCGTGGATGACGCCGCCATACTCGCTGTCAATCCACGAGACAACACGCGAATAGCTCGTCGCGGCGGGACTGGGATTGACGCTTTCGAGGACCTTGCATGCGCGGCCGGCCACCATCGTCCGCCAAGCATTTTTCACCATGCGCTGCGTTGGCCAGTGAAGAAATTCCAGTCCAAGATCGGAGAGCCAGAATTCAGTCGCCGCGAAAGGAATGGCCGCTTGATCACCGGTCAACCGGCGTGGTTCTTCATGAAGATCCGGAGAACTCCCTTTCGGCCAGTAGAGGTAAACGTTTGATTTCCCGTCCTGATGAACCACCACGAGCCGCTCCCTGCCCCCTGAATCTCCCGGTCGCGCTTCGTAAGTTCCCAGCCATCCCTCGTCGGTGAGCTGGACGGCGTATTGCACCTCGACTCTCTCCCATTTGCCTCGGGTCCCGCGCGTTTTGAGGACTCCTTCCAAGGCGAGGTCCTTCGGGGGTTTCTGGGACAGCAACTCGGCGACCAGAGCGGCGGCTTCCTTGTCGTGCGTCAGCTCGTGAATTGCGCTTGCGCGAGCAAATTGGGAGGAGTCCTGCGCAATGGCCAAGACCGCGAATACGCACGCCAGTCCTAGCCCGGATATTTCACACGCTTTTCGAGCCCCTGCGGCGCCGAGGCTCCGTAGCACAGACTTGAAGTCTATCAGTATCTCTGACAATCGTCGCAAGCCGCGCAAAATCGTTGGTGGGGCGAGACTCCTGTCGAGCCCTGACTTCTTTGCCGGAAAGAATTCCAGGGCTCGACAGAGTCTCGCCCCACCTGGAGGATCATGAAAAGACTGCCCGCGCTTCATTTGCTGAGCAACGCGAGCGGGATCAGCTCCGACACGTGTTCCGCGAAATGGACCTTGAGCTTCTGCCGCACTTCGGCGGGCACTTCCTCCCAATCCTTCCGGTTACGTTCGGGGAGGATCACCTGTTTCAACCTCGCGCGGGATGCCGCCAGCACCTTCTCCTTGACTCCACCGACCGGCAGGATGCGCCCGCGAAGACTCGTCTCGCCCGTGAGGGCGAGGTCCGACCGGACCTTGCGTCCCGTGAACAGCGAAGCCAAGGCGACCAGAATTGTGGTCCCAGCGCTCGGCCCATCTTTGGGGGTCGCGCCAGCGGGCACGTGGATGTGGAGGTCGAACTGTTCGAAGTCAGCCGTCTCGATCCTCAATGACTTGGCCTGGCTTCTTAGATAGCTCAGAGCGGTCTGGGCGCTCTCCTTCATCACCTCTCCCAACGATCCAGTGAGAATCAATTTGCCCTTTCCGGGCATTCGCGTGGCCTCGATGAAGAGGATTTCTCCTCCGATGGGCGTCCAACCCAAACCGATGGCAATGCCGGACTCTTTGATTTCTTCAGCCATCTCGGCCATAAAACGAACGGAGCCCAAGTATTGCGCGAGGGAGTCCGGTGTGATCACCAAGGCTTGCTCGACCTGTTTGCTGGAGATGATTTGCCGGGCCGCTTTTCGCGTCAGGCTCGCGATTTCCCGCTCCAACTGGCGCACGCCCGCCTCACGGGTATAGTCCTCGATCAATCGGCGCAAGGTGGTGTCGGGAAGCCGGAGGATCTTCCGCTTCAAGCCGTGTTCCTCCAACTGGCGCGGCACCAAGTGCCGCTTGGCAATCTGAAGCTTTTCGCTGGTGGTGTAACTGGGCAACTCAATCACCTCCAGCCGATCCCGGAGCGCCGGGTGAATGGGATCGAGCCAGTTGGCCGTCGTGATGAACAAAACTCGGGACAGATCGAACGGCACGTCCAAGTAGTGATCGGTGAAGGAACTGTTCTGCTGGGGATCGAGCACTTCGAGCAGCGCCGCCGCCGGGTCGCCGCGGAAATCGGAACCGACCTTGTCGATCTCGTCGAGCATAATGACCGGGTTGTTGTTTTCGACGCGTCGGATCGTTTGGATAATTCGTCCCGGCAACGCGCCGACGTAAGTGCGGCGGTGCCCCCGAATCTCGGCTTCGTCACGCATTCCGCCCAGAGAAATGCGCCCAAACTTGCGGCCCAACGCATCCGCCACGCTTTGGCCGAGCGATGTCTTGCCGACTCCGGGCGGGCCGACGAGACAGAGGATGGGGCCTTTGAGTTTTCGCTTTAATTTGATCACGGCCAGGAATTCCAGAAGCCGGTCCTTGACCTTGGTCAGTCCGTAGTGTTGCTCGTCCAGAACGCGGGCCGCGTCGTCCAAATCGAGCTTATCTTCGGTGGACTTCGACCAAGGAAGGTTGATCAGCCAATCGAGGTAGTTCCGCGTGACCGTATATTCCGCCGTCGAAAAAGGGATTTGTTGGAGACGTTCCAATTCCTTGCGGGAAACCTTGGCCGCCTCGACCGAAAGTTGGTTCTTCTCGATCTGCTCGCTCAAGGCGCTGATCTCACCGGCGTTTGGATCGGACTCGCCCAATTCGCGCTGGATCGCGCGGATCTGTTCGCGCAGGAAGAAATCCCGCTGGGTTTTGGTCATCGAGGAAGCGACCTCTTTCTGAATCTTCGAACCGAGGGTCAAGACTTCCAGTTCCTTCGTCACCAGCGGCAGCAGTCGCGTCAATCGGTCTTTGACCAAGTGAGTCTCCAGCAAGCGTTGACGTTCTTCCAGCGTCAGGTTTAGGTTCGCGGCGATCAAGTCGGCCAGCTTGCCGGGTTGTTCAGTGTTGAGCGCGGTCACTTTCACCTGCTCGGAGAGCGCGGGCGAGAGTTTGATGATTTCCTGAAATTGAAGTTGAAGATTTCGGGCCAGGGCTGCCACTTCCAATGATTCGTCCTCCCCTTCCTTTAACACCTCGATTTTTGCGCAAAGATAGGGATCCGAGCTGACATACTCCGAAATCTTGAACCGCCGCAGTCCTTCGACCAACACTCGGACCGTGTTGTCGGGGAACTTGAGCATCTTCGACACGCGTGCGGCGCACCCGTGCAGCCACAAATCGCTTGGCGCCGGATTCTCCACCTCCTCACGGCGTTGCAGCACCAGCCCCAGAAATCGATCACCCGCAACGACGTCGTCGATCAACCGAATGCTCGGTCCGGATTCGACCAACAGGGGAGCCTCCATCCCAGGGAAAATGACGATATCCGACAGCCCGAGAATCGGCAGAATATCCGGCAACGACTTGGCGCCGACTTTGGGCGAAGCCAGTTCCGCCGAGCCTGCGGAGGCGTCCAGGATGCTGATGAACTCGGTATCGGGCGAGGTCATGGTATTGGCGTTCTAGACCTTAGATGCCGACCACCGCCAAAGGTTTCCCAAAATGTTACTTTTCCGCGGCCGCCAGTGTGATGGACGTGGGGCCCGGAACTTTGCCTCCTTGGACGGGGACGTCGATTCTCAAGAAACCGTTTTGGTAAGCCGCCCGGGCCTGGCTGAGATCGTAGCCTTTGGGCAGCTCGATCTGCGTGGAGAAAGCGCCGTAGTTAATCTCCATCACCAGAAACTTGCACTTGGGCGCCCGGCAGCCGTCCGGCCGAAATCCTCGGATCTTCAGCCGATTGCTTTCCACGATCAGCTCCAGATCCTCTCGCCGCATTCCGGCCAGTTCGACTTTGATCACCAATCCCTCCTCGCAAACGTACACATCGGTGTTGGGAACCCAATACGTCTCAGCGGCACTTTCGTGATCCCGGTGGGCCTGCGTTTTGACGACATGAAGCGAAGAACTCACTTTAACCGTACTCATTGCTCCGCACACAATAGACTAGTGCCGAGGTTTAGGCAAGCAGGCTGTCCAGCCGGTTCCACAGGCTTAGGCGCCCAGAATTCGCGCTGCGCCGGCGTAGATATTCATGCTTTCCCCTCGCAAAAAGCCGACCAGCGTCTGGCCGCTTTCCCGAGCAAATTCGACTGCCAGGCTGGACGGCGCCGAGATCGCCGCCACAACCGGCATTTTCGCGGCCAAGGCTTTTTGCATGATCTCAAAAGAAGCCCTCCCGCTCACGACGAGGATATGCGCGTCGAACGGCAACTGCTCCTCAAGGCAACCATAACCCACCACCTTGTCAACCGCGTTGTGGCGCCCGATGTCTTCCCGAAGCACCAGGAGCTCGCCACCGAGGTCAAATACCGCCGCCGCATGGAGCCCGCCGGTGAGGTTGAAGGTCCCCTGGGCAGCCCGAAGCCGGTCCGGCAGTTGGAACAGTGTCGCCGCAGGGACGGTCAAATCCGCAGAAACCGGAGCGAAGTGCTGATGGACAGATTCGATCGAGCTCTTCCCGCAAAGCCCGCAGCTCGAAGCGGTGAAAACGTGCCGGGTCAAGCGATCGAAATCAACGTCCACGGAAGGCGCCAGAAACAGATTCAAGACGTTCTCGTGAGTGGAGGCGTCACCTTGGGCGCAGTGTGCAATCTCCAGAATCTCAGCTCGGCTTCGAATGATCCCCTCCGTCAGTAGAAAGCCCACGGCCAATTCTTCATCCTGACCGGGGGTTCGCATCGTGACGGCGACGCGCTGGCCGCGCACACGAATCTCGAGCGGCTCTTCCACCGCCACAGCGTCAATTCGCTCCTCCTCCCGCCGGCCCGCTCGGCAGTTCAGAACATCCGTGGACGCCGTCGATTTGTCAGGCGACAGGTCGAGTTCGAGTCTCGCAGCCCGGGAATCTGGCATGAGCGGACTATCCCAAGCAACGCCTGAAAACGCAACCGTGTCGAGCAGGCGAGGAGCTGGAGATTCAGATCCCGTGGATTGACGCTGGCCCTGTTCTTGCCGTCCGACCGGTCCTTCTCCCTCACCACGGCCCTCTCCCGCTGGGAGAGGGAGAGTCGTTCGCCGAGCGCGGAAATGTTCAGCGATCGCAGATTGACCCAATGGGGTGGGAGCGAATCCCTCTCCCTGGGGAGAGGGCCAGGGTGAGGGGAACGGGCGGCCGGTCAGTTTCGATGAGTGTCCGGCTCTTGCCGACAGGATCGGGTAGGCTGAGAGTGCGTCGTCTATGGTGAGGTGGGTTCCACTCTGACTTGCGCGTTGAAATCAGGCACGCCACCAAGCGCATCAGTGATTCCTCGCCGGATGATCACGTTTCCTTCCGGCCAATGGATTTGAAGATTGCCGCGCGCGATGGGCGCAAAGAACACGCGTCCTTCATAGCGGCCGAGTTCGTTCACGAGCGCGATGCGATCGGCGTTCTGCAATCGCAGGCGCGCCGCGTCGTCGGGATTCATGAAGATGGCATCGCGGCCCGCCCCGGTGATGGGATCGAATTCGTCGTAAATCAGCGAGTTGAATTGTTTGCCCCGACGGGTGGATACGAGAAAAACTGGACCATCCACGCCGGCGTGAAGGTTCGTCGAACCGTTGCCATCCGTGGCCGATCGCCGATGCGCAGTTTGCGGTTGAGATTCGGCGGCAGGCTTGCCCAATCCGGCTTCGTGAGAACAAGCCGCCGAAGTTTCATTGGCACCGCGCTGCGATCCTCGATCAGGCAAGGCGACGACTCGGAAGTGCGCTTTCGTGTCCGGCGTGGGGAAGGTTCCGTTCACGCACAGGTGGGGTCCGCCGTACTGAATCGCGTCTCCCGTTTTCCTCAGATTCTGGATTCCGTCGTAGAATGGAACGATGCGGGCAATCTCCTCGCGCATGGCTTGGCCGTTTTCGCAGCCCAAAGCGCGGGCCCGTGCCGGATAAGCGGCGGCCGCGATGTCCCGCAGAATTCTCCATTCGGCCTTTGCTTCTCCAACTTGGCGTTGAATTTGAGGGGTGAAGATAATGCGCCGTTCGGTCGTGGTTTCGGTCCCGCCGTCATCCTGCTCGTACCGCGTTTTTGCGGGGAGCAGAATCACTTCTTCCTTCGCATCCAGGAAGACTTGATCGGTCAGGATGATGTCTTGATGGACACGCAACGGCACGTTCGCCATGGCCTCAGCGACGTAGTCGGGTTCCGGCAACGTGCGAAGGAAATTGCCTCCGATGCAATACAAAACTTCGAGTTGCCCGCGCGCGCACCCTTCCACCATTTCCGTGGCGGTCCGGCCGATCCAGTCGGGGACGTTAAAGCCGTAGAGCGCGGAAAGCGCCGAAGCGTTCGCGGCATTAATCGGCTTGCCGCCGGGAAAAACCGTGGCGTAAGCGCCCATTTCGGCGCCGCCTTGAACGCTCGAATGGCCGCGGATGGGCATCAAGCCGCATTTGTCGCGCCCAACGTAACCGCGCGCCAAGCCGAGGTTCAAAATCATCGAGACCGCGTCGCCGCCAAACGCGTGCTGGGTGATGCCCATGCTCCAGACGAAAACCGCGGTCTTCGCGTCGCGAATGAGATGCGCGAACTCTTCCATGCTCCGCCAGGAAAGTCTGGCCTGTTTTTCCAGCGTCGCCCAATCCAAGGCCTGAACTTGCTGTTTGAGCTCGGCAAAACCGACCGTGTGCTTTTCGATGAAATCGTGGTTCAACCAGTCATTGGCGATGAGCAATTTGAGCGTGCCGTAGAGAAAGGCGATGTCCCCGCCGGTGCTTACCGGAAACCAATAATCCATGATGCCCGTGCCAAAGAGCGCGCTCCGAGGTGTGGACGGAACCCAATAACGCTCCAAGCCCGGTTCCTTGTACGGGTTCACGACGACGACCTTTGTGCCGAGACGTTTGGCCTCGTGCAAATATTTCGTAGTGACGGGTTGATCGTTGGCCGGGTTGGCGCCAAAGAAAACCACCAGATCAGAACCGTACCAGTCCCTGTAACTGCAGGTGCTGGCCGACACCCCGAGCGCGAATTTCATGGCCCCTGTGGAAGGCGAGTGGCAAAGCCGGGCGGCGTTATCGACGTTGTTGGTGCCCAGGAACCGGGCCACTTTCTGCGCCATGTAGTAAACTTCGTTCGTCACACCGCGTGAAGTCACGTAGAAGGCCACGCGCTTCGGATCGCTCGCGCGAATCCGCTGCGCGATCCGTGCCACGGCCTCTTCCCAATTGATCTGGCGAAAGCCTCTGGCGCCGCGCTCGCGCACCATTGGATGCGGCAGGCGGCCCAATTCACGAAGTTGGGCGTTGTCCAAAGACTTGAGATTCGAGAGATCGGACAAGAGGTCGGGATTGAGCGGCGGCATCGTGTTCAACCGAAGCAGATTCAGCCGCGTCATGCAGAGATGCACGCCTCGGATCGTCCAATCATGAAAACCGGCCACGCCGAGCGCGCACCCGTCACAGACGCCCTGGCTGAGGACCTTCCACGCGTAGGGCAGATTGTCGCGGTTCTTCCAGGCCACCTTGGCCATATCGCGGAAATGCCGTGGCTTGGTTTGGCCAAGGCCAAACGGAATGGCAGCCTTCAACTTCTGAGCGAATGTCTTCTGAATTCGATGCGTCATTATTGCTTTCGGTGCTGGCGCGAGCCACCAACCGCACGATTAGGGAACCGAACACAGCACCTGTCAACTGCAAGGTTCGCGCATCGTAAGGCGGACACTCCTGTCCGCCGACACGCCGCGTCAGTGTGCGGACAGGAGTGTCCGCGTTACTTACGGCTCCACATAAAGCACATTGTTCGTCAAAAGCGTGAACTCGTGTGCAGCAAGTTTGGCCTTGGCCGGATTGGCTGCAATGTAACGCCGAAAGCCAAACAACTCCTCGGCGTCCCGCACGATGCGGTTGTAACTGTCCTCCATCCAGAACGTAGTCCCGGTGCGTCCCAGCAATTTGTTGCACGTGCGTGCACTCGTGCCTTTGATTCCCTGAAGCACCTCGAACAAGTCGTGGCCGTCATGCGGTCGCATTAAAACATGGACGTGATTTGGCATTACGACAAACGCATCCACGTCATAACGCTGACCATCGAAGTGAAGCATGTGTTTTTCGACCGCGGCGCGGACGTCTGGTCTGCGCAAATGACATTCACCGAAACCGCGATCCATCCATTCCTCCATTCGCTCCGTAAACCGCTCGCGATATTCGGCTTCAACCTGCGCGGTCGAAGGCTCGGGATGGAAACGAAGCCAAATCTCGCGTTCTTGCGCCCACTGCTGCTGAAGTGCAATGGGAACGGAATCGCCGAGACGAAAAGTGATGAAGTAAGTCGCACCCGGTTGGGTCCAGTGGGGGACATTGCGGCGGGTGCGATCCACCGGAGTGTACTGGTTGTAGCCGCGAAATGGGATGGGTCTCGTAACGCGGACACTCCTGTCCGCGTTATTACTTTGAGCACCCGGAGGCACAGAGTCAGGCAATGGTGTGTTCATGGTTTGGCGCGGACAGGAGTGTCCGCGCTACGGGAGCGTGAACGCCAGAATCGAATCGCCGTATTTTGTGCCGAGCTTGCCTCCACCGCCCGCGGCGATCACGACGAACTGCTTCCCGTTGCTCGCGTAAGTGCTGGGTGTCGCATAACCACCGGCGGGGAGTTTGTATTCCCACAACACTTTGCCGGTGTATTTGTCGAAGGCGCGGATTTTTTCATCCGGCGTGGCGGCGATGAAAATGATGCCTCCGGCCGTCAAAATGGGTCCGCCAAAGTTCTTGGCGCCCGTGTTGCGAATGCCTTTCGCCACGAGCTGAGGATACTCTCCGAGCGGCACTTTCCACAGGATTTCGCCTTTATTCAGGTCGATGGCGTTGAGCGTTCCCCACGGCGGCGAGATCGCCGGGGCACCGTATGGGTCTTCGAAAAATGGAGCGATCTGGGCGTAACGCCCGCTCGATCCGGGGGCGGCCACGTCCTGTGCGTCTTCGGCGTCGCTTTGGAGGTAAGTGACGAGGTCGTCGAGTTGATTCGTGGCCAGTTGGGAAAACGAAGGCATGATGCCGCGTCCATTCGTAAGAACGGTCCGGATTTCGTCTGTCTTCAGTCGCAGGCGGACGTCCTTCAGCGGAGGATATAACGGAGGGTTGCCTTGCCGATTGAAACCGTGGCAGGGAGTGCAGGTCGTATTGTAAATCATGGCCCCCCGTTGAACTGGCGTAGCCGTGGCCAGGTCGAGCTCGGCCAGCGGTTTGAGTCGATTGATCGTGGGCGCCTCGTTGGCATTCACATAAAGCACGCCAGTGGCTGGATCAAAGGCGCCGCCGCCCCATTCGACGCCGCCCTGATGGCCCGGCGTGGTAATGGTGCCGCGGAGTGACGCCGGCGTGTACACGTGGCCGGTTTCGTGTTGCTTGAAAAGTTCCAGCGCGGACTCTCGGGATTCGGGAGTGACGTTGGTGAGGTCCGCCTCAAAAGTTGCCAGACGGACCAAGGGCGGCGGTTTGGAGGGAAAAGGCTGAGTGGGCCAAGCTTCCTCGCCGGGCACTTTGGAAGCGGGAACGGGACGTTCTTCGACCGGGAAAACCGGCTCACCCGTGTCGCGATCCAGCACAAAGGTCAGGCCCATCTTGGTGAGTTGAACCGCCACGTCTCTCGGTTTGCCATCGATGTTGACGGTAGCGAGGATGGGAGCCGGAGGGTTGTCATAATCGAAAATGTCGTGATGAACAGTTTGATAGTGCCACTGGCGGCGCCCGGTTTTGGCATCGAGGGCCAGGACGCAATTGGCGAATAGATTCATTCCTTTGCGGGTGCCGCCATAGATGAAGTCGCCCGCGCCGCAACCAGTCGCGCAGAACACCCAGCCGCGTTTTTCGTCGAGGGAAAAGCCGCCCCAGGGATTGGCGCCGCCGTATGTTTCCCCGGGCTGCCATTGCCAGGTCTCGTAACCGAACTCCCCTTGAAGCGGGACGGTGTGAAAGATCCATTCGAAGGCACCCGTCTCAGCGTTGTAGGCGCGAACATCGCCCGGCGTGGAATTGTTTTCTTCGGGCACACGCGAGCCGACGATCAGGAGGTTCTGGTGAATGATGCCTGGAGTCGTGACCTCGATCGACGCTCTCGCGGCATCGATGGGCAAGTTCTTGCGCAAGTCGATGAACCCGCCTTCTCCAAACGATCCGATCAGCGCGCCGCCTTTCGCGTCGATGGCATACACTCGGTCCTTCACGAAATTGAAAATGCGCCCCTTCCCGCCGCGGGCCTTCTCCCAATAGACCAAACCCCGGTTGCGTCCCCTGAAAACGCGGCCGCCCGGATTGTATTTGGCAGACTCGAAGACCCACACTTCTCTGCCGGTCGCGGCATCCAACGCGACCGCATTGACCTTGGGGGTCGTGAAGTAGAGCAGGCCATCAATCACGATGGGATTGCTGTACATGGATGGCCCGTTTGGATCGCCATGGCGGTATTCCCAAGCAAGCTGCAGCCGGTGCACGTTCGTGGCATTGATTTGAGCCAGACTGGAATACTGGTTGGCCTTCTTGTCACCTCTGTAGATGGCCCAATCTTGATAATTATCGTACCGGTCCCTCCACTCGCTTTCCGCAGCGGCGGCGATGGTCCGGGAAGCCAATAAAGCGAAAACGATGGTCGAGAATAGCCCCGTGATGGCCAGAAAATGTGGGCGCTGACGGATCATGATCCTTTTTCGGCACAACTCCGGCGGATTGCAAGCGTGGAGCGTCAGGCCTCAGTCTTGCCCGGCATAGCGCAGATTTTCAATCTATCAGTATTGCCTCGTCCACGACACGAGGACACATGCTGGGGTTGTCAGGTGGACCACATCATCAGCCGCAAGCACGGTGGGGCGACAGAGCCGGGCAACCTCGCGTGGGCTTGCGCTGCCTGTAATAGCGCCAAAGGGAGTGACCTAGGCACCCGTGTTCGCCAACCGCCACGACTCCTCCGGCTTTTCCATCAACGCTCCGACCGCTGGGCCGAATGCTTTTTTTGAATGGCGTTTGCATCGACCCAGCAAGCGCGGTCGGCGAGGCCACCTTGAAACTGCTCCAACTCAATCACGACAGTCGCCGTCGTGAACGCTAAACCCTGGCTCGAATCGGGCGTTACCCCACCATCGAAGCCTTGGCGCGGATGAGGGAATAATGAAACCGGACAAAAACCGGGATTGACCCCTCTCCCAATCCGAGCGGGTCTTCCTTGGCCGCGAGAGAACGCAGAGATCACAGCGCGGCAGAGCGGCAACCGAAGTTTGGCCCACGAAACACACGAAACACACGACTCCACTTCAAAATCAAAAACGTGTTGAGTGCCGTCGAACGAGCGGCCACGCTGTTGCGCGGCTAACGCCGGAATGAAACTGCCCGCCAACACGATTATCGCCCAGAGAAAGCTGGACGAATACCTTTTGCGATTGCGCAATGAAGATGACAAATCGGGCTTTCTAGCGCTGGCGGGCTACACGGTGGAGAACGCGGACCGCTTGCTGCGCGACCTCAGACAGCAACTGCTGCCGTTGGACGCCGAGTTGTTTGATCAAACGGAGTACGGTGCCAAATACCGGATTCGCGGGACATTGACCGGCCCGCACGGACGCGTGTTGCGCGTTCTGAGCATCTGGATGAAAGAAGACGCGACAGGTGAGATGAAGTTTGTTACCTTGCTGCCGGACAAGCTATGAAATACGACCTGTTCATTCGAGTAGCCCTGTCTCAAGACCTGCCCGCTCGCCGCCTCCGCCGCGGCGACGTGGCAACGGTGGTCGAACAACATCCCGGCGGTCCCAGGCAAGAGCCGGGCTACACCCTTGAAGTCTTCAACGCGGTGGGTGAGACCGTTGACGTCGTGACCGTGCGCGAATCGCAAATCGAACCGCTGACCGCTAATGAACTTCTGACTGTCCGCCCCCTCGCGACAGCGGCTCATTGAACGCAGGCGCACGCGATGAAATTTCAACTCTGCAGAGATAGGGCCTGTCGCGTGAGGCCTGTGGAGTAGCGGCTATCCTCTCTGCCATCGAAAGGCGCAAGTATTGAGAGGGGGATCGTTCCTTCATTCGGCGTTCCTCTCATCTCGCAAACCTCATCTCGGAACTCGCTACTTCGTGAATCAGTCCGGCGCACCAACAGGAAATCCCTGTTGGTCGATGATCCTGGCCTCACGTTACAGTCGGGAGGTGTGCCTGGAAATTGGCTCTGCCGCTTGTTTCGGGAGGTTCCGAAGTCTCAAAGCCGAATTCATAGGCCCATCGGCCCTTCCCTCGACGACACCAAGCTCGCCAAATCTGAAAGCTACGGCGTCAGAACCGCGCGATAGAACCTTCTCGGCCAGTTCGGAGAGTCGAGATCAAAAAAGAGGTGTGTGCTGCTCGGCAAGGCGATGTTCGAGAGCGTCACCCAGTTGTTGGCGCTCTTTACGTCATTGAGAAAATCAATCCGATAATTGGCGCCCGCTTTTCCGACGATGGTCAGTCCGGCATACATCTGAAGGCCGAGCAACGACAATGTTGCAGGGGAGCTTACCTTAGAGCCGGCGCTGTTACTGACTTCGACCGTGTACGTGCCTGCTTGGGCGGGTGCAGCGCTGCTGACCGTGAAAGTGGAGCTGTTCGCGTTAGGAATGGCCACTCCGTTGAGCTGCCACTGATAGCGGAGCGGTTCTGATCCCGTCGCCGTAACGCCGAAGATGACTGCGTCGCCAAAACCAGCGGTCTGGTGTTGTGGCTGCAAGGTGATCGAAGGTGGGGCAAGGACGACTGTCAACGTGGCTGGAGCACTGGTGATGGAACCCGCCACATTGGAAACTACTACGGTGTATTGGCCGGCGTTCAGTGGTTGAACGTTATTCAATGTGATACTGGAAGACGTAAGACCCGGGAGGTTCGCTCCGTTCAACCGCCACTGGTACGTCAACGGGGCTGTCCCGCTGGCGACGGCGGTAAAAGTTGCCATTGCCCCAGCATTCACGGACTGACTTTGCGGCTGTGTGCTAATAACAGGTGGTTGAGGCGCACTGCCGAGATCAAGCCGGAAAATTTTCTCTTCGCGTGTAAAACCGATAGAAGATTCAGTCGTGCCATAAAGTGCACCATCAGTTCCTTGAATTATCCCAATCGGGGATGCGCCTTCTCCTTTGGGACTGCCAAAATGCCATATCACGGTGAATCCACTTCCATTTTCGTTCAACTTGAACACCGTTCCACCAGCGTTTCCTCCACCCGATGCCGCCGTGCCGTAGAGTGCCCCATCAGCACCCCTAATCAGACCAGATTCGGGCAAATGTCCGTCCGGACTCCTTGGGCTTAGGGGATCGCTAAAATTGTGCAACGTCGAAAATCCGCTCCCATCTTTCTTTATTCTAAACACGGTTCCGCCGCCGAAACTACCGCCCCTTCCGGTCGTTCCGTAAAGAGCACCGTCACTTCCTTCCAGTAATTCACCCCACAACTCGTATCCCTTACCATCATCGGAGCTAAACCGTAGAATGCACCGTCGCTCCCTTCGACCAGACGCCCCGTCGGGAAAGTTCCTTCTGCATCGCTAAACTTGTGGAGAACGGTGATGGTGACTTGGGCGGAAACTTGAGGCAATAGGGCGACAAGGGCGACGAGGGTCGCCCTGCAAAGTTTGAGTTGGGCAAAAGGTTTCATATTCTTAATTCGTAGTCTTCGATTCGATCTTCGATCCAAACGAGTTTTTCATCCAATTGTGATTATCAACCGATTCTCCATAACTGCTCCCTCCGCATTCGCTGCCGACCGATAATCAGTGGGCGGTCAGGGGTTCCGATCTTTGTAGAATTCGTGTCGAGATTGTCGAATAGTCGGGACTGACGCCTTGCAGCTCAAAGCTTGGGGAAAACCGGCGCTCAATACCGGATGATGAAGTGAACATAGACATTCTTTGGTCGAGTCTCATTGGCACCGGCGTTTTCCGCCGTGTAGTGTTTGAAGTTGTTTGGGAAGTCGGTCCCATCGTCCCCCTCGCCTCTAAATAGAAGATAAGTCTGACCTTCGGTTCTGCCACCCCACACGATCTGGTGCCTATGGCTTCCCAGCGCGTCATCCTGCGCGGATCCAATTCGATTTCCTGAATTCCCACCTGGTTTGGAAGGAACTCGAGTCTCTTTGTCGGGATCTCGTCCTGCTGTCTCGTCCACACCACGCACGAAACGCCCCCGGAGATCTGGAACATTAAAAGTGTTTGTGCCGTCACCAGCCCCCCAGCTTGTTCCGATGACGCTGAAAAGATTTAAGAATTCTGACCGTGGCACTTCTCTTCCGTCACACGGAAGCCAACCCGTCACGACGGGGTACCCTCCGGCAAATGGAAGAATTGTCCGCACGGGAACGGAGCGAACCAGGCTTTCGAGTTGATTTGTTGGCAGATTCTTTAATTGTGCAATTCCGTCCGCGAGTGCAACTTCGATCTTGCCCCTGACATCCTGCTCGAGCAGCAGTCTCACTGTCTCAGACACTGAGGCTTCAACTTGTTGTTTGGATTTGGAGACGAGTTGCACAGTTGCTTCCGCAAGGCTATTCGACATTTGAGTCCGCGCTTCGCTCACCATTGTGAGTCCGTCAACCCGATCCCTGACCAAGCTCGGAATTTCCTTAACGGAATGGCCGAAGAAAAATGCGAAGGCGGTACCTGCTGCCGCAGCCAGAACACCAACGGAACCAGCGAACCATTTGGTCGATCTCTCAAGGAACGCGTTGTGGGCTTCGACGCTCATTCGAAATGCCTCGACTTCAGAGGCAACCGAGCGTCTTACCTCCAGCTCAATCGATTCCTTCGACAACTGTTGATTTTGATCAGGCATACGCTATCTCCGGTGCATTCAGAGGCTGAAGTCGTCATGATTTGACGATACGCCGATTCTCTTTGACCAAAACACTTTGATTCCTTCACAGGAGTATCCGCGCGCTTTCTGCTCGATACCTATTCGAATGAAAGAACGTGTTTGATTCATCGAACGCATCTGGTCATCTGGTCGGCAACGTCGAAGGTTTTCCAACGTGCCGGACTAGAGCTTGGAGGATTCGGACCGATTTCGTCTATTCGTATGAAGATGGTAGGACGCGGAGGAGTGAGTTTCGGGCGAGGAACTCCGGCAACTGTTCGGTTGAGAGCTGGGCGCTGGAATCAAAACATGCCAATCTGTGAACTCGGAAAAAACAGTTGCGCCCACGAAACACACAAAATCGAAAGGAGTTACCAACGAAATGGTCCCCACCTACCCGGTGAATGGCTCTCCGGATTCAACTCCCTCTC
>JACQWK010000730.1 GCA_016209525.1 Verrucomicrobiota bacterium
CATCTTTCGTTTTTTTCGGCCATCCAACTGCCGGTTTAAGGGTCATAGAAGAAACTACTCTCCTCCAACGTTCTCGAAGGCTGCGAACGAGTTTTCACGCGGCCAGACCGGCGAAAATGACGAACGACGAAGGATAGGCGACACTTGCTTGCCCCACGCCGGCCCTCTCCCCAGGGGAGAGGGAGAACGGTCCATCGCGTTTCGACAAGTCGAGCAGGCAGAGATCCTGATCCCTTGCCTTGGACTGCTAACTGCCATGGAAATGGATTGATCCCAGACATCACGGCGTACATGAAATTTGTTCCGTACGGAACAAATTTTATGTACGCAGGTCGGGCTGTCGGGCTCGATAGAATTCCTCCGAATCAGGAGTTCTGAGGCTTGGCTGGCCGAAGCGCAGGCGACTTTGGTCCCTCTCCCTGAGGGGGAGGAGGAAGCCGGTCAGGGTGGGTTTTAGGTTCGGACGGGAGGCCGACACATCCGTACTGCCGAGGACCAATCGCGACGGAACCGCTGGAATGATCGGGCCTTCGGCCATTCGTGATTCTTTGGTCATTCGGACTTGGTCAGTCGTTATTGAAGCGCCTTGCGGCTGCGGTTGCGGCGCGCTGTAATCCTTGCGATCCTTTGCGGCTCAACTGCGATTGCGCGGTTCAGGGAGCATTCGGATCGTCGCGCCTGCCCAAGCTCTCTAGTTCCCGGAACGTTTCGACCGGCCGTTGCGACCGAGCGCGGTCGTGTTCGGAATAATCCTCTTCCGGATCGAAGAAGATAATCTGGCTGCCGAAACTCTCGAACGCGAAGGGCACGAAGATGAGCTGGCTGAGTTTTTCCCGGACGGCGTGCTGGCGGTCGGGCGGCACGAACAAGAGCAGGAATCCACCTCCTCCAGCGCCTAGGAGTTTTCCGCCGACGGCGCCTACCGAGCGCGCTTGTTCGTACAAACCGTCCACGTGTGAGTTGGAGACCTTGCTGCTCAAGCTTCGCTTGGCTTGCCAGGCGGTGTGCAGCAGTTCGCCAAACGGGTTCAGATCCTTGTCGCTATTCAGGATTTCGAGACTCTGATCCAGCAGCCCTCGCATGAGATTGAGCTGCTTCGCCTTGCTGCTGAGATCGCCCACGAAGCTGGCAGCGATGTCAGCGGCCGTCCGTTTGATGCCGGTGTAAAACAGCATAAGTCGCGAGTTCAGTTCCGCCAAACGCGCCGGGGAAACCGTCACGGGCCGGACCGACACATCGCCGTTCGTGTGGAAATGAATCTGGTTGAGACCTCCGTAGGCCGCGCAGACTTGATCTTGAGAGCCCACGGCTTCTTTGAGAATCTCCTGCTCCACCTGGATGCTTTCCGTGGCCAATTGATGCTTGCTGACGATCTGTCCCTTCAAGGCGTAAAGCGCGTGCAACAACCCCACCGTAAACGCCGAGCTCGATCCCATGCCGCTGCGTCCCGGAAGGTCTCCGTCATGGTGAATTTCCAAGCCCCGGTCAAAGCGGAGGTGGCGCAGAATTTCACGAACGGCCGGATGCGCGATTTCGTCGATGGACCTGCAATTCTCGATTTTGGAATAGACCACCCGAAAGCGGTGCTCGAAGAACGGCGGCAAATAGCGGCACGAGAGGTAGCAATACTTGTCAATGGTGGCGGAAAGGACGCAGCCGCCAAACTGGCGATACCACGCGGGGTAATCGGTTCCTCCGCCAAAGAAAGAAATGCGAAAAGGCGTCCTGCTGATGACCATAGCACCCAGTTAGCGTATCTGGCCCGCAAGTCCATTCAAATAATCCAAAACGGGCCGTCTCGCCGGAGGACAGATCTCCTGTGGAAAATCCTCCCGGCGAAAGAAGCGCAATTCCTCGCTTTCGTGGCTTTTGACCAGCGCGCCGGAAACGATCCTGGCTTCCAGAATGACGTCGATCTTGTGCACCACGTCGCCGTTATCCGGATAGGTGATGATTCGGTCTTCCGTTTCCGAATAGACCCCGATCAGCCGGAGGATTTCCACCTCGAGCCCTGTTTCTTCCCGCACCTCCCGCCGCGCGGCTTCCGCGATGGACTCGCCCACCTCCACTCGCCCGCCCAGCAATCCCCAAAGCCCGCAGTCACTCCGTTTCTCCAGGAGCACATGGTTCGCCGAATCGAGCACAAATACGCCAACGCCGAGCCCAATGCGCGTGTCCGCATCGGCTTTTCGCTTGTGGAACATTTGGCGGGCGTTTGGATTCATGCGCCTTATTGTGAACTGATCAACACTTACTCTGCTGCAAACCAATCCCGGTTTGCTTGAATGAAGGACTCCGCCATCGGCAATGACTCCGGCGTGCCGATGTCGAGGAACGGCGAGTCGGCGACCACGACCTTCAACCTGACGTTGGTTTCAATCAATCGCGGGAAGACCTCTTTTTCGAAACTTAACGGGCGTTGTTCAGGTAACTTTTCCACCAGTCCGCTCCGGAGGAGATAAACCCCGGCGTTGATCACACCAGTTCCTGGTTTTTTTTCCTGGAAGCCTTGGAGGACGTTGTCGGGCCCTAGGACGAGGGTGCCAAACCTCGCGGCGTTTTCCAACGACACGCCGAGGAGGACGCCTTCAAATGACGGGGAATTCAGCGCTTGGATCAGGCCGGCCAAGGAGGCGAGGGCCAACGAATCACCATTCATCACGAGCCACGCGGCTGGTTTTTCTTCAGACAGCGCAGCCGCATGGAGGAAGCCACCGGCCGTTCCCAACGGCGCTGTTTCACGGACGCATCGGACGCGGGCGACTTTCACCGGTTGCGTTCGAAAATGCTGTTCGATGACCTCGCCCAGATGGCCTGTCGAAATTAGAATTCGGCGCACACCTTGCGCCGAGAGAAATCGGACAACCCACTCCAGGAATGGCCGGCTCAACACCGGCGCCATGGGCTTGGGAAGGTTGGGCAGGAGCTTTCGGACGCGCCTGCCGAAACCGCCCGCCAACACAACGGCCACAAGCTCATTGGTTGAGAAGGCAAGGCGTCCAATCACACGTTCGAATAAATCGTGTTCTTCAATATCGTATAGCCCTTGATCAATTCCACAATGCCTCGATCCAGGCTCCATTCCGGCCTGAACCCGGTTGCGGCCAGCCGGGCGTTGGAAACAATGTAGTCCCGTTTGTCGGGATCTTCTCCAATGGGCGCCTCGAGGTAAACGAAGTTGGGCAAATGCTTCTTAATGACGGCGCAAAGTTCCACCTTAGAAAGATTGGCATCGTCCAATCCCGCGTTGTAGGCCCTGCCTTTCATGGTTTCGAAGTTCTCCAAGGCATGCACGAACACGCGCGCCACATCCCGGACATGGATATAGTTCCGCTTGAAATGGCCCTCGAAGATGACCACAGCCCGATCATTCACGGCGCGATAGACGAAGTCGTTGACCAACAAGTCCAATCGCATCCTCGGAGACATACCGAAGACGGTGGCCAGCCGAAAACTGACGCTGCTCTCGCGCTGCAACACGACTTCTTCCGCTTTCACTTTAGTGACACCGTAAAGGGAGATGGGCCGTAGCGGAGTGTCTTCGGTGCAGAACTTGTCTTTTTCGCCGATGCCGTAGCCGCTATTGGTCACCGGCATCATGATCCGTTGTTCGCGGCTGGCCAGCCGGCAGAGCATCGCAATCGCCTCAAAATTCGTGGTCTGCGTCGCGATTTTGTCCTGGTTGCAGAGCGGCACTCCCACCAGCGCGGCCAGCGGAACGATCACGTCCGCCTTCGCCATCAACGGCTTCACCGTCGATTCGTCCCTGCAATCGCCGCGGCGGACTTGAAACGTTGGGTAGTGGCAGCAATCGGTGAGGCTATTCTGGCCGAAATAAAAATTGTCGAGCACGGTTACCTCGTGACCCAATCCCAATAGGGTCGGCGTCAGAACCGAACCCAAGTAGCCGGCGCCGCCGGTGATGAGTATTCTCATGCTGCGCATTCCTACAGGGTCGTTTGACCGCTTGGCAACCAGATTCGCCCATTCGCCCATTTGGCTTGTGTCCGCAGGACGATCTTTTCTAATTCACCTGTTCACTGGACACCTGGAGAGGAAGCCTGAGAGCGTGTTTCAAGCTTGCATCCAAATTCCGAATGACTCTCTTAAACCTGAATTCGGCAGTTCAGATGAGCAAGACCGCCGTTTTGGGCATCGTCGCATGAAACTCTCGGGTCGAATCCGGCTGGGCGATCTGCGTCCCCTCTCGCAAGAGGAGCACGAACAGGCGCGGCTAATCTGCGCGGAGATTGAGGAATTGGTGAAGTCGCGCAGCGATTACGTGCGCGAACACCAGCTTGATCCGGAGATTGCGGATCCCGGAGCGAATTGGGCGAAGAACGCGGACAACGCGATTCATAACCTCTACAACCTAGTGGCACGCGCCGAGTACGACGTCCTGAATCGGCTCAGACTCTACACGCAGCCGTTCACTGGTTATCAACTGGCTCGCATGGCACTCGGTTTCCGCAAGATTCCGATTCCCTCCCCGAACGACGCCTTCGACTGCGAACTGGATCGTCTGGCTCCAACTCCCGACCACTGGATTGAAAGGTATCAGGTCATTACGCGGCAAGTTCCTGAAGACATCATTGCGCGCTTTCCGCTGAGGCTCGGAGAAATCGGATGGAACATCGGCGGTGCGCCGGTCAACCACGACGTCTATTCATACCAGGAAAGGCTGAACCTCCTGTTCGAGAGCGGGATCATTCAACATTTGAGAGGAAAGATCGCGCGGAAAGAACCGGTGACGGTCCTCGAAATCGGCGGAGGGTATGGTGGCTTGGCTTACGGGCTCACACAGATTCTAGGCGGGCCGGTCGATTATGTGATCTGCGATATTCCCGAATCGCTTCTGTTTTCGGCGCTCTATCTCGGCATCACTCTGGCAGACCAGAAACATTCGATCTACAAGCCCGCCCGTTCCTTGCCGGCCGGGTTGTCTTCTGACAACGCAGGACAGGCTTCCGGCCGGCCGGTGCCGGACGCATCTTGTCTCCCAAACGGCGGCGCCGGGTTGCCCGCTCAACCGGCCCAGGAGAGTGCAGCCTCACAATCTCAGTCCGTTCCCCTCCTGGGAGGGACGCAGGCGTGGGTTCAGGGGCGCTCTGCGCGCGCTGGTTCGGGGAGTTCTCACTTTGTCTATGTTCCCAATTACACATTCGATGAATTGGCCCGAAGCGGACTCACGGTGAATCTGGCCATCAACACCCTGTCCCTCGCCGAGATGACCCAAGCTCAAGTGCGTTATTATGCCCGGCACGTGAGCACGATGATCGGCGAGCGCGGCGTCTTGTTCGAACAGAACCATGACGGACGATGGTTGGGTTTGTTGGACTGCAAACCAATCCTGGCCGAATGCTTCCCTTGCCGGCGCAGAGTCACGCCAAAGACGATTCCGGTTCTATCCAAGGGCCGAGTGGACCTTTGGTCGAACCTGCCTCTGACCTCACTCGGCCACAATTCGCCACGCCCGCTCACGGGGGTTGCAGTCAGGACGAAGCTGTTTCTCTGGCGCGCTTCGTGGCTGGTACGGAGACCGGCGCTCGGAATCAGCAGACTCAGGGAATTCTTGCAACGTCTGTTGAGCCCGCATTGGTTTGGGCGGGTGAAGAGTGTTTGGAACAGGCTCGGGGGACAGTTGCCATCGTGAGCCTAAGTTGAGTTTTTGCAGGGTTACTTTCCAGAGCCTCAGAACTCCTGCTTCACTGCCTAGAGTTTGGGCCCAGTCCGTGAAATGAAAACATTCCATCCTGAGAACTCTGTAACCAGACTTCGATGCATATGCATCAAAGTTTGGCTAAAGAACAAAACCATGGAGTCTCATCCGGATTCCACGGATCAGGATTTCCGAGGCTTCTCCCGGAGGTCAGGACGGCGCGCCAGCGCCGTCCGCGCCGCGTGCAGCGGCGGAACAGTGGGATGTGCCAATGAAACCATCACCGCCTTCGGTCGGAAAAGTTCCGCGCCTGCACGGCGCGGAGACGCCGCGGCGCGGCGTCCCTACCTCACTCCGAGTCTCGACTGGCCGCTGAGGGTCGCAAAACCGCACAGCCCCAAACCGACGGCCAAACTGAAGAGGCTGGCATAAAGCGCAGTCACGGGCGGCTCGAATCGAAACTCAACCGTGTGCTCACCGGCCTGAAGCCGAACTCCGCGCATGATGAAATTGCAGCGCAACAAAAGCTCCGGTTTGCCGTCCACGAACACTCGCCAGTCGGGGTCGTAGCGATCGTTCAACAACAGCACAGCCGGAGATGGCGCTTTCGCCTCCAGTTGCACGCGCTTTGGCGCGTAGCTCGTGATCTTCACGGTTCCGCCCGCCGGATTGGTGCCGGCCGCAGTCTGCGCCTCCGGGATGAGATCGCTGACCACGACCGACCGGCTGGGATCAAAGGTCAGGTCCGATAACTGCCGCAAGGCGGTTTGGTCGTTGGTGGCCACCAGCCAGTTTGAGTACAGGGAGGCTCTGGGAAGGGCTCCATCAAACTCGAAAATTGCGTACGGGCCCGTTGGGGACGGGACCGCGGTGAAATCATCCAGACTCAGGTCGGAGGTTTTGCCTGGTTGACGCAGCGTCAGGGCAAACGGGCTGTGGACGCGAAAGCCCTTTCCGGTAGGATCGATCTGTTTGTTCAAGAGATCCAAATACGGCTGCTGCATGCCGAGGAGGAAGCGAGTATTGGTCAATTGCCAGAGCCGTCCGATGAGCGGCGCCTGCGCATCGTTGGTGGGAGTGAAGGCGCTCAGGAACATGGCATCGAACTCGGGTGTGCGAGGCATCTGGATAATGTCGAGGGACTGGATGTTGTAGTACTGGAAAAGATGTTCGAGCCAATTGGAATGGGTCGCGATCAACAGCCCTCCCTCCTGAGTGTTGGGTTGGGCAAGATACGGACCGTTCGTGGGATGCAATCGCGCCGCGACTCGGTGCTCCTGGGGATCCTTGCGCAAGACGTCAAGAACAGGATTGGATTGATATCGTTCCTTGAAGTTGTAGTACACAACCCACGGTTGGTTGGCGTGGCTGAAATCCGTCACCAACAGCGCTCCGAGGAGGAGGATGGCCCACTTCGCTCTCTTTCCGCTGAGCCAACCGCTCTGGATCAAGGCCGCCAACCCCGCGGTCATTCCCAGAAACAACACGAACCAGCCGAATTCTTTGATGCTGAAAATGGAGATTTGAGGCGCGATTTTCGGATCAATGTTCACCGAACCCAAATAGCGCTCCAGATCGCGCTTCGATGAGGCATAGAGCAGGCCTCCCAGCAAGCTGACGATCAGGACAGCCATCGAGCCCTTGGTCCACAACTTTTCTGACGACGCGGCCGAAGGCCACCACGACTTGAGTTGCGCGCCGAGCGAGCCAAGTTTCGCTTTGGCGGCTTCCAAATACTGGCGGCTCAGTCCTTGCAGTCCGTAGCCAAAAAGGATGACCAGAGCGACTGAAAGCGGGTGAATGAACTTAATCGGGTTCCGGATGGTCGAGAAAAAAGGCAGCGCATAAACGACCTGATAAAAAGGCGCGTGGCGGCCGAAGGACAGCAGCAGCGAGATCAGCGCCGCCAGGGCCCAAAACCAGATCATCCGCCTCTCGTTCGGGCTGAAGACACTTTGCTTGCGCTGCATCGACTGAACAATTGCCCACAGACCAAAGAAAACGACGGAGACTCCGGCGTAAATACCCGACCCGGAATGTCGAACCAGCCCTTGATGATGTTGTTCCCAACCCGGCTGGCGGCCAACCCCTCCCCAGTACCCGCCGCCGTTGGGTGTATCCATGCGGTAACCGAACAGCCCCGGTATCACCAAGCGGACTGTCTCCAACTTTGGCAGACTCCACTGCGTCGCGCTATCCCAGCGAGCGCGTCTGGTGGCGGCGTCTTGCTGCATTCCGGCGACTCCCTTGATCTGTGTTCCGATGAGCCCCGACAGGGTATGCATCGCCGTCAGTGCTGCCACACACGCAATGACTGCTACCCAGACGGCTCCGCGAGTCAGATTCGCCGCGAGTGCGGTGGCTGGCCGATAAGCTTGAGCCACCGCGAAGGCTGCGACATACAAACTCAGGATGGCCCCGACATCGAATCCCTCCATGATGCTCAACGCCACCGCCATGCCGGCCAACGGAAGCCTGATCCAGCTCTTGAGGTCCCTGCTGGCCACGGCTGCCAGCGCCAAGACGTAACAAGCCATCGACAAAGCCACGGATGCCAACCCCCAGCAAGCGTGTGAGAACGGATCCGTATTCAATGCCATGGCAATCCCTCCCAGCGCGCTGACCGCTGGTGGAAAACTCAGTTGGCGGCAGAGCAGCCAAGAGCTGAATGCGAGAATCAGGAGAGCCAGGGGCACGAGGAATTTGGAAACTTGGACCGGTCCGAAGAGGAGACTCAAGCAGGCCGTAATATTCGGAGCAGTTCCCGGCGCTTTGCTCCCGATCCAATTCAGATCCGTCCAAATTCCGGTGAATCCGTTGGCGGTGGACCATTGCTGGCTGGCCAATGCTCCCAACGGGCCATCGTTAGAGAACAACGTCAGGTCGGGATCAAAACTGTTCGAGAAGAACAGCAGCATGACACCCGCGAAGCAACCCGCCGGAAGCGCCCATCTTCGAAGGCCCGAATTCCAACTTGCAGCCGCCGGCTCTTGAACAGACATATCGAGTTAATCCACTAAACAGTGCATTTGTAACGCCACATGACACATGCCCCTCTCTCCGGCCCTCTCCCCATCGGATCGGGAGAGGGTGGCCGAAGGCCGGGTGAGGGGTGTCTGTTCAATGCTGAGCTCATTACTAGTTAGCTTTCCAACCGCGGCCGATCCTGCTCCGTTCTCGATGTCGAGACACGTTGGCTGCTTGCCGGAGCCTGCGGAATACTCATCCCTGCGGGCGGTGAATCGGAACGCTACAAGAGAGTTTCCTCAGCGCACAAGCCAAATGAAATGGCGAATCTGATTGCCAGCAAGCCAATCCTGCCGGTAGGAACAACGTCCTGATGACGTATGGTGAAGGTTGACGGACGGATTCGGCTCGCGGACCAGCGCCCGATCACGGCTCAGGAATTTGAAAGGGCCCGATCCGTCTGTGAGCGCATCCGGAGACTGGTGGCATCGAGGGCGGATTCCATCGCGAAAGGGCGTTTGGATCCTACGATTGCGCTTCCTGGGAACAATTGGTCGCCGGACGCCGACCAGCCGTTCCTGAATCGATACCGGCAGATCGTCCAGTGCCGCTTCGAGATCATCCAGAACCTTCGGTTATATGCGCAGTTTTCGGGCTACGATTTGGCCACCCAAGCCATCGTCACCCATGGCCGGCAGGTCCCGGAGGTCTTGGAGACTTTTGATCAGGAGATCGAGCGTCTCGCTCCCAATCCCGACGATTGGGTGGAACGTTATCGTGCGATCACGCGTCATATACCAGCGGATATCATCCCCAGCTACCCGGTCGTCATGGGTGAGATCGGCTGGCGTGTCGGGGGCAAACCCGTCAACCATGACGTTTACGCTTACCAGGAAAGAACCAACCTTTTGTTCGAATCCGGAGTAATCGAGTGCTTGCGGAGCCGAGCGAGGCGAACTGGCCGCGTGACAGTCCTGGAAATTGGAGGAGGATACGGCGGCCTCGCGCACGCCCTGTTTGAAATCATCCCCAACCGAATCAACTATTTCGTCTGCGACCTGCCGGAATCGATTCTATCTTCCGCGATCTACCTTGGAATCATCCACCCGGAGGTCGATCAGAACATTTACGAGGGCACGAACCTCGAGACCCTGAAGCCGCCCGCATGCCCAGCCATCACATTCGTGCCAAACTACCTGTTGGATGACCTCTTGGCGCTAAATCCGCAGGTCGATCTCGCCATCAACACGCTTTCGTTCCCAGAAATGACCGAGGCGCAGGTGCGGTATTATGGCGAACGGCTGCGCCGCCTGCTCGACAAAACGGGCATGCTATTCGAGCAAAACGAAGATGGACGCTGGATGGGGCTATTGGACTGCAAGTCGATCTTGAGCGAGTACTTGCCGCATCGGGCGACGGTCCGATCCAAGACGGTCCCGGTGCTCTCCAAAGGCGAGGCTGACTTGTGGTCGAACTCGCCTCTGACTGAAATCATCCCGGATTCGTGCCTCCCTTTTCGGAAGGCGACCCAAAGATTGTGCCTGTGGTTCTGGCGCATGCTCTGGCTCGCGCGCGTTCCGTCGTGGGCATTGATTCGCATCCGACAGTGGCTGCACAAGAATGTCAGCCCCGAGACCTTCCTCAGAATCAAGAAATGCTGGAATCGGGTCGGCGGCAGAATGCCTTCCTAATTCCAATTCGCTTTCAAGATGAGACGAATGCCCCTCACCCCGTCCCTCTCCCCATCGGATGGGGAGAGGGTGTCCGTAGGACGGGTGAGGGGTATTTCAAACAGAACGTTCGTAAGATTAGTCTCATCTTGATCGCTCATTAGAATAAGCCGCTCGCTCCCGCGACGGCGCCGCACAGGCGATTGTTACTTTGGCAACGGCTGCGGTTCGTGACCGTAAGCCGGACACTCCTGTCCGCACATCTTCAGAGCTTTTGCGGACAGGAGTGTCCGCGTTACGACCGAAATGACAATCGCCGCGCCACAGCAGCAATTCTCATTTTGACCCGTATGTAGTCCCGGCTTTAGCCGGCCGGCGCGAGAAAACCGGCTAAAGCCGGGACTACGAGCAGGTCGCAGGTCGTGCCTGGCGTCAAAATGAGAATTGCTGGCGCCACACACCGTTGGCTTGACGTTCCCGCTCTGCGTTGCCTACGGTATGGCGCATTTCTGAGGTCAAAGTGGTCTCAAACTGATGTTAGACACAACGACATACGAGAGGCTTTACCGGTCTCTTTACCGGATTCGCCGGGCCGAAGAAGAAATCGCCCGAGTTTATCCCACAGACAAGATCAAGAGCCCCGTCCACCTGTCGATTGGGCAGGAGGCCGTCTCGGTTGGTGTCTGTGAGACTCTCCGTCCGACCGATGTCGTTTTCGGGACGTATCGCAGTCACGCGCTGTATCTTGCCAAAGGCGGGAATTTGCGAGGAATGATCGCGGAACTGTACGGCAAGGTCACCGGCTGCGCCCGCGGCAAGGGCGGGTCCATGCATCTGATTGATCGCGACGCGGGGGTGCTCGGAACCTCAGCGGTCGTAGGAACCACCATTGCCAACGCGATTGGGTATGCTTACGCCATGAAGTATCGACGGCGCGACACGGTGGTGGTTGGCTTCATGGGGGATGGCGCCGTGGATGAAGGCGTTTTTCACGAAAGCTTGAATTTCGCCGCGCTCAAGGCCCTGCCGATCATCTTCATCTGCGAAAACAACGGTTATGCCATCCACACGCACCAGCGCTTGCGGCAGAAGAACACCAACATTTGGGAGCGGGCAGCGGCCTATGGCATGCCCGCAGAAAGGATTGAGAACAACGACACGGCGCGGATCTACGCACGAGTGAAGCCCGCTTTGGACGCCGTGCGATCGGGACGAGCAGGACCATTTTTCTTTGAATGCCTGACCTACCGCTGGAAGGAACACGTCGGCCCCAACGAAGACTACCATCTGGGCTACAGAACTCGAGCCGAAGCAGAGCCGTGGCTCCAAGATGATCAGGTGAAGAAAATCGGCGCTATGCTCGATCCA
>JACQWK010000747.1 GCA_016209525.1 Verrucomicrobiota bacterium
CGATAGAACTCGCCCAGCCAACTGCGGAAACGATGGTCGGCCGGAGCTTGGGTGACCTCATTCAGCTCGCCTCCCAGCGACAGCCGATACTCGAACCAAGTCGAAAGATTTCCCGCCACGGTTAGGTTGACTACCTCCTTGCCGTCAATGTAGAGGCGAGCCTGGCCGCCGGTCTCGCGGGTGAACACGACGTGGGCCGGAGACGAGATCGGCAACTCCGCGGTTTCCACGGGAGGCCTCCCCGCTTCGTCGGTCTCGCTCGTTCGAAGATAAAACTGATACGTGCTGCCTTCCTGGGCGAGGGTGAAATCCCGGAGACTATTGTCCGCTTCCGATCCCGGAAAGTTGATGCGGAACTCCGACATCGTTACGATGCGCGCCGAACCGGAAGGCGTCCCCGCCGAGCGGATCCAAGCTTCGACCGTCAGCGCGCCGCTCTGCTGAATCGGCTGCCGGATTTTCTCCGCCAGCACGCTCGAAATGATCCTGACCGGCTGATCAACGGCCAGTCCGCCCCCGGGCACCCACCGCACCTTCGACGCGTCGGCGATGGTCAGGTCGAGCGGAATTCCCGTTTCGGACCGGTCGCGAATGACCGCCCCGCTTCCTTCTTCGAAGGTGTAAAGCGCGACCAACCCGTCGTCCCGCAAAGTGAACGTGGCAAAATCCAGAGCGAACACGCGGGTCCGGCTCGCGTTGTCCTTGATGGCAATCTCGCCCGTGTATGGCTGGTTGGGCTGGAGCGCGGCGAGCGTGACCTGCCAGTCTTTGTTCGAGCCGGTGAATTGCAGAGTGCTGCTCAGGTTCTGGCCGTTGAGCGTGACCTGCACGTCGCTTTGGGCGATCGTGTTGTTCGCGAGGGCTACCGCGCGAAAGCGCAGCCCGCTCGCCGCCGGATGAAAGAGCGTTCCTCGCGCGGGCGTCACGTCCGCCACTTCGAGCTTGGGCACGAGCGCGTCGGCAATGGCGGCAACTTCTTGAGCTGTTAACGCCCGGCTGTAAATGGCGACCTTGTGAATCTCGCCCAACCAAGCCCGGCTGGGGCTGGTGGAAGTGCCGTCCAATTCCTGAGCCAATCCGAGACGGTAGCTCGCGTTCCAGTTGGAAAAATCGCCGGGAAAATCCGCACGCTGCTCCACGAGCACGCCATCGAGATAAAACGTGTCCGTGCCGGCGGCGTCGCGGGTATAGACGAGATGTTGCAGCTTAAGCTGCGTGGTGCCGGGTTGCATGTTGAACTGGCTGTTGTTGGCCGAGCCGTTCACGCCGGACGTGGGCGTTCGCGTGCGCATAATCCAGAACGCATCCACGCCGGCGGCCGCTCCGTTCTGGCCCATCGTGAAATCGCGGTTGCTCGCATTCTGCGAGATCGTCACGACGCGCGCGGGGCCGGACTGAAGCAGATTGCCCGGCTTGACCCAGGCCTCGACCGTCAATTCGTTCGATTGCACGGCGGCCTGGATAATTTTCGTCGCCGGACCAGG
Organism: Verrucomicrobiota bacterium; assembly: GCA_016209525.1. Lineage (GTDB taxonomy): Bacteria > Verrucomicrobiota > Verrucomicrobiia > Limisphaerales > SIBE01 > VHCZ01. The sequence continues at coordinate 1,485 of JACQWK010000747.1, forward strand.
GGAAGCGATCAACACGGGCGAATCGATGGAAATCCCGCCGCCCGGCAGCCAGCGCACCGCGGCCGGATTGGGAATGACGAGGTTCAACGGAGTGCCGACACCGGAAACGTCGGTGACGTTCGTCCCGCTCCCTTCTTTGAAAGTGTAAAGCGCGACCAATCCGCTCTGAGCGTGAAGGCGCACGTTCTGAGCGGCCAAAAGTCCGAGACAAAAAAAGGGAATCGCAACGTTCCGGATTCGGGAAAGGCAGCGAGTATTCATAGCATGATCCTTCTGGCATTAGGAGTTTCCGACGGCTGACTAAGAGTAGGGAATTGATTGCCAGGCGACAACCGGCGGTTTATGCAAGTCGTTGCATGAACCTGACGGTGCATGGCCGTGCGGCACGCTGTCCAAACCGCATCGCTGTCTGGTGGCGTTCGCGGAACCAGCCGAGACCAATCCAATTCGCAATGAGGAGGAGGAACACGCAGTTTGCCCCACAGGCCAGAGTTATTGAATTCCCCCCATGAGTGTGACAAACTAGGACACCTTTTCCGGGGCGTGCAGTTCGGCGCGCAGTTCGGCGTGCCTTGACGTGCGACTTCGAACGCGCCATCCTTCTCCCATGACTCGAGCAGACATTCTGCGCGAAATCCAGGCGTTGCCCGCGCCCGAGCGGTTTGAAATCCTTGAGTCCTTGGCCCGGCTCCTGCGGCCGCCAGGCCCTGCACGCCCATTGGCTGGCACGACAGAGCGCAGCCTCGCATCGGCTGCTGAAGCGTTGCGGGCCGACTACCAAACGGATCCAGACCTGACCGACTTCACGGCGCTGGATGGCGAGGATTTCCATGCGACGGGGTGAATTTTGGTTCATCAACCTCGCCCCGACCCTTGGGGCCGAGATGGAAAAGTCGCGCCCGGCAGTGATCGTCAACGACGACGACATCGGCATTCTCCCGCTCAAGGTCATCGTCCCCATTACCGACTGGAAGGATCGTTACGCCCAAGCGCCTTGGATGGTGCGTTTGGAGCCATCCCCGGAAAACGGATTATCCAAGCTGTCCACCTTTTCGTGCCTTGCCGCTGACGCCGGCGGCGTGCTAAATTCCGGCCATGAGCAGCATTGCCGAAATTGAAAGCGCGATTGAAAAGCTGCCCGCCCCACAAGTGGAGGAATTGGCTGGTTGGCTGGAAGCGCTTCGCCTGAGGCGGGCCACGCCCCCGCCGGTTGAAAGCTGGCTGCAACGCGCACGCGGGGCCGCTCTTCCCGGCCTGGCGACGGCAACTTTGATGGCCCTCACCCGTGGTGAGTCGAGACGTGGACGCTCGTAACGCGAGATGCCGCCCGCTATCGCACCTATTTTCCAAACGTTACGCTCATCGCTCCGACTTGACCCCTGCCCGCTTTCAGCTAGCCGCGCACTTGCGTCAGGAAACGACAACCTGCCTGCTGCCTGCCGGTGCGTGTCCGCACGCAGACAGGGCAGGCCGGTGACGCTTAAATGAATTGCCGAACGGCTCCAGATGGGCGCCTGGACGCATTTGAACAAACACCTCTATGAGCACCGGAAAAAGGCGGAGGATGAAAGTTGAACAAACTAGTAGGAACCCCATTATTTCTGGTGCCGGGGACAAGCTGTCCCCCCCCGGCAAGCTTGATGCAGCCCTGGCCGGTGCACATCGCTCAAATTGAAGCCTTGACCGTCCGGTTTCGAAGAATTACTCCAGTTCCAGGCAGTCATGCAAACGGCGGAGTTCCTTTTGGCGGCATTCGGATTTCCAGGTGTTTCATCGGCGAACATCGGCGACTACAATCAAACACGGCCTCGACCTTATCCGACAAGAAAGTCTTTCATGAAAGCGATCCCTCCGATTGCCATTGGGCTCGTGATATCACTCTGGCTCCTTTCACCTTCGACGCAAGGTGGTGGACTGACTGTTCTGACGCATGGCTACAGCAGCGGTACAGGAGACTGGGTACAGGCAATGGCTGAGGCGATCTCGGCGCGGCTTGGTGGCAGCGAAAACGTGATCATCTACAATTTGAAGGTATCCGCCTACAAGTCCACACTTACGGGGGACGTTTCACCTGCATTTATCAAGGAGATCTCCAAGATAAGTGGACCGACATTGTGGGGAGCAGAACACGGCGGAGAAGTGATAGTGAAGCTCGATTGGTCGGAAATCGATGCACTCGGGACTGTGGTGTCTGCTCGCGAGGTCGGGGAAGTTGCGGCAAATTTCTTTTTGACCAACCAAGTTGGCGGGCACTTTTTGATTGAGCAGCCAATTCACCTAATCGGCCACAGCCGTGGCGGTTCTGTGAACTCGAGTTTGGCCAAGGTTCTCGCAGAGCGAAATGTGTGGGTGGACCACATGACAACATTGGATCCGCATCCCGTCGGACTGTTCAGTGATCCAAAAGTCGAATGCTGGGACAACGTCCGTTTCGCCGACAATTGGTACCGGACGACTGGTTTCCCGGAGGGCCAGATTGTGGGCGGTGCTCAGAACGCTGATTTGTCTAAACTCGTGAGCGGTTCGACGAGCATTGCTGCTCACACCCGGGTGCATGCATTTTACCATGGGACGATCGACCTCGCGACAAGCCGCGTTGCTGGTGAAGACATTCAAGCGAATTGGTATGCGCGCACAAATCCGCTCGAATTACCGTGGACTGGGCCGCGAGACCTCGTTGGGTTCTTCTGGAGTCGGATTGGTGCTTCTTCCAGCGTGAACAATCCGGGAGGAAATGTGATTAGGTTTTATCGGCCTCTTGGGGGACTTCCAGAGGGACTGGGAGGACGCCAAGGCGTCACTAGGATTGGCACACAGTGGCCAAATGTGGAGATCGTTAATTTTCTCGACGACCTATCAGTGACGATGAGCAAAGAAATTAGCATCACTTTGCGTTACACCACCAATGCCCCAGACGCAGAAATATCAGTTGGATTCGATGATGATGGCAATCCTTACAACGGCTTTTTCGGCAATCCGGCTTTCACCAAAACGGTCGCTTTGCTGAGAGAGCCAACTGCGGATGCAACGCTCGGGATATCGAGTCTATCGACAAACAAGTCCTACTTCGTTTACGCTCGAATCAGTAATGCAGATTTCAGCCGTTACTCCTACGCGCCCGGCAGAGTGGTGAAAGGTCAACCAGACGAGCCGCCGAAGTTGCCAGTTGGCCCAGCGACTCTCAGCTCGCTTTTGGTCGCGACTTCACCCGCAAGTGGCGCCCCTATGGTCGCGCGAAACACGGACATCTTTATTCGATTCAGCAAGCCGATGAACTCGGCTACGTTGACCACGACCACGATTCAGGTCGTCGGCTCATCCAGCGGTTCCCATCCTGGCGTGATGTCTTACGATGGCGCAACCTATACTCTCACCGTAAATCCGAACGTAGATTTTTCGCCTGGCGAAATCGTAACGGTAACGGTTTCACGGGCCGTCCGGGCGCAGGACGATGACGTACTCGCCTCGGAATATGTCGTCAGCTTCATGTCGATAGGGACTGCTCCAACTCCGCAGCCAGTCGGTGGGCCACTTGCGACGGATGCAACGTGGAGAACAGGGAATATCTATCTGGTCACCAATGACGTAGTTGTTCCGGCTGGGCGGACATTGACAATCGAGGGCGGGGCGGTGGTGAAGTTTCAGGCGGTGGACACAGCGCCTGCCAACGGTGGTACTCGGAGGCGCTACAATCTGATTGTCCACGGCACCTTGAATTTGCAGGGCACGGCGAGTCAACGGGTGGTTTTCACGAGCAGCCGGGACGACACCTATGGTGGGGACTCCAACGGTGACGGGGTTGCGAGTCAACCGGGAGCAGGCAATTGGGGAGCGATCATTTACACGAATCCAAGCAACGTGCTCCATGATGCTGTGGTGCGGTATGGAGGGTTAGGGCAGACTCGGAGCTATAACGC
>JACQWK010000120.1 GCA_016209525.1 Verrucomicrobiota bacterium
TCCGCCTACCGACGACAAAGGAACCGCACCGCCTCCGTCCGGCCCCGGAACCCCTCCTCCGCCAACGGGCGGTGGAACCTCGCCTCCACCAACCGGCGGCGGAACTCCTCCGCCTACCGACGACAGAGGAACGGCACCGCCACCGTCAGGCACCGGAACGCCTCCGCCTCCGACCGGCGGTGGAACCCCGCCTCCACCAACCGGCGGCGGAACTCCTCCGCCTACCGACGACAAAGGAACTGCCCCGCCGCCGTCCGGCACCGGAACGCCTCCACCTCCGACTGGCGGTGGAACCCTGCCTCCACCAACCGGCGGCGGAACTCCTCCGCCTACCGACGACAAAGGAACTACCCCGCCACCGCCGACGGGAACTCCGCCGCCTACGGGGGGCCAACCGTCGGCTCGGAATACGCCTCCGACGATTTCTTCCATCGGAAGCCAAACAACAGAGGTGAACCTGCCTGCAGGGCCGTTCAGCTTCACAGTCAATGACACCGAAACGCCGGCTGCGGGTCTAGTGGTCACAGGAAGGTCCTCGAACGCCAAGCTTGTATCCGACGGCGGTCTCGTCGTCGAAGGCAGCGGAACGAGCCGATCTATCTTCATTTTTCCCGCCGCGAACGAACACGGCTCCGTAACCATCACCGTGACAGTAAAAGATGCGGATGGCGCCACGGCCACGAGCAGCTTCACGTTGACAGTATTGCCACCTCCCGGACAACCCCCACCTAGCGGACAGCCACCAGGCACAGTTCCTCCAGGAGAAAAGCCACCCGGCGAACAACCTCCGACCGGCCAACCCCCTGGCCAGCAACCGCCCGGTGAAACTCCGCCCGGCCAACAACCTCCCGGAACTCAGCCTCCTGGACAGGTCCCGCCAGGAACAACTCCCCCTGGAACGCAACCTCCGGCCACGACTCCTCCAGGAACCACTCCACCGCCCGGTGAAGTCCCCTCAACGATTCCGACATTCGATCAGTGGGTGAAGAGTCCAGAGGCCAAAGACCTGAACGCAGACGGCAAGATCGATGAGCAGGACTATCAATTGTTCCTCAGGCAGTCTCAGCCGCCAGATGGTGGAGAACAGCCTCCCACAGGTCAGCCTCCGACGACTGGCCAACCACCCGGTCAACAGCCGCCCGGTGAGACTCCCCCAGGCCAACAACCTCCCGGCACTCAGCCACCAGGGCAAGTGCCTCCTGGGACAACTCCCCCCGGCGGAACGCAACCTCCGACTACGACTCCTCCAGGCACAACTCCACCCGGAACACAACCCCCGGCCACGACTCCTCCAGGAACTACGCCGCCGTCTGGTGAAGTTCCCCCGACAGTTCCAACATTCGACCAATGGGTGAAGAGTTCGGAAGCCAAGGACCTGAACGCCGATGGCAAGATCGACGAGAAGGATTTTCAACTTCTCTTCGGTCAATTGTTGCCGCCTCCAACAAGCACACAACCTCCTCCAACGGGCACACAGCCGCCAGGAACGACTCCACCGGGAACAACCCCGCCTGGAACAACTCCTCCCGCAACGCAGCCTCCCGGGACTATTCCTACCGACGTTCAACCGCCTTCAGGCCAAGTCACCCCCACCATTCCCAGTTTTGACCAATGGTTGAGGAGCAATCAGGTGAAGGACTTCAACGGCGACGGCAAGATCGACGATTCTGATTTCCAACTCTTCCTCTCCCAATTCCTGCCTCCAACGACCGGCACACAGCCGCCCGGCACTGGCACACAACCACCTACGCCAGCTCCGCCGGGAACCGTGCCGCCAGGAGGCGAACAACCGCCTGCCGGACAACCTCCGACCGGGCAACCTCCAGGCCAACAACCGCCGGGCCAGCAGCCACCGGCGACCCCAAATCAGCCTCCAAAAGTCTCGTTCATCGGCCCACAGGTTATCGAGGCTGGAAAAGCCTCGCCGGCCATCTCATTCACGATCGAAGATTCGGACACCCCAGGCGCGAGCTTGACTGTTTCCGCAACCTCGTCGAACAACCGCCTCGTCCCCAACTCGGGTATCTCGATCAGCGGCAGCGGCTCGAGACGTTCGATCGTCGTCACGCCAGCCAGCGGGGAAAGTGGCACGACCGACATTAAGATTACTGTATCCGACGGGGGCCGTGAAACTGCGACGACGACGTTCACGCTCTCGGTCGTTCCTCCGCTTGCTTCAGTCCAGCCGCCCGCAGGTGGATCACCACCCACTCAACCGCCGACCGGCGAAATCCCACCAGGCCAGCTACCGCCTGGGACCACTCCTCCGACCCAACCGCCGACCGGGACAACTCCGCCAGGAACCATCCCACCTGGCCAAGAGCCACCGGGAACTCAACCTCCAGCCGGGACTCCTTCCGGGACAACTCCCCCAACTCAACCACCGACAGGAACCGTGCCTCCGGGACAAACCCCGCCGACCGGGACACCCTCCGGTCAATTACCGCCCGCAGCCGCGGCGAACACACCGCCGACGATTTCTCCAATTGCATCGCAGTCCTTGGCGCAAGGCAGATCTTCAGTCTCCATTTCGTTTACAGTGGCCGACCTGGAGACTGCCGCCGCTGAATTGAAAGTGAACGGTGAATCGTCCAACCCTTCGCTTGTCCCAAACTCGAATATCTCGTTGAGCGGCGCCGGGTTTAATCGAATCGCTACGATCACCGTCGTTCCCGGTCAATCCGGCGCGACTTTCATCACCATCACCGTCACAGACTCGAACGGAGGCAAGGCCAGCACGGGCTTCACGTTGGCAGCAGGCGTGTCACTCGGGACAACCACTCCGGGCCAACCACCCACGACTGGCCAACCGACTGGCACTGTGCCGCCAGGCCAGCAACCGCCCACGGGTGTTCCAAGCGGCCAGCAACCTCCCGGTGAATCGCCCACAGGCACTCAGCCGCCAGTGACAGCACCTCCGGGTCAACAGCCGCCCGCCGGTGTTCCCACCGGACAACCTCCCGTTGGTGGCACACCCACGGGACAACAGCCGCCAGTTGAATCACCCCCGCCGATTGTCCCTCAAGTTGGGCCGACGGGCGCAACGCCTGCGGCCGCGCTGCCAACCGCAACGCTCCCACCCGACCAGATTCCAAACGCGCCAACCATTTTGGCCGACCCTCAAAACGTCGAAACCATCGCCGGTGCGAGCGCAAGTTTCTCGGTGACGGTCGTCGGCAAACTCCCCTTGTCCTACCAGTGGCGGTTTAATGGGAACGCGATCCCCGGCGCAACCAGTTCTGTCCTCGCGATCTCGAACGTCCAGGAGAGCAATGTCGGGTCGTACAGCGTCGAAATCACCAACACGGATGGAAAGGCCACGAGCAAAGAAGCGACGTTGAAACTCGTGACGCTCTTGAGAATCGTTGTGCAGCCGGTGAGCCAAGTCGTCCTGCCGGGGGACAACGTCAGCTTCAGTGTGGAAGCGACCGGAGCCGCCACAATTCGATATCAATGGCAGTTCAACAGCGCCGACATTCCTGGCGCCACCAGCGCGAAACTCGACCTGCGAAATGTCAGCGCGAAGGACTCCGGCGTTTATTCGGTGATTGTCCGCAGTGACACCGCCTCGGCGGCCAGCCTTGGAGCATTTCTCGGCATCAACGAACTGGTGCAGATCGTGCGGCAACCGCAAAGCCAGCCGTTGGCCGAAGGCGGGCGCGCCACCTTCAGCGTCGAAGCGATTGGCACGCCGCCGCTCCGATACCAATGGCAATTCAATGGGGTCGATATACCCGGACAGACCAGCTCGGTGTTGGAATTGGCGAATGTGACGGCAGCCAACGCAGGCCAATACAGTGTCGTTGTCGGGAATCGAACCGGTTCCGCGCAGAGTGAAAAGGCCAGCCTTATCGTCAGCGCGCTTCCGACCATTCTCCGCCAACCCCAGGGCCGGGCCGCGCTCGCGGGCGAACCCACCAGCTTCAGCGTGACCGCGAGCGGCACGCCTCCGCTGGGCTATCAATGGCGATTGAACGGGGCCGACATCCCCGGAGCAACGGATTCCACCTACATTGTTCCGGCAGTGACCGCGGCGTCGGAAGGGGATTACACGGTCTTGGTCCGCAACATCGCCGGTTCTGTAACGAGCGAAGCCGCCAAATTGACCGTGAGCGCGCGCCCGCGAATCACTCAGCAACCGCAGCGCCAGACCGCGAGCGGCGGCGGCACGGCAAGTTTTGGCGTAGTTGCGGAAGGAACGCCGCCCATCACTTACCAGTGGCAGTTCAACGGCGCGAACATTGCCGGCGCCAATTCCGCGACGTTGACGCTCCAAAACATTCGTGCCACAGACGCGGGCGCTTACCAAGTCGTCGTGAGCAATCCTTCGGGACATGTGCTCAGCGACGCGGCCAGCTTGCTGGTGAATGTGCCGATCACCATCGTCGCGGGCCCGCAGAGTCAAACGGCCGCCGCGGGCGGCACGCTGGTGTTCACGGTGAGCGCCGTCGGCACGCCGCCTCTGAGCTATCAGTGGCGGTTTAATGGTTCCAATCTTCCGGGAGCCACAGGTCCCAGCTTCAGCGTCGGCAGCGTCCAGCCATCCAACGCCGGCCAATACAGTGTCGTGGTCCAGAACGTGGCCGGCTCCGCCACGAGCGGCGACGCCACGCTCACGGTCAACGTTCCTCCGTCGATTCAGACTCATCCCGCGTCCCGGAACGCGACGCCCGGTGATAACGTGACGTTTTCGGTGACGGCCACCGGCGGCGCGCCGTTGAGTTACCAGTGGCAGAAGAACGGCCAAACAATTGGCGGCGCGACCAACCCGACATTGACCCTGTCGAACGTGCAGGCGGCGGACGCCGGAAGTTACGACGTCGTCGTGACGAATCCCGGCGGCGCTATCACCAGCCAGTCGGCGAGCCTGACGTTGGTCCTCCCGCAGGTTCAAGGCGGCAAGACGGCCGAACAAGCTCCGCCGCCCGTCGAAACGCGCGAGGGCACGTTTGACGGAGGGAGCAACGCGGCGGTGGGCGGAGCTGTGGCTCGAAAGAATGCGCCTCCGTCCTCGAGCGAGGAACGCTGGTTCTCCTGGAAAGCGCCGGCGACCGGCATCGTGTCGTTCAACACCGCCGGGAGCACCTTCGACACCGTGCTCGCCATCTACACGGGCACTCCGCCGAATAATTTGAGCCTCGTCGGAATCGATGATGACCGTGGCGGCTTCTTCAACAGCGAAGTCAAGTTCAACGCGGTCCAAGGCACCACGTATCTGGTCAAAGTTGTGGGCTACGGCGGCGCCGCGGGCCGGATCGTGGTGAATTTCAAATTGCAGGAAACCACGCAGCGCTTGCCGGTCCTCATCGTCGAACCGCAAAGCCAGACCGTCGCACTGGGCGCCGCGGTCACTTTGGCCGTGGTTGCTCAAGGGACCGACCTCAGTTACCAGTGGTTGGCGAACGGAGTCGCGCTGCCGGGCGCAACGGACACCTCCTACCGCATCACCAACGTTCAAGAAAAAGATGCGCTGCGTTACACGGTTCGCGTCCGGAGCGGCACTGGAGCGCAGGCGGTCGAAATTGAAAGCCTGCCCGCGACAATTCAGATCGGAGCGCAAGAAACGTCCGCGAGGGACAAATTCAAGAACCTGCCCATCTTGGGCGGCAGCACGACGCCGGTCGCCACCCAATCGCCGTGGTTGAACAAACAAGCCGGAGGGTCAGTGGCTCGCGGTTATTCGGGCTCCCAAGTCTTCAACACTTTCGGCGCAACAAAGGAGCAAGGCGAACCCAATCACGCCGACGAGATTGGCGGCGCGTCGCAATGGTTCAGCTACACCTCCCCGGATACCGGCACTTTGCGTGTGAGCACGGAAGGCAGCGATTTCGACACGGTCCTCGCCATCTATACCGGCCCCGGGACCGATTTTGCGAGTCTGAAAGCCGAAGCCTTCGACAATAATGGCGGCGCCGACGGCAAGACCAGCGTCGTGACGGTCAAGGCCGCCAAGAACACCAATTATTATGTCGCTGTCGATGGTGTGAAAGGCGCGACCGGATCGGTGAAGATCGGTTATGCATTGGGCGCGGCGCCGGTCATCTCCAAGCAGCCCTCGAGTCAATCGGTGAAAATCGGCGACGGGGTGGGACTCTTTGTCGAGGTGACTGATCCGTTGAGCGCTGTCACCGCCAGCACCACCCCGGCAACCTATCAGTGGTTCAAGGACGGTGTGGCCATCGCGGGCGAGACCAGCCGGTCGCTCGCGCTGCCGAACGTGCAGATCGCGAGCGGCGGAGAATACACAGTCGTCGTTTCAAACTTCGCGGGAACAGTCGCGAGCCAAGCCGCGAAGTTGACCGTCAACGTGGCGTTGACCGTCAGCACGCCGCCCCTGAGCCAAACCGCCAAGGTGGGAGATTCCGTCGAATTTCGTGCCGTCGTGAGCGGCACTGAGCCCATCAAATACCAATGGCGCATCAACGGGACCGACATTGCCGGGGCGACCGGTTCGACCTACCGAATCCCCAGCGCCCAAGGAGCCAATGCGGGCCGTTACACGATTTTTGCCCAAAACGACATCAGCAGCATCGAAAGTGCCGCCGCGATTCTCACCATCACTCAAGCGCCTGTGATCAGCGGCCAACCTGCCGACCAAAGCGTGCTGCTCGGCGCCAAGGCGGCCTTCGCGGTCACAGCCACCGGCACGGCTCCGCTCAGCTACCAATGGCGGCAAAATGGAGTGAACATCGCCGGCGCGGCCAGCGCCTCGTTCGAGATCGCCAGCGTCGCTCCGGCGAGCGCTGGAGAATACACTGTCGTGGTGAGCAACCCCGTGGATTCCACCGTGAGTTCGCCCGCGAGACTCGCCTTGCTCGTGCCGCTCGGCGTTGTCGAGCAACCCCAAAGCCAGACCGTGACCGTCGGCAGCAGCGCTGTGTTCACCGTCCGCGCGGCAGGGTCGGGTCCGTTCGCCTATCAATGGCGCAAAGGCACTACGCCCATCCCGAATGCCACCAATCCTCACCTCACCTTGTCGAACGTGCAAGCCAGCGACGCCGGGTCGTACTCGGTAGTCGTTACCAGCGGCGCGGAATCGGTCTCGAGCGCTGCGGCGACCTTGACCGTGAGCGCGGCCCCGCTCATCACGGAGCAGCCGAAAAGCCAAGTGGGATTTGTGGGATCGTCGGTCGCCTTCAGTGTCACGGCGACAGGGTCGGAGCCGCTGTCCTATCAATGGTTCCGCAACGGCGAACCGATCGCCGGCGCGACCGACCGGACATTGACCATTGCTGAGGTGAAGGTAGATCTGGCGGGGAGTTATGCCGTCCTGGTGAGCAACAGCGCCGGATCCACCGTGAGCGACATCGCCTTGCTGACGACGCGACAAGTCGTGTCGGATCCGCTGAAAGGATTGAATGGATTTCAATTCCGCGTCAGCGTGCCCGAGGGCAAGCGCGCGCGGCTGCAAGTTTCTTCAGACTTGGCCACCTGGGTGGACCTGACGTCCACGCCCATCACCGGCACGGTGGACATCCAGGACACCCAAATCCCAGGTTCCGGCCTCAAGTTCTACCGCGTCTTGGTCGAATGAAGCGCCAGCGAGGCGCGCCTCAGACCGACGAGACGTGCTTCTTATTTGGTAGGCTTTCTGCCTTTTAGCCTTCTCGTCCCGCGCCTCGCTTAAGATTCCTTGACGGGGATGAGTGAGGGATTTGCAGACAACGCCAAGACTTGACCTAAATGCAACGAACTTCAGCAGTCAAGGAATCTAGTCCACGGCGACGGCGATCAGGAACGGGGCTGAGCTGGACATGGCCGACACGTAATCCAGACTCGCAATCTGGGCGTCCGGACGCGGATTCTTCCACGTGGTTTTGTACAATTGGAGGCTCACACCGGAACCGGATGACGCGGCATTGGCGCCTTTCCAAGCGACTTCCGACGCGGTGACGGTAGGCGTGCCTGGCTGAGTCCACCAGTCACGAACATGCGTCCCATAGACAATCGGAACCTCTTCGGCTTGGCCATCCTGATAGTGAACGATAAACGCGCCGACCTTGGTGCCGTCGCGCGCCTGCCAGCCGGTAGCCTGCAAGAAATGAATCTGGCCGCACGACTGGCCGATCTTGATGTCTTTCACTTCTTTAGGGAACCGCACGGACAACTGCTGCTCCGCGTCTTTGCCAGAGAGCTGCACGATGCCCCGCACATCGAATTTCGTGCCGGCGAACTCGTGGATGCCTTGTGGCAAGGACTTCAAATCGTTGTTGGGGGTGCCTCCCGAATGCCAGGAATCGTTTGGCGACGCGTTGTAGTAAGGGGAGAGATCGATCAGTTTCGCGGAAGCGTCGGGATCCCGCGGGGCGATTGGCTGCTGTGGCTTCGCTTCAGTTTGTTTTCTCGCGCGAGTGACTTGGACTCGAGCTCCCGGCCGCGGCAAGAATTCCCAGTCGGGATTGCGCGCCAAGATCTGATTGAACCGTTTCGAATCCCGATCCCGCTCGGTGACGATCAGTTGTTTCAGACCGGCCATCTTTTCGGGGCTTCCGAGATATTGTTCTTGGATGGCGTTGCCGACGGTTCTGATCAGCTTCGATATGGCATCGGTGTTTTGCAGGATCGCCCCCTCAAACTTCCCATCCGAAACGCGCGTGTAAACAACCACCCCTCCGGACTGATCGGCCGATTCATTGAATTCGGCAAAGAGTTTCAGAACCGCGGGCGCGATCTTCGGCCGTGGAAAAGCCAGATTGCCAGGCAAGAGGCAGTAGAGTTCCCCTGTGTCCGTGTCGCGGTTGATGGAGAGAGCCGCCGGCGAGAACTTCACATTCTCTATTTTCCGAGCCAGCACGGCTGGATCCGAGATTCCTTCAGCCGCTTGGCGCACTTTGGCGAGGTATCCATTGACATCTCGATGCACCAGTTCTTCCAAGCCTTGGACCCACTGGAACGCCGGGGGCAAATCCGCCAATGGGCGGTGCAGACAAAAGAAATCCGCCCCCTCCGGGACTCGGTCGAGAAGCTTGCTCAGGCCGGGGGATATCCGTGGATTCGCCTGCAACTGGAGGCCGCTGAGCCATTGCGCATCTCGCGAAGCTTGGTGGAAGAGAGTATAGTCACCGAGCTTTCGCGTGAAGTAAACCCGCCGGTTGACCAGTTCGTGCTGGTTGAACCCAAAAAATCCGCCGCGAGTGACCCACGCCGTCTCCCATGTGAGCTCTTTCACTCCATTGTTCAGGTCTTGGTGTTTCAACCGGTAAACCGTCTCGATGAATCCCTGCATCGCCCGGTCGTGGGCGAACGCGTGGGAAAACGTTTTGTCAGCGAGTTCCCGGTTATGAATCAGCGCCTCCCGCTCTGCCGCGAGCGACCGTTCGAGCAAATTCTCCGTTTGGCTTGGGACCACGGTCACCGTGCGGGTTGCCGGGTAGGATAACAGGGACGCCAGCCCGCCAAAGTATTCGCGCAACGACTCGGCGTCGGAAATGGCCGGAGGCGGATTGACGGCCGTTCGAGCCGTGAGGGTCCACGGCACTTGGGCTTCGATAGGCTGCGGTCGGATTGTTTCGCGATGGACCTTTTCCAGCGCCTCCACTAAAGCCAGGTTCAGGTGCTTGGCCTCGAAGCCCGCGTGGATTCGCTTGAGCCAGGAGGCGATTCGAGCCGAAGGCTCCACCTTCGGTTTGCGGCCGACCACGGAGAGATGGTGAGGGTCGGTGGGAAGCCGGCTGAGGGCGGTTCGAACCGCTTCCATAGGGATAGCCTGAGTTCCGGAGTCTTTTCGGTATTGGTCGGAATGCAGGTAAGCCGTCGCCTGAGGGAACTTCGCGTCCAGCTTCACTGCGAGAGTGACGCCGTTGAACGACTTGAGGCCTGTGAGCACGAACTCAAATAGCTCCTCGTAGGTGGCCGTCAGCACGCACTCGGCGTAGTCGGCCAGTTGCTCCAAACTCTGAACTCCCATTTGGAGGCGCAAGCGTTGCTCGATGAGCTGCCGCTGCTGGGCTGGAATCTTGCCGAGCAATTGGGCTCGATGCTGCGACACAAACTGCAATGGCAAGTACTCGAAAAACTGAATCTGGGGGAGAATCGGTTTCACCAGCGCCGGGTCAAACGTAAACCAAACGTCCTCCCTAGAGGTTTGCTCGAAGACTCCGGCGAAGCGCGGATTATCCTTGAGCCGCGGCAGTGAATTGTCGGGATAGAGCAAGAGCAGGAGCGATTGTTCTCCGGTAAGGAAGACGCGATCCGCGGAGCAGGCCACATACAATTCGCGCAGTTGAGGATGATCCAATTCGAACCGTACGAACTGCTTGTCGGCCAGGCTGGAGGCTTCGACCTTTTTCGGACGGAGGGCGCCTCGAAGCAACCCTTCGAACGTGGCGTGATTCTTGACCGGCAGGCTGAGAATGATCGACCTGGGAGGGAGGCCAGGGTAAAGCGTGAGGCTGGCCGGCTGGTCCGTCGCAAGACCGGTTTTTTCGGCCAGTTGGTCCGCGGTCAACGGGGCCTGAACCGTGTGCATTCCGAGCACCGTCAACAACGGATGCTCCGAGGCCAAAAGGCCCTGAAGTGGCTCGGGCAGCAACTTGTCCGGAACCGTTGCCACCACGAAGCGCTCGAGGTTTTCGAGGATTCTTTGGGGTTGATTGATCTGGAGATGGACGATGGCATTCTGCGGGAGCACCTCGGCGGGGGTGCCGTTCCGCAAGCCATGGTTTTTCAAGCAAGACGCCGAACCGGGCGTGGGTTCCGCCGTCTGCCCCTGGTAGATGAGCAAAAGAGCTACGAATACGGCCCTAAGTAAAGTCTTCATCGCTGGATGATGGTTTTGGTGTTGATTCTCGTTACCCGTATCAATCCTTATACCCGAAGGAGACCTTTCAGGTTTCAGTTTATTGCGTAATTTTTTGCCTGAGTTGCGGTTGACCTCGCAAGAATTGTTACCGCCTGCGCTAAATTGTTCGGGCCGAACCCGCAGGATGCTCCCGCCCAAACGGGAAGGAATGCCGTGCCCCGTCGCTCCAGCCGCCGATGAAACGGTTGAAGAGGTTTCACACCGCTACCATGGCTTCTCACGCCGCTCGGACGGGGTGTTAATGAGAGCTCCTTCAAAGGAATCTTGTCGTGCTTCAGAGCTCTCCTTTCCATAAATCGCAGACTTCTTTGTCGCAAAGGTTGTCGTAAACTCTATCGGGCGACGCTCCGTTGGAAAGTCGGGCTTTTCGGCAAAGGCCTCGACAAAGATCGCGACAAGGTTGACGCTGCGAGAGGGAGATCCGTTTCGGATATGACCGTTGAGCAAATGATCGGACTCTTCTTTGCCCTGCTCGTGATGGCGATTGGGCTCGTGGGAACTGCCATCCCCGCAGTGCCGAGTACGCCTCTGGTCCTGCTGGCCGCGACGCTCCATCGCCTCTACTTTGGGGAGGCAGGCGTCAGCAATGTGGTGTTGATCTTGTTGACTCTCCTGGCCCTCGCCTCTCTCGGCCTCGATTATCTGGCGAGCGTCTTGGGAGCGAGAAAACTGGGAGCGACCTGGCGCGGCGTGTTGGGCGCGGTCCTTGGAGTCATGATGGGCGTTTTCTTTGCTCTGCCCGGCGTGATCCTCGGACCGTTCCTCGGAGCCATCGCCTTAGAAATGCTGGGAGGGCGCGAGTGGAAAGAAGCGACACGAGCCGGGATCGGCGCCCTCGTGGGAGTCTTCATCGGAGCCGTCGGCAAGGCGGTCTGCTGTGTGGTGATGATCGGTCTATTTGTCATGAGCGTGATGGCACGTTCGGGGGAATGACTCACTGGAATTCGCCTTTGACTCGACGGGCGGCTTGGATATGCTTCGCGCCTGTTTGGGGTGCTATGGCTAAATTAATCGTCAGTGAGTTGAACGTGCGAGGCCGGAGGGTTCTCGTGCGCGTGGACTTTAACGTGCCCATGGAAGAGAAGGACGGACAGATGGTTGTCACCGACACGACGCGAATCAAAGAAACGCTTCCGACCTTGGATTTGCTGATCGAAAAAGGGGCCAAGCTCATCCTGGCTTCGCACCTGGGACGCCCCAAGGGAAAACGTGAGACCTCCATGTCCTTGCGGCCTGTGGCGGCCAAATTGGCGGATATGCTCTGCCGTCCGGTGGCGTTTGCCGACGATTGCATCGGCGAAAAGGTCGAGCAGACCCTCCAAGCCCTGCAACCGGGCGATGTGCTGTTGTTGGAGAACGTCCGTTTCTACGCCGAGGAAGAGGCCAATGATCCCGGCTTTTCGGAGAAACTGGCGAATCTCGCCGACGTCTATGTCAATGACGCCTTCGGATCCGCCCACCGAGCGCATGCTTCGACCGAAGGAGTGGCGCGCGTCATCGCCCGCCGCGGCGGCGCTTGCGCGGCCGGCCTGCTCATGGAACGCGAGCTCAGATTCTTAGGCGACGAACTGGAACATCCCGCGCGCCCCTTCGCCGTCATCCTCGGTGGCGCCAAAGTGTCGGACAAAATCAACGTGATCGACCGCCTGCTCGAGAAGGCCGATTCCATTCTCATCGGCGGCGCGATGGCCTACACGTTCCGGCTCGCCCAAGGGCTGAAAGTCGGCAAATCGCTGGTCGAACCGGACAAAACCGAGGTGGCCAAGAGCGCGTTGAGCAAAGCCGGCGCGCGCGGCGTGAAGATCCTGCTGCCGGTGGACGACATCATCGCCACGCCCACCGATACCGGCAAGGTGAACAAGAAAGGCAAGCCGGTCCTCGAGATGCAAAACCGGCGCGCCAACGCCTCGCTGAACCTGCCCGACGACGGTGCGGGTGTGGATATTGGCCCGGCGACAGTCGCCGCTTACAGCGAAGTCATCCGGTCGGCCAAGACGATTCTGTGGAACGGACCGATGGGGATTTTTGAGGACCCGCGTTTTGCCGAAGGAACAATCGCCGTGGCCCGCGCCGTGGCGGAGGCCACGAAGAAAAGCGGTGCGAAGAGCATCATTGGCGGTGGCGACAGCGTCAAGGCGTTGAATGCAGCGGGCCTGGGCGATCAGGTCACATTCATGAGCACCGGCGGCGGCGCAAGCCTGGAGTTCCTCGAAGGCAAGCTGCTGCCCGGTGTGGCGGCCCTTTCGGACCGATAAACGCAGGCCGGGACAGATCATGCAAAAGGAGCGCAAACTGATTATCGCCGGGAATTGGAAGATGAACAAGACCGTGGCCGAGGCGCTCGACCTCGTGCACGGACTCAAACGAGAGTTGGCGGCGATCAAGGAAGTCGATTTGGTGGTTTGTCCGCCGTTCACCGCGCTGTGCGAGGTTTCGAGGCAAATCCTCGATTCGAACATTCGCCTCGGCGCCCAGAACATGAGCGAACAAAACGGCGGCGCCTACACCGGCGAGATTTCCGCCGTCATGCTCAAGGAGTTTTCGGTCAGATATGTGATCTTAGGCCACTCCGAGCGCCGACAGCACCAAGCGGAGACTGACGCTTTGATTTCCAGGAAAGCTCTGGCCGTGCACGCTGCGGCGCTGAAACCGATCGTCTGCATCGGCGAGACGCTGCAGGAACGCGAAGCCGGCAAAACCGAGGAAGTCGTCGGCCGGCAGCTTCGAGGAAGTCTGGCCGGCTTGAACAAGGAGCAAATGCAGGAAACGATCCTCGCCTATGAGCCAGTGTGGGCGATCGGCACGGGCCGCAACGCGACACCCGAGCAGGCGCAGGAGGTGCACGCGTTCATCCGCCGCACGCTGACGGAACTCTTTGACAGTTCAGTTGCCAAGCGGGTGCGAATCCAGTACGGTGGAAGTGTCAAGCCGAGCAATGCTCGGGATTTGATGAGTCAGCCGGATGTCGATGGCGCCCTCGTCGGCGGCGCCTCCTTGGAAACCAGAAGCTTTTCCGATATTATTAAGAATTCGATTTAAGAGAATATGAGTTTGTTGATTGTTTTTTTGACTTTCATCATGGTAGTGGATTCGCTGCTCTTGATGCTGTTGATCTTGATCCAACTGCCCAAAAAAGAGGCCGGAGCCGGAATTGCTTTCGGGGGAGGAGCGACGGACGCCCTTTTCGGCGCAGGGTCCGGCAATGCCCTCACCAAGATGACAAAGTATGCCGCCTCCGTGTTCCTGGGCCTGGCCCTGACGCTTTCTCTTTTGAATTCGAACCAAGCGCAGAGCAGCAAGCGATTGCTCGACCAAGAGCTTTTAAAGAAAGCGAATGCGCCGTCCCCCTTGGTCACTCCGCCCACGGCCGGAAGCAACGCGAGCCTACCGCTCGTTTCCTCGACTCAAGCGGTCCAGATGACACTGCCGGCCACAACAGCCACGAACTTAGTCGGCGGTACTGCGACCAACGCGGTCACTCCCGGCCCGAGTGCGGACGCCGCGGCGGCAAAGGCGGTGGCACCCAATCAGCCTGAAGCGCCCACTCCGAAGCCGCCGGCCGTCACCAATCAAACCGCCACCAACGCGCCCGGTGCATCGCCGAAGCCGTGACAATTCGGCTGGAATGCGGAGCGCACGCGCCCGGGCGTGCCGTGTCCGGCGCCCTCGCCGAACACGAGGATAAGAGCAAACGTGTCGCCGTCTAGTGATTGACTTACGCCCAGATTCCGACCGGCGGCGCATGTGTCGATAATTCTTTGTCACAGTACTAGCGGGCGAGGGTGCATCCCAATCGCACCTGCTTCCCTCGACCGCATAATTCACACGCGGAGCGAGGTAGGGACGCCGCGCCGCGGTGTCCCCGCCCCGAGCAGGCGCGGAACGCTTTTGAACGGGAGGCTCGGCACCTTCGCCAATACCGCGGTGTGTTCCGCCGCTGCACGCGGCGGGGACGGCGCAGGCGCGCCGTCCCTACCCTCAGAATCTGCCTTGGAGAAAAGCAGGTATCTAATCCTCAAGGTGGCCTTGCCGGTCGTTATCGCAGTTTTGCTTGTTGCGTCCACTGGTTGCGGCCGCCTTGAACAGCCCGTGGATTTGGTCATCGTCAACGGTCCGGAGCCTGAATCTCTCGACCCAGCGCTGGTCACGGCCCAGGCGGATGGACGCGTCGTCGCTTCGATGTTCGAAGGTCTCGCACGTTTCAATGCCGAAACGGCCGGCCCGGAGCCCGGTTTGGCGGAACGTTGGGAGATCTCCGAGGATGGAAGAATTTACACCTTCCATCTTCGTGCTTCGGCTCAATGGTCCACCGGCGAGCCGATCACCGCGGAGGATTGCGCCTATTCCTGGTTGCGTGTTCTGGAGCCGTCCACCGGATGCGTTTATTCGAGCCTCTTGTTTTGCGTGAAAAACGCCGAAGCGTTCGCCACCGGCAAACTCAAAGACCGGGCTGCCGTCGGTCTGCGAGCGCTCGATCCGCGCACGTTCCTCGCCGAGCTGAACGATCCGACGCCTTTCTTCCCGGATATTTGCGCTTTGCCGACGTTGGGCGTCGTTCCCCGACAAACCATTGACCGTCTCGGCGACCGATGGATCTTGGCCCGATCTGTGCCCGTCAGCGGCGCCTATGAATTGGTCTATTGGCGTTTGAACGACCGGATTCGCCTCCGGAAGAATCCGCGTTATTGGGACGCGGATAACACGCGCTCGGCGGTTGTGGATTTGCTTAGAGGATCGACCGCGAACACGGCCTTAAACCTTTACGAGACAGGCCTGGCGGACATTGTTTGGGACAAGGAGCTAATTCCGCTCGAACTCATGGATCTCCTGCGGAAGCGCCCCGACTTTCACAGTTACGATTTTCTCAGCACGTATTTCATCCGCTTCAACGTGACTCGAAAACCGTTCGACGACGTCCGCGTCCGCAAGGCGTTGGCCATGGCCATCGACAAGCGGCACATCGTCGGAAAAATCATGAAGGCCGGCGAAAAAGTGGCGGAACACTTCGTGCCGCCAGGATTGCCTAATTACGAGCCAGCGGCCGGTCTCCACTTCGATGCGGAAGCGGCCCGGCGGTTGCTGGCGGAAGCAGGTTTTCCAGCCGGACAGAATTTTCCCCGGTTCCATTACATGTACAACAACACCGGCAAGACCCACGAACAAATCGCCGTGGAACTCCAGGCGCTGTGGAAACGCGAGCTGGGCATTCAAGTGGAGCTGCGGAATCTGGACTCGCAGGTTTATCTGAACGCCCAGTCCAGGCTGGATTACGACACGTGCCGGAGCAGTTGGATCGGCGATTACAATGATCCGAACACGTTTCTCGACATTTTTTCGAGCCAGAACGGGAACAATCGGACTGGATGGAAAAATCCGCGCTATGACCAACTCTTGCGCGAAGCCAACCGCTGGAAGGAGCCGCGCAAGAGGGCCAAGTTGTTGCAGACGGCCGAAGCCCTGCTGATCCGCGAGGAAGTCCCCATCGTGCCGCTCTACATTTACGCGGGAATGGAGTATTACGACGCAGCCAGGATCAAGGGCGTCTCTTCGAATGTTCGGGGTGAACATCCGCTCCGGGCGATTTGGAAGGCGGCTCCGGCGGGCCAACGGACGGACCGGACGATGAGAGAATAGGATGCGTGAAACGTGAAACATAACACGTAAAACGTAAAACGTGATGCATAAATCGTCAGGCGCCAGGCGTCAGGCGTAGCGGTAGCTCGCCTCGGCTCGTGTTTCACGTTTCACGTTTCACGAATTACGTTTTACGCTTTACGCTTCATGCCGATGTATTTCCTGAAACGCATCCTTTTGATGATCCCGCTGCTCGTGATCATTAGCTCGCTGGCTTTTGTCCTGGTGCGCGTGGCTCCGGGAGGGCCATTTGATAAGGAGCGGCCACCGGCCTCACCCGAAATCGAGCGCGCCCTCAACGCCAAGTACCATTTGGACGAACCGATTTGGAAACAATACCTCCGCTATCTCGGCAGCTTGGTCCAAGGTGATTTCGGGCCTTCGCTCAAGTATCGCAACCACACGGTGAACGACATCATCACTCAGGGACTGCCAGTGTCACTGGCCCTCGGGGGATTGGCCTTTTGCTTTGCCATCGGCCTGGGCCTCCCCTTGGGAGTTGCCACGGCATTGCGCAAAGGGCATTGGGACGAGTATGCGGGGAGTTTCTTTGCGCTGGCCGGGGTGTGCGTGCCCGCCATGGTGATCGGCCCGCTGCTGGTGATGGTCTTCGCCATCGAATTCCAGTGGCTTCCAGTGGCGTTGTGGGGGTCTCCGCTCAACGCGATCCTGCCGACGATGACGCTCGGGCTCTATTTCGCCGGACGCATCGCGCGGCTCATGCGGGAAGGAATGCTGAACACGCTGAACGCCGAGTTCATCACGGCGGCGCGCGCGAAAGGATTGAGCGAAGTTGCCGTGCTGTGGAAACACGCCTTCCCGCTGGCTGTGCTGCCCGTCGTATCGTATGCGGGCCCAATGCTGGCGGAGTTGTTGACCGGCTCATTCGTGGTCGAAAACATTTTCCAGATTCCCGGCATCGGCGTGTTTATGGTCCATAGTTCGTTAAACCGGGATTATCCGATGGTGGTGGGTCTGGTGATCCTGTATGCGGTCTTGCTTTTGGTCCTGAACCTGATCGTCGATTTGACCTACAGCCTATTGGACCCGCGGGTGAAGTACGAGTAATTCCATAGCATGAGATCAAATCTCGAGCGCAAGCGCCTGAGGAATGCGCCGACGGCCGGGATCGTCGGAGGCACGGCCGCCTGGGCGTTGTCCTTGAGTCCCGCCGAAGCGGCGTGGCTTCGCTTCAAGCAAAATCGCGCGGCCTGCATCGGCGGCCTGTTTCTGCTGCTCACAGTGAGCTTCGTCATCCTCTGGCCTGTGTTCCGAGCTCCTGGGATCGCGAACTGGCTCCCACCATCGGTGACGTATGCACCGACGGCTCTTTCCAACCTCCAATTCGCTGCCCCGGCGGCTGGGCACTGGTTCGGCACCGATGTCCATGGCCGGGATTTGCTCAGTCGAGTCGTGTATGGCGCGCGCATCTCATTGCTCGTGGGACTGGTGGGGGCGGGTGTCAGCTTGGTCATCGGCGTTCTCTGGGGCGCAGTGGCGGGTTATGTTGGGGGCCGTTGCGATCAGATCATGATGCGTGCCGTGGATGTGCTCTACTCGCTCCCGTCGATCGTGTTTGTGATCGTGATGATCACGACGCTGGAGGAATTGTTCAAGGGTTGGCTCGCGAAAGTCTTCTCGCCGGAATTCGCGGCCATGGGACGAATGCTTTTCCTTTTTGCAGGTTTAGGCTCGGTCTCATGGCTGACCATGGCTCGCATCGTGCGGGGCCAAGTTCTCTCGCTGAGGAACCAAAACTTCGTCCTCGCCAGCTTGGCTCTCGGCGCCAGCCACAGGCGCATCATTTTCCGCCACATTTTGCCCAACGTGGGCGGAGTCGTCATCGTCTATCTGACATTGACCGTGCCGTCGATCGTCCTCTACGAGTCCTTTCTCAGCTACCTCGGCTTAGGAATCCAACCGCCGCAAGCCAGTCTGGGTTCACTGATTGCGGAAGGCGCTTCGCAAATCAATCCCATCCGCATTTACTGGTGGCTGATCGCATTTCCGGGCGGCTTCCTGGCTGCGCTGTTGCTGGCTTTGAATTTTCTCGGTGACGGCTTGCGCGATGCGCTCGATCCGCGGGCCGCTGAGCGCCGATAGCAGGAGCGCCGGTCTTCGACCCGGCGCGATTCCGGGTCCGGGTACGTGCCGGGTCGGAGACCGGCGCTCCGTGTCATGTGCGCCCTGTTTCCCTGCTTGGCACTGCGTTGGTTTTTTTTTACCTTTTGCCAGTGCTCTTCTTATTAAGATGCGTCGGGGTGATCAACGCCGCGATTTGGTTTGGAGCGACTTTTTTTTTGTGCATCGTGCTGGGGCCTTCGTTCACCTCCGACCAGATGCTCTCCATCCTGCCGCCGTCGCATTCGGGCCGCGCTCTTCAAATCGTTCTGGAGCGCGACTTTGTTCTTCAATGCTGGTGTGGCGGAATTGCCTTGGTTCACCTGTTGGTCGAATGGCTTTATACAGGC
The DNA here is from genome assembly GCA_016209525.1 of Verrucomicrobiota bacterium. GTDB lineage: Bacteria > Verrucomicrobiota > Verrucomicrobiia > Limisphaerales > SIBE01 > VHCZ01. The sequence goes on from JACQWK010000120.1 coordinate 18,907, forward strand.
AAGCCGCTCCGGCCCTGGGCGGCCTATCTGGTCTTGGGTCTGCTGGGGCTGGCTCTGGTCCGCGGATTTTGGCTCGAACCCAAGGTCAAACGGCTGCACTTGGACGTGTACGGGATGCGTTCGACGCCTCAGCAACGCGAACACGCCCGCGTCCCGTTGAAGGTTTGGGGGGATGTCGCCGGCATCATGCGCGTCCTCTTGGCCTGCGGACTCTTGGCGCATTTGCTCCAGGTTTCCTCGACGGAGAGTTCATCCAGGTTCCTGCTGGGCGCGGCCAAATTCAAAGGTTGACAAATGGCAGTTCGTAAGTGTCTGTAATAGCAGTGGCGGCGCGAACCGACGCCTTTGTGGAACTAGTTGTATGATCTCGAACGAACGTCCTTCGCCTTACGGGTATCGTCCTCATGGTCCTTCCGGCTCCAAACCCCCAGTGGTCGAGGAAACGATTAAAAGCGACAAGATTCAGATCGAACGGAAAACGTTTGTTTTCACCCTGAAGGAAAACCCCAGGGGCCGCTTCTTGCGGATCACGGAGGACGTCAATGGACGCCGCGATACGATCATCATTCCCTCCACCGGTCTGGAGGACTTCAAGAGGCTGTTGGATGACATGCTCAAAGTTTCGGGTGAGACTCCCGCCAAGGATCCCTCGCCATGATCTAATTGCTTCCCGCGGCCTTCTTGCGGAACCTTACACGCGGAGCATCTCCCCACAAGCCCTCCAAATCGTAATGCGCCCGGATGTCCTCGCGCATAATGTGGATGATGACGTCGAAATAATCGAGCACAACCCAGGCGGCCTGGAGCGTGCCGTCTGTCGCCCGGGGTTGGAGCGCACATTTCTCCTTTAGCGTATCGCGGATTTCATCGACGACGGCTCGCAGGTGCGGTTCGCTCGTGCCTGTGGCGATCACAAAGTAGTCGGTAATCGACGAAAGCTTCCGGACATCCAAGATCACGATGTTTTCCGCTTTTTTGTTGTCCGCCAGTTCGCGGCAGAACGAGGCGAGTTGTCTGGAATTCATTGATAGAGTCGGTCGATGTGAATGGCCTCCACCACGGCGGGCGGAACGAGCCAGTGAATCGGCAAGCCGTTGCGCACACGCTCACGGATCTGGGAAGCGGAGACGCCTAACGGGAATCCGCGCAAGGGATGACTGCGAAACGGCGGCGGCGCATCGGCGAGGGTTTGGCCGGGGCGCGGGATCACCACAAATTGGACCAGCCGGGCCAATTCAGGCGCATCCCGCCACAAAGGCAGTTGGTTGACATGATCGGCGCCAATCAGACAAAAAAGTTCTGCTTGAGGAAAACGCCGGACATAACTGCGAACCGTGTCGATGGTGTAAGAGACCCCGCCCCGCGCGATTTCCTGGTCGTCGATTTCGCAATCCGGCTGCCCCGCCAGAGCCAGCCGAAGCATGCGCAAACGCTGAGCGGCGGGAGCCAACTCGATTCCGGGTTTGAAGGGAGACCTGGCGGCCGGCGTGAAGACAATTCGGTCGAGCTGCAATTCCTCCCGAGCGGCTTGTGCCACGAGCAGATGTCCCAGATGCACCGGGTTGAAGGAACCTCCGAATAAACCGATTCGCTCCATTAGCCCTTCGACCTTGCGACGCGAAAAAACAGGGCCTTGCAGTGCGGAATGCGGTTGCGTGGAAAACGTTGAACGAAAAGTCGCGATTCCATGCGTTCGTCGCAGTATAACGCGCCTTGCGCCAAAATCAACAGCAGCGGTTAATGCCCTGGAACCGCCGTTCTACGGACTCGGCGTAGAGTTTTCCCCGGTCAACCTCAAGCCCATTGCCGGGACTCGCCGTGGCGCGGCTCCTCCCCTTGGCCGCGCTCAATGCCTCCGCTTCGCACGAATGACAGGCCTGCGCGGCTGGCTCCGCTCGATCCAACGCGGCCTCGCCGGAAAGCTCCCGCGCCAGCGCGAACGCCAGGGCGAAGAGACTGAAAAGGCGGAGCGGCTTGCCTTCGGCGATGGCATAATCCGGGAGCCACACCGGCTCGGCTTCATGCAGCAACGCCAGTCTCCGCCGGGCCAGCAAGAGAAGCCATTCGCGCGCGCTCAACAAAACGATCATCACGACCAGCACTAAAAAAATGCCGGCCACGGCCGCATCCAGGACATTGTTGAAGCGCAACGTGCGATTGGTGGCCGCGGATTTTCGAGCGCTTGCGATGGCCTCCGCAGACCCGGTGGCTTCCGCTGCCTGGAGGGCTTGATTGAGCGCCGGAAGTTTTTCGTCCAGCGCTTTGGCTTGAGCAAGAAAGCCCACGCGCGGGTCCGGATGAAAGATCTTTTGGTATCCGGCCGTCATGGTCACAGAGAGAAGCCAGGCGAGCGGGATCAGCGTCACGAGCGCAAAAACGGGTCGTCCGGCTTTCGCGGAATTGCCGTTCTGCCCGGCGCCATTGGCCGGGGCGAGCTGCATTTTCAGGATCACCGTCGTGGCCAGGCACAGCGCAATGCTCGCCAGCAATTGGTTGGCAATGCCGAACAACGGCCAGAGTGAGTTGATGCCGCCGAGCGGATCGCGCACGCCCTGGATTAAGAAATATCCCCAACCCGCAACGACCAAAACGCTCGACAGCACATTCGCTTTCACACTCTGGGTATCGCCGAGCGGCTTCCAGGCGTTGCCCAGCACGTCCTGCAACAGGTAACGCCCGACTCGCGTCCCGGCGTCGAGCGTGGTCAGGATGAATAGCGCTTCGAACATGATGGCAAAGTGATACCAGAGGTCCAGCCAGCGTCCGGCGGTGACGCCTGAAAAAATGTTCGCCATGCCCACGGCCAGCGTCGCAGCCCCGCCCGTGCGCCCGAATAGGGTTTTCTCCCCAATCTGTGCTGCCAATCTGTCCATCTGCTCGGTCGTGACCGTGAAGCCGGTCGCTGTGACCTTCGCCACCGTATCCGCGGCGATGGCGGCCGCGTCCGCTCCGGCGCCTTTGACGTTCATGCTGAGATAAACGCCCGGATCGAGTGTGCAGGCGGCGATCATTGCCATGATGGCCACCAGCGATTCCAGGCACATCGCGCCGTAGCCGATAGGCCGCGCGTAGCTTTCGCGCGTGATGATTTTTGGCGTGACGCCGCTGGAGATGAGGGTGTGGAAGCCCGAAATTGCTCCGCAGGCAATCGTGATAAAGCAGAATGGAAACAATTTCCCCGACACCACGAGGCCGGAACCATCGACGAATTGGCTGATGGCCGGCATTTTCAAATCGGGCAGCACGACGAACACTCCGAACGCGAGGGCAAAGATGGTGCCGAGTTTCATGAACGTGCTCAGGTAATCTCGCGGCGCCAGCAGCAGCCAGACGGGCAAGACGCTGGCCGCCAATCCGTAAAGGATGATCGCCCAGGCCAGCGTGATATCTTTCAAGGTGAATATTTTTGCCCAGCCCGCATGGGAATGTGCGAACTGGCCGCCCCACACAGCCAGCAGAAGGAGCACCACGCCGATGACCGATACCTCCATCACCTTTCCGACCCGCCAGTAGCGGAGGTATCCTCCCATAAGCATGGCAATGGGAATGGTCGCGCCCACGGTAAAGACCCCCCAGGGACTTTCCGCCAGAGCTTTGACAACGACCAGCGCCAGCACGGCCAGCAGGATAATCATGATCGCCAGGATGGCCGCCACACCGATCATGCCCGCGGTGGTATTCAGCTCTTCCTTGACCATTTGCCCCAGAGATTTGCCGTTGCGCCGCATGGAGCAAAACAGAATGACAAAATCCTGGACCGCGCCGCCGAGCACGACTCCGATGAGAATCCAAAGGGTTCCTGGCAGATAACCAAACTGAGCGGCCAGCACCGGACCGACCAATGGCCCTGGCCCCGAGATGGCGGCGAAGTGGTGGCCGAACACGATCCACTTGTTCGTCTTGACAAAATCCTTGCCGTCCTCGCGCACTTCGCACGGCGTGGCCCGGCGGTCATTCAGCGTGAGCACCCGTGCGGCGATCCACTTCGAGTAAAACCGAAAGCCAACGGCGTACGAGCAAAGCGCGGCGGTCAGGATGTAGGCGGAACTGATGTGCTCCCCCCGATGCAAGGCCAACGTGACATAAGCCCAAGCTCCCAGGACTGCCACGACAAACCAAATGAACAGGCTGACGGTTTTCTTCATAGAGCGACCAGCGGCGTTATAGCGCATCGGTAAATTGAACGCCAGCGTTCGATGAAGCTATCCAAGGATTCGAGTGCGTCACGCCGGGCGTTGGGTTTGATTCCCCGCGACGCAGAACGTGGAAGTGAGGCATCCTGTGGAGCCGCCAGATCCTTCATTGTTCTGACGAACCGGGAGGTTCCAAAAGACGCCGAGGCAAATCGCGCATTCCGTGGAGAATCCGTTCCGCGAACAACTCCTCGTCCGTGAGCCGATAGAAAAGCAAATGAACGTGGAACGGCGAGCGGAGAGGAAACGAGCGCAAGCCGCGCAATTCTGGGTGGCGAAAGAACCGGGCACGGCCCATTCCGGGTTGCGCGGCCAATGTGGAGAGAGTCAAAAGGACTGCCTCAAGATAACGCCGAGCCACTTCTTCGCTGGCATTTTCCAGATACCAGCGATGCTGCAAATCGAAATCGCGATTGAAGAAATCCGAACGTCGCAGCCCTAATTTCATTGCCCTCGCTGCGTCCGGTGTTCTTGAACGGCCCGCCCGGCGATCTCGTGGAGTTCAGCCTCGGAAAACGGACTGTGCGGTCCTCGGACGGCCTTAAGCAACTCCGCTTCGAGTTCTGGGGTATCCGCTTCGGGGTCGAGCGCGTGGCCGACGCCAAAGGGTGCTAGCCTCACTTGGATGTCACCGTCCGTCAGCACGATTAGATCGCCACGGGCTGCTTCGACAAGCAGCCGGTCGAGCTGGGGTTGCGCCTCGCGGACACTGAGCGTTTTCATGAAAAGAGAGTACCTTCTCGCAGGCATGAAACAAGTCTTGAGTTCGAGAGCCTGCGCCGCAGCGTGATCCCGGTATCACCGAAGAAGTCGGTCTCGAGACTCCTGTGTCCTCGGAAAGAATCCAAGAGAAATCAGAGCCTTAGAAATGATTTCGATGCGTAATTTACAGGCCAGAAATAGAACGAAAAATTGAGTCTGAGGCCCAAAATTCGAGGACAATTCGATGGACGTTTCTGGAATCGAAGGATTTCTTTCGGTGACACCAGAACGCGCATGCCAAATGAACAGGCTGACGGTTTTCTTCATAGAGCAACCGGCGGCGCTAGGGCGCATGGGAGGAGCAAAGGCCAGCATTCGCTGGGCGGCAATTCTGCCTCCAAATCACGAGGCTTGTGCCACGGATGTTGTGGAGTCCTAAACGCTCGCGATGCGCAAGCTCCTCCAGTGCTTTCGTCACTCCTTCCCAGATCCCATAATCGTGCCAGACGATGATCCCCGCGGCTTCGACGAGGGTCATGGCAGCGCGAGTGTCGGACAGCGCGTAATCATAGGCGTGGGAGCCGTCAACGAATACCAAGGAGCATGAACCCCGGTATGGCGAGTAGTCGAAGTTCGCGGAGTCCCCGAGGAGTTGGTGGATTCGAGAGATCGCCGCAGGATGCTTGCCGCGATACTTCTCGTAGCGAGCGCCCGGCCTCGATTTTTCAACCATGTGACGCTCGCCGTCGGCCAACGGATATCGTGTCGCTTGGGCTGGCGGCAGGTCGAGTGTATAGATTCGACAGTTGGCGGGTGCGTTGAGCGCAAGATTCAGGGTCGTCCTCCCATCAAAGGTGCCTATCTCGAAAAGGTTCGAACCTGCTCTGCAGCGCGCCGCCAACGCCGAAAGTATCGCAAGCTCGCTCACGCGCACATTCCCGTTCTCCTTCTTGTGCTCACACACCCGCGGCATTGAGGTTTCGACGCAATGCGTCCAGCAGACCTCGGGAAGTCTTGTGGCCTGAAGGAATCGATCAGGTCTGTTTCTGATGCGTCGGCAAAATCTTCGCCAGCGGCGAGAGAGCGATGAAAGGGGCAGGTAAATCCGCAAGGCGTAGAATCCTTGCCACCGTTCTTTCATGAGGTGCCTTTCATGGCCAATCGCGAAATTCAGCGAACGTCGCCTCTCACCCGACCTCATTGGTAGAGCAAATACGCCTCCCGCCGTCTCATGAACTCTTCGAGGTCAATCGCCCAGCTTGCTTGAATGTCCGCCAGCATCCGGCCGTTCCGGAGCGCGTCGATCGTGTTTCGATGGGAGAGAAGCCGGTCGAACTTTTCCAGCCCGAAGTCGGCCGGATACAGTCGATGAAGCGTCTGCGCGATGGCGATGCCCATGTTCACGACCTGGCAGCGCTCGCGGTCGGTGAGGACGATGTTCACTCCCGCGCAGGGGCGGTCTTTGAACACACTCGCGTTGGGCGTGAATCTGATCGGAACGAATCGAACTCCCGACAGTCCAAGGCCATTCAGTTCCTGCGCCAACCTCACGTCATCGATGTAAGGCGCTCCGATCACTTCAAAGGGCGTCCCGGTTCCTCGCCCGACCGAAAGCGCCGTTGTTTCCAGCAGTCCCACGCCCGGATAAAGCGCGGCTTCGGTCAAGCTCCGCATGTTGGGGGAGGGATTGGTCCAGGGCAGGCCCGTTTGATCGAACCAAAGGCCGCGACTCCAGCCTCGCGCAGGAATTACGGTCAGTTCGGCGTTGAAGCCGCGCTCCGCGTTGAACATCCGCGCCAACTCGCCCGCCGTCATCCCATGGCGGACTGGAATCGGATGAAATCCGGTAAAGCTGGTTTGGCCGTTGAGGACGGGCCCTTCGACCACGCGGCCATTGATCGGATTGACGCGATCCAGGACGAAGAATTTGAGCTTCGCTTTCGCGGCGGCTTCCAGGCAAAGCCCCATCGTCGAAATGTAGGTGTAAAAGCGGCAGCCAATGTCCTGAACATCGAAGACCAACGCATCGAGGTTTTGGAGTTGTTCCGGCTTCGGCGAACGCGTTTCGCCATAGAGGCTGTGGATCGGCAGGCCCGTTTTCTCATCGACGCTGTCAGCGACTTTTTCATCGAGCGCACCGCGAATTCCATGTTCCGGGCTGAACAGAGCGATGAGTTTCAAGCCCGATGCACGCTGCAGAAGATCGATCGTCGGATTCCGCCGGCGATCCGTGCCGGTGTGATTGGTAATCAAGCCCAGCCGCAATCCTTTGAGCGGGGCGAATCCTTGCTGAGCGAGCACGTCGATGCCGTTCAGCACCTGGGCCGCACGAACCCTTGTTTGGTTGGTCGTCGCGGAGACGGCGGGTTCGGGCGGCGGCCGCGGCGGCAATGCGCCGAGCACGCCGGCGAAATTGAAGCCGGCCACCGCCTCCGCCGCCAAGGAAGCCAGGGTGGCCTGCAAAGGCAGCACGTTCCCTTTGCCATCGGGATGGACGCGGTTGGAAAGGAAAATCCAAAAGGTTTGCGAAAACGGATCGATCCACAGGCAAGTGCCGGTGAAGCCGGTATGACCGAAGGAGCCGAGCGGGAAATGTCTGCCGCGGGGCCGGCTGTAACCCGAGTCGATATCCCATCCGAGCCCTCGGCGCGACGGGACGGAGTTTGGAGACTGCACGCTGGTCATGAGCTTAACCGTTTCCGGTTTGAGAACGCGGGTCTGGCCGAGCGAGCCGCCCTGGAGCATCATTCGGCAAAATCGCGCCAAGTCAGCCGCCGTGGTGAACAGCCCCGCGTGGCCCGCCACGCCGCCCATCCGTCGCGCGGTCGGATCGTGCACTTTGCCGTGCAGCATTTCGTTTTCGACTTGTTCCGTCGGCGCGATGCGGGCGAGTTTGCCGGCCGGCGGCAGAAAGCCGGTGTCCACCATTCTGAGGGGCCGATAGATTTCCTTCGCGGCGAATTCGTCCAAAGGAATACCGCTCACCCTCCGGACGATTTCCCCCAGCACGATGAAATTGATGTCACTGTAGCGAAAGACGCCGCCGGGCGCGTTGAGCGGTTTCTCGGCGCAAGCCAGCTTGATGGCCGTGTCGTAGCCGGACCACGGCGGAGTCGCACTTAATCCCGGCCGCAACCCCGACGTGTGCGTGAGAAGGTGGCGCACGGTAATCAAGTCTTTCGCGTGAGCACCGAATTCGGGGATGTACTTTGTGACCGGCGCGTCCAAGCTGAGCTCGCCGCGCTCGATCAACAGCATCACCGCGGGAGTGGTGGCGATGACTTTGGTGAGTGAAGCGGCATCGAAGATTGTGTCCTGGGCCATCGGCGCCTCGCTGGGCACGAGCGCGCGGCGTCCATATGCCTTGTGATAGGCGCTCCCCAGCCGTTCCAACCAGAGCACGCCGCCGGGAATTCGGTTGCCCGCAACTGTTTGGAGGATGGCTGCGTCAATCTCCGCGAGCTTGGCGGAGATGAAGCCGGCCTGTGGAGAACGGGCCGTCGAGGGCGCGGTTTTGCAGGCGGAAAGTGTCAGCAACAGGAACCATCCGATCAACGCTGCTGAGAATTGGAGCGCCGGTCTCCGACCCGGCGCGGACCTAATCGCCGAGAAAACCTCGACGGAACGGAGACCGGCACTCCGAGGTTCGTGGGCAGCCTCCAGGCGGTTCCCGCGCGCATTGGGACGATGAACCGTAGCCGCCGACGTGAGGAGGCGGATATTGGTTTTAACCACGTCTTCCGCCTCGTCTCCTCGGCGGCTACGAACGGGTGGTTCACGGAAAGCCCCCACGCCAAATTTGGCGCGCATTGGTACCATGGGCCTGGCAGGGCTGACCTGCAGGTCAGCCCGGCCAGGTTCGTGGAGGGAGCCATTCACCGATGGTCTTTTACGCAGTCAGAAAGGGTCCTGGCAAGATCAGCGTTGTGAAAAGCAAAACTCGGCTTGCCTGGATTCAACCCGTGTGAAACCTTTCCTCTTCTCTTTTATGGGTCACGTCAAATTGCACATACCGGGGCCGGTCGAGGTCAGCGAGAAGACCTTCCGCGCGTTTTGCACGCCGATGATCGGCCATCGCGGCCAAGGCTTCAAAGATCTCTACGCGAAAATCCTGCCGCAATTGCAGGCGCTTTTCCACACCCGGCAACTTGTTTATCTCAGCACCTCGTCCGCTTGGGGCGTCATGGAAGGCGCCATCCGCAACCTCGTGTCCAAGCGCGTGCTCTGCTGCATGTGCGGCGCGTTCTCCGACAAGTGGCTGGACGTGGCGCAGCGCTGCGGCAAACAGGCCGAAGCGCTCAAAGTGGATTGGGGCTCGCCGATCCGTCCGGAGCAGGTCGAGTCGAAGCTCGCGACCGGCCAGTTCGACGCATTGACGGTCATCCACAATGAGACCTCCACCGGCGTGATGAGCCCGCTCGCGGAAATCGCCGCGCTCAAGCGGAAATATCCGGAGGTGATGTTCATCGTCGATGCAGTCAGCTCATTCAGCGCGACGAAAATCGAGTTCGACCTGCTGGGCATTGATGTCCTGCTTGCGGGCACTCAGAAAGCCTTGGCGCTGCCTCCAGGGATGGCGGTGTTCACATGCTCGCCGGCGGCCCTAGCCAAAGCGGCAACGGTGAAAGATCGGGGATATTATTTTGACTTCGTGGAATTTCAGAAGAACGCGGAGAGCCACATGACCCCGAGCACGCCGAGCATTGGCCACGTGTATGCGCTCGCTTCCAAATTGGAAGACATATTTGGCGAAGGTCTGGAAGCTCGTTACCAGCGGCATGCAAAGCTGGCCCAGCTCGCTCGCCAATGGGCCGGAGGACACGGTTTCACGCTGTTCCCGGAAAAGGGCTATGAATCACTGACTCTGACCTGTGTGAACAACGGCGCCAAGCCTGGCGGGCGCGTCGTGGACGCGGCGAAGCTGCAAAAGCTGGTCAAGGACCAAGGATTCTTGATCGACGGCGGGTACGGGAAAATCAAAGGGACGACCTTCCGCATTTCGAACATGGGCGACGAAACGGAAGCCACGATGCAGGCGCTTTATTCGGCGCTCGATAGCGCGCTCAAGCAACTGTGATTGTGACCCTACGGCCACTGCGTCATGTCTTCCATCAGTGCCAGGGCGGTGGCTTCGCTGATCTCCCGCACGCCGAAGTTGCGCGCGATCTTGCCCGTGGCCTGGCCATGGCCAATGAGATCCGACGCGGACGCCTGGCCGAGTATCTTGGCGTCCTTCAGACGGATGGCGGTCGCTTGGATATCCGGAACCGCGTGAACGGCATCGCCTGAGACTCCCGCAACCGTCACTTGACGCGAGGAAATCAAGATCTCCAAAACCACATCCGCATTTTTGGCCAGTGCTTCCCGGTCTTTCCGTGCCGCTTCGCCTTCGGTTGGAACCGCGAAGCTGGCCCACGGCTTGTCTCCTATCAACTGCGTCGCAACCCTCTGATCGATCAAGGTCACTCCCGCCATGCGCAGCGGCCGGCCGAATAACCGCTCGATGTCCCGAACCGTTTGCCGGTCGGCAAGCGCGGCCTGTTTCCGCTCGCGCACGCGATACGTATTCTTGCTGGTGACCTTCTCAGTCTGGCCGGAGGCTTTGTCCGCCGCGCTCGCAGCATCCACCAAAGCCTTATTGAGGTCGCCGGACACGATCGCACCGCCGGTGTTGCCCGGGTTTCCGGGGCTCTGAGGCTTCGGGGGAGTGTGTGCGCCTGACGAGTCATGGCGATCGAGATGCCCGCGCGTAATCTCGGTCTGCTCGCTGCGGGCGGAGAGCTTCATTCCGGACTCGTCATCGACTAGTTCGCGGTTGACGTAGATGAGAACTCGAGGGTTTCCCATCTTGCCGTAGGCCTCTTTGAAGCGGTTGATGACGGTTTGAGCTTGATCCGGCGTGACCAGGTAGGGCCGTTCGGCCGTGAACTTCTGCTCATAGACGTACTTCTCCGAGGAAGTCGCGGACGAAGGTTGAAGGGCTGAAACCGGTGGCGGAGGAGGCGGAGCCGCCGGCGGAGGTTTCGGAGGGTGAGCTTGCGCCAGACTGGAACTGACGGTGGCTAGGAGGACAATCGTTGAAAGGAATCTTGTTTTCATAGTCAGGAGTTGCTTGTTGAAAGTGTTGAGTCGTTCTCTTTGCGACGCGATCAGCCGCGGTTCAGCCCAGGGGAAATCGGATGACTCCTTCCCCCCACCGCGACCCTCTCCCGCCGGGAGAGGGAGGATCGTTCGCGGCCTTTGGAAGAGTCGAGCATGCTCAATATGTCGTTGCGTGGAAACCTGTGGTTTCTTTCCCTGAGAGATCGGGCTGGGTGAGGCCTCTCCGAACTGCTTGCGCATATGGTGTCCGCGGACCGGAGCGCCAGTCTCCGACCCGGCGCGAACCCGATGAACAAGGAATCGCAACGGATCGGAGATCGGCTTCCCGGCGTTCATGGGGAAGGAGCGAGAGTCCATGCTTCGAGAACGGGCTCTGTTGACTAGCGGGCTTCGCGAACGCGGATCGTGTACTTCCGCGCTTTGTTATTCATGGCCGTGAACGCGACGCTCTCCTGCGCGTTTTCGGTCAGGATCAACGTCTGCCACGGCGTCGAGTCCACGGGGAAGCCTTGCTCGTCCTTGAACTCGCAGTTGATCTGGACTTGGATTCGGCGGTTGAGCCGATTTCGAACGTTGGCCGCCACCTGAAGGCGTCCGTCGTCGAGCGGTCGCTCCTGGATGCCCATGCAAGTCACGGAACGCTGAGTCCGAGAGTCCATGAGCACGAAGTGGGCTCGATTCTCCAAATCATACTTTGTGGTGTTGATCGGCGGCTTCGCTCCGCCCGTGGCGCAGCCGGTGAGCAGACTTGCGCCAAGGCCGCACAGGATGACGGACGTCTTGAGGATTGAAAAAACGTTTGCCCCTCTCCCTGGCCTCCCCTCATCTGATGGGGAGAGGGTGAGGGTGAGGGGAGATTGGGCGTGGGTATGCTTGTTGAGCATTGACCTGGCTGAAGGATCGTCGAAATGCGTTTTCATAGATTCTGTGTCGTGTGAGATCGGTCGCTGGCGAAGACGACGGTGTCTCGTGTCGGCGACACGTTGATCGTGATCGTCTTGGTCAGGCTGGGAACCGGTTGTTGATTGGCGTCTAAGAATTCGACCGTCGCCACGTGCGGTCCGGGAGGCAACTGAATGGCGACGAAGCTCAGATACTGCGGCAGGTTGTCCCACGAACGGGTGTCGGCTGCCGGCGTGGTCGCCGCCGACACGATCTTGCTGAGCAATCCGGCGGCGATCAAACCTAGCCCCACATCCTGGCTGCGCCGATCAGTCGCCGCCACCATGCCACCGATCAGCGCGACGTCGCCCACCGTATCCGTTGTGGACTTGAAGACCGCTTTGTTGCCAAGGACATGGTCCATGACTCGCCCGCCACGGGTGGTGGCTTGGAAATTCAGATCATCGTAGGGAACCGCTTGAATGGTTTGCTCGCCGATCTTGATGCGGCAAGACCGCACGGCGGAGTGTCCTTCGCGAAAGCGGAGCTGTTCGCCGTGCTCACCCGAGGCGAACTTCGTGGGTCCTTGGCCAAACTCGAGGAACAGGATCGTGTTCGCGTGGGCGTCGTAAGGCGGTGGCTTCACGGAACTCTTCAATGACTCGACCCTTTTGAACGCGTCGGAACCGTCGCCGGAAAGCTTCACCGTTGCGAAGCCGTCCAGATAGTCGAGCAGCACATAATCGCTGGCGTATTCCTTGTTCTCGTTGTCGCTGTCCTGGAATTGCGCATTGCGGAAACAAGCGCGGGCATTGTCGGGTTCGCCATCCATCCAATAGAGAATTCCCCGGTAGTAGTTCGCCATGACTCGTTCATAGGGCTCGCCTCGGAACGATTTGCGCTCCTCGCGCGAAAAGAGGCTGCGGGATTTCTTGGCCTCTTTGTCCTGGGCGCTGCTCGCTCCGATCGTCAACAGCGCATCGTCAAAAAGCGCTTTGGCTTCGTCAAACTGTCCGCGCCGCAGAGCTTCCAATCCCGTTCGATACTGCCAGAGGACCTTGTCTTTGGCGGGTCCTTGGCTGATGGCAGCGCGGCCATCCAACATCGGATCGCCCGTCAGAACCCAGGAAGGATTCTTCGTGGGGCTCGCACACCCGATGGCCGCCAGCAGAGCCACCGTCACTCCGAGCAGGCAGAGGCATGCAGGCTTGACCGGAGAGGCGACAGGATGGCCCTGAGTTCCGTCTCCTTTGTCCCGGCCCTCTGCCTTGTGCGTGCTGAGCGCGCTTCGGCCTTTGTCGCAGCGCAGACTTGCAGTCTGCCGTATCGCCGATTTGCAATCGGCAGGTCGTCGGAGGTTCCCGCACGCCGAAAGGACAGCGCCGCCGCAGAATGCAATTCCGCGATACGGCAGATTGAAAATCTGCGCTACGCCAAGCCCATGCTCATCATTGAGGGGAACGAGCCTCGCTGGCCGCGCTTCGAAAGGCCACTCGTGCTCGGTGGCTCGAAGCGCAGTTTCCCTCATTCCCCGTGCTTGACGGCGCAGCACACCGATTCGACAGAGGTCAAGATTCGATTTCATGGCTCCGCAGAGCGGCTTGGCCATCATCGATAAGCGGCATCTTCCAAACCCTGCTTCTTGATTTCGGCCGATCCCTCCCAAACGATCTCGCTGGTGCGCACATCGACGAGCTGGAAGGTGTAGAGAACGTAGTCGCTCACACCGCCGGAAGTGCGCGTCGTCAGATTCCCCAACTTGCCCGTGAGCAAATAGTCAGCGCCGCTGAATTGGGCGGCGGGTTGCCCGGCATTGCTCGTGACGGCGCCTGTTTCCTTCAAATCGCGTTCGCGTTCGAGCGCCTGCATGATTTTCTGAGGAGTGCCATCGGCGCTGGCGGAACGCGCCAGAAACCGGACTTTGCCTCTGGCCTTTTCGTTAAGCTGCGCGCGGATTCTATCTAGGAACAAATCCTTGTTGATCGGAAAGCGCGTGTTGTTTTCCACCGGGAAAAGATACACCCGCGGAGAGCCCTGGGCCCGGGCGATTTGTTCAATGCCAAGAATATCACGCGCCATCTTGTCGGTCACCGTGACGAGGTCTTGCGACTCGATGCCCGTGCCAGCGACGAAGCCTCGCTCGTCGGCTTTCATTTCGGTCACGGGGACGCCGGATGGATTTTTGACCCCGGCCGAGGCGCATCCCATGAGAATGCCGCACAGGACGGCGGCGGCGGCAGTTTTAATCGAGCTACGGACTATGTGTTTCATATGAAGCGATTCATTAAGTAATCCACCATGGAACATCCCTCTCCCTGCCCTCTCCGCTCATCGGACGAGGGGAGAAGGCGGCCGAAGGCCGGGCGCGAAGGATGGTCTTAGATTTGAACTCATTCAAAGTTGTTTGGACAGGATGGGTGTCAGTTCACCGTTCGAAGAAGCCTGGCGAAGGTTAACGTCCGAAAAGGCTGTTGGCGCTGCTCATCGGACTCGGAACCGTGCCAGGATTGTAATTGTGAATGATCGGGGCAGGAGGAAGAGAAGGCGCAGCGGCTTGGGCCGCGGCAGGCGCAGGAACTGGCTGCGGCGGGACGGACGCTTGGGCGGTCACGACGTGGGCCGGAGTTGAAGCCAAGCGCACTTCCTGTCTTCGCGCATCTTGCTCCGCCAACGCTCCCAGCACAAGGCCTGCACCGGCGCCAATCGCGACGCCTTCTGCCGTTTTGCGTCCGCTGTTATGGCCAATGACTCCTCCTGCCAATCCTCCGAGCGCAGCGCCCGTGACCGCGTAATTGGGCCGGGCCGGATAGTAGGAATAAGCAGGCGCCGCGAACGCTGGAGCCGGCGCGGTGATGTGAGGCTCCCGTCGAGACGGTTCTGAAAGGGCTCCGAGCAAAAGGCCGGCGCCCGCGCCAATTCCGATGCCTTCAGCGGTCTTCCGTCCGCTGTTGTGCCCGATGATCCCTCCGATCAATCCTCCGACGGCCGCCCCGCCGAGGGATTCGCGAGAAAACAACTGCGCCTGGCAAGGCAGAAGCATGCTTGAAGCGATGGCTGCGAGAAGGGCTTTTCTCATAGTTATTTTCCAGTTGGACGTTCTCAATCAAAACGTATTCAGGACCACCGTAGCACGCGCCGACAACCGCGTAAACCTGGGAAGATCAGCCGGTGGGCCGCCCAGCGAATGATGGCCCGTAGCATCTGAAATCCGCGTTTTCGCTTCCCGAGCCGCCGTCAGCAATTCTCATTTTGGCAACGGGCGCGGTTCGTGACTGTAAGGCGGACACTCCTGTCCGCACATTTTCGACGATATTGCGGACAGGAGTGTCCGCGTTACGGCCAAAATGAGAATTGCTTGCCGCTGTGAGCCTTCCTTGCATTTTGAGCATTCGACGCTCAAAATGCAAAACGGTATGGAAATGGTAAAACGCGGCGACCTGCGGCGCCTCGGCGTGCAGGTCGCGCCGCTCGCGTTGCGCCGCTTTTGGAACATGGTGGCCCGTTGCCATGGACAGATTTGGAACGCGTCGGAGATCGGCCGTTCACTCGGCGAAGCGCACACGACCGTCAAACGCCATCTCGACATTCTCTGCGGCGCGCTGGTGATGCGCCAGTTGCCCCCGTGGTTCGAGAGTCTGGGCAAGCGGCAGGTGAAATCGCCCAAGGTCTATTTGCGCGACAGCGGACTGTTGCACGACCTGCTCGGCATCGCGTCGTTTGCCGCGCTGGAGGCGCACCCGAAGCTCGGTGCGTCGTGGGAAGGGTTCGCGTTGGAGGAAGTGCTGCGCGCGACGGGCGACCGTGAGGCGTATTTCTGGAACACCCAAGGCGGAGCGAAACTTGACCTGTTGGTGTTCCTGAACGGACAACGCTACGGCTTCGAGTTCAATTCAGATTTCGCCGGTTGACTAATCGATTGGAATTCCTACCTTGGTGACATGGATGTCATTGTTCTCGGAGATGGCAAGATTAGTATCCCGAAGGAACTACGGAGTGCTCTCGGGCTCAATCCGGGGACTGTTCTCGAAATGAAAAACCAGGCCGGAACACTGGTGGTCTGGAAGAAGGTTGAGCCGGATGTATTCGAGAAATGGCGCGGGCGCGGACACCTGCCCCAGGGTGCCAATACCGACGAATATCTGCGGCTGATACGCGATGGTGACAGCGGTTGATACATCCGTTCAGGATAACCCTCCAGCGGGCCGTCCAGAGGATGATCGAAGTTCTTCCACGGATTGATCCACCGCAATCCCAACGCAAGCGAGCGACCACGGATGGGAAATGGGCTTCATTCAAATCTTTCTTCATCCGTGCCCATCCGCGAAATCCGTGGTTCGGCCTTGCTTCCGCGGCCTTTCCGCTAAGCGACTCGATTTCACTTCTTCAAGAATTCCATCACTTCGGGATAGTCAACCGACGGGCCGTCCAGCAAATGATCGTCCACGCCTTTCAAATACTTGTTGAAGAACGAGACCAGTTTGCCCGTGCGATCTGGCTCGTGCGAACGCCTGACGTCTGCTGGTTTGGCGGAGGAGCTCCGGCTGATTGTTGGAAAACGACCGGGTCAAGAACCAGAGAGGGTTCCCCGAAACTCAAGTGAGCAGTATCGGTGAGCTTCACCCAGTAAGCGTTCGCTTCCAGCCTTTCGAAAACTTTTTTGCGATCGTCAGTGCCTGATGCCGGATCCGCATTCCCGGCGCGGAGAATCATAAACGGTTTGGTGACGCCTTGCTGCAGAACTTCTGGGCTCAAGAAGAAGCCGTCCATGTTCGCGCCGGCACGGCAGCGAAGGTGGGTGCGACATAATTCCGCCGCGGCCGCGCCGCCCAGGGACCAACCAAACGCTCCGATTTTATCCAAGTCCAATCGCCCACCCAGGACCGGATCAGTCCCATTCAGCCGGTCGAGTTCATCGAGGACTAATCCTTCATCCTGGACGCGATCCTGGAGGGTCGGAATTGGCAGGTTATCCGAATTGACCTTGATGCGCTCGCCTGAGACGACTGTGCCGTCTGGAAACACGCTCAAAAACGTGTCACGATGATCAAGACCGACGACGATGTATCCCTGGCTCGCGAGTTCTTCGGTCTTGTCGGGACTGTCCCGTCGGTGTGCGCCTCCAGAGGGCGAATAGAGCACAATCGGATACTTGAGTTGGTTCGTGGCAATCGGTGCGTTGGGGAGCGAGTGGGAAAGGAACTTCAGAACTTGGTCGCGGTATCTTGGAAAGATTTTGCCGCTCTCAGGCAGTTCACGGTCCATGTATGGAGTCGGCAGCAGTCCGGCCTGTGCGATCGCTGGATACCAAAATGTCACCATAAACTGACGGTTCGCCTGCCACGGGACGGTCAACAACCGGGAAAAAGTTCCCACCGCGTACGGGCCCGTTGGCTGGGGCAATGGTGTGATAAGCTGGTTGGTGAGGGTGCGGTAATAACGCTGCGGGAACTGCGCCGCTGCCTTGTCGTGATAGGTCAGAATTTCCGTCGGTTGGTTCGTCTGCTGAAGCGTGACGAGGGGAAACCAGTCGATCAGGTTGGTCGAGGCTTCGATGACGTACTGATCAAAATACTGAGCGAAGATTGATTCAACACTGCCGGTCAGTGATAGAGAAATGGTTTTGTCCGGCAAGGCCGTGATGCGGCTGAACTGGTGGACGGTTTGAGCTGCGAGCGATTGAGTCAGAGCGAGCAGAGTGAGCAGCACGGGCGGGCATAGATTCAGTTTCTTCATACGGTTTATGGTTCAGAGCGAATGGTTGGATTCGTTCTCACCAGAGAGATGAAGAGAATTTCGGCGGGAGTTTCAGGAAAAGTGCGGTGGAGGCGATTTGTGTTTTGTGTGGTCGCGGAGCGATCATCCGACGGTAGCCGTGGCTTTCAAGCCACGGTAGGCGTGGGAATTACGCGATGCGTCGCGGAGCGACGAATGAAACATCGGCTCACGGACACGTTTCGATCGTCGCTCCGCGACGCAATGAATGAAGGGACGCCGGTCCGTGGGCTGAAGCCCACGGCTACTGTCGAATGCCGCTCCGCGGCACAATGGATGGGATCAATCCCACAAATACCGTTCGTCGTATTCGATTTCGTACCGAACCAGAAAGGCCAGGTACTCCTCCTGGAACGTCTTAACCCGATGGTGTTCGGGTTGCTTGCGGATGTAATCCACCACTTCATTCAGGTTCGACTTGCTGACCGTGAAGGCGGCATAACCATCCTGCCAGGCGAAGCCCCGCATTCCAGGGCACGCATCTTTGATCCATTTTGATGAGCCGCCTTTGATGATTTGCACGGCCTTGCTCACGGCTTGCGTGGGTGGGATCGCGAGCGCGAGGTGAACATGATCGGGCATCCCGCCAACGAGAATTGCTTTCAAACCGTTTTCACGAGCGATACCACCGAGGTACGTCCAGAGGCGTTCCTGAATGTCGGAGCGAATCCAAGGTTCGCGGTGTTTCGTGGAGAATATGATGTGATAATGCAGCGAGGTGAAGGTGTCGGCCATAGCGGGAGAATGGCGAAGCAAGGAAGAGTTTTCAATCGTCGCTCCGCGACGAATTTCGGTTGGGGATTGCCCGTCCATGGCTTCAAAGCCACGGCTACCGTCAGAGCGTCGCTCCGCGACGTGGGGGCGCCGCGGCTAATTGCACCGAGATGGGTATGCTCCAGAGGGCAAATCGCGGAGCGATGACAAGACTGTAGCGGTGGGATTGATCCCACGGCGGGAAGAGTATTTCGCGGGCAGCCGTTGCGGACCGACGGTTGAATTCAGAAACGCGTTCGGAGGACACGTCGCTCCGCGACGTATGTGGGCCGGGTCTTGCCGTCCGTGGCATGAATGCCACGGCTACCATCAGGGCATCGCTCCGCGATGCAACAGAGGACGCGGCCTCCAGGACCAACATCGCAAAAGGAGCGTGGACAGCGTTGTCCGCGAATCGGCCAAAGGACCGAAACAGCCGGACAAAGCTGTGCGCGCTCATCGCACGGTCCGTTTGGCTATTTCCGCGTCGATTTCGGCCAGTGGTTGGGTTTGAAGCACCAGCGGGAAACGCTGCTCCCTGGATCTTGCCTCGCTCGTGAACACCAGGGAATTGCCGTCGGGTGAGAAGACAGCGAAGATAGCAGACGCATCCGGCGACCTCAGAGTCAGCACTGCGCGCGTGGAAGCCACATTCCAGAGTTGGACCAGGCCGTCGCTGCCGCCTGTGATCAGGGTTTTCCCATCCGGCGAGAAAGCGACATGCGCCACCGCCTCTTTGTGGGCCTTAAGGATGGCGTGTTCTTTCCCGGATGGAACCTCCCACAGCCAGGCAGTGTTGTCGCGGCTGGCTCCGGCTAGAAGTTTGCCATCAGGAGAAAAAGCCAGGCTAAGCAGATCACCGCGTGGACCGGCCAAAGTGATCAATTCCTGTTGCGTGCGGACGTCCCAGAGTTTGGTCCGATTTTGTGTCCAGCCTGTCGCGAACAGCGTTCCATCGGGCGACAAGGCCAAAGGCGCGTACCCTGCCGACAAGCTTGCGTCAATGGAGAATACCTTAGTGTGGCGGGTTTTCAGGTCCCGCACTCTCACAGCTCCGGTTGCTTTTGACTCCGCCAACTTCCAACCTCCCACCGCTAGAAACCGCCCATCCCGTGAAAAGGCAAACGTCTTCCGTGGAGTGAGGTCCCCCGGCAGAGTTTCGATGAGTTGACCAGTCTGAAGGTTCCAGAGTTGAACGAAGCCATTTGTCAGGCCGACAGTCAGGAGTTTCTTGTCATCAGAAATCGTTCTATGGCTGATAGTGGATGTCATAGCCATGGGCAATGGCTGCGCCGCGTTTGAAAGTTGCAGAGACCCGGTTTCCCTTCGACTGACCATGTCCCAAATATGAATCGTTCGGTTGGTGCTCTCGGTGATCAAATGCAGGCTGTCCGCCGAGAAGCCCAGTGGACTACCGAGATAGGGCCCGACACTTTCTTCAGTTTCGGGCTCGGCCTTCCAGAACCGGACGGTGCCGTCTTTACTGGCGGAGGCGAACGCCCTTCCATCGGGCGCAAAAGCGATTTGCCAGATCTCATTCCGGTGCCCTTTGTAAGTAGCAAGGTTCGTTCGGGCGGCGATATCCCGCACTTGAATCAATTGATCCATCGAACCCGTCACCAGTTTTCTTCCGTCCGGAGAAAACGCCATGGCCGAGACCGACAGCGTATGGGCCTGAAAGGTGTCAATTTCCCGCCGAGTCTGCACATCCACGAGTCGCACGCGGCCGTTGCGAGTACCGGCCGCCAGAAGGTCGCCTTGGGTCGAAAACGTCATGAACGCAAGATTTTCCATTTGACCGTTGAAATCGCCAATCTTGGATTGCGCCTGGAGATTCCACAGGCCAACCTTTCCCTTGCCCATTGCGAGTGCCAGAAATCTACCATCCGGCGAGAAAGCCAATGAATTTCGATAAAGCCCTTGGTCAAACATTGGGAGTGTGGTCAAAAGCTTCTTCGTCGCGACGTCCCAAATCTTGACCGTCATATCTTCGTATAAACCTCCCGAAGCCAAACGAGTGCCATCGGGTGAATAAGCAAGACAACTCACTCCAACGTCATGCGCGTGAATCGTGGAGATTTGATCACCCTCACACCGCTTCCAAAGATAACACCACTCGAAGCCGCGCAGGTCCTCCTCGCTCGGCTTAGGAATGTGCTTTTGGAGCAGATCGAACACGCGTCCGAGATCATTCTCTTCCAAAGCTTGCTGAGCGACATTCATGTCGGCGACGTACAAATTTTGCCGCAAGAGTTGGGCGCTGCGACTGATTCGGAAAGCGGCGATGGGCGAGCCTATTGCCACAACGAGCACGAGCGCAGCAGTCGCCGCGGCGAGACTCGCGATCACCGGCTTGCGCCGACACCAGCGCCAGCCGCGCTCGAATCGCGTCGCGGGCCGCGCCAGGATTGGCTCATCACGGAGGAATCGGCCTAACTCTTCGGCGAGTGCGTGCGCGGTCGGATAACGCTTGCCTGGTTCCTTCTCCAAACACTTCAAGCAAATCGTTTCCAGATCACGCGGCACGCTGGGATTCAGGAGACGCGGCGCGACCGGCTCCTTTTCGCGCAGTTGGAGCAAGACATCTTCGATGGCCTCCGCTTGAAAGGGCGGCCGGCCGGTCAGCAAATGATAGAGGATCGCGCCGATGCCGTACACGTCGCTCGGAGGACCGACCTTGGCGTGCCTGGCGCCCGTTTGTTCAGGCGGCATGAAGTTGGGCGAGCCGAGCACTTGGCCGGTGACGGTCAGGCCGAAGTCGCCGCGCACGCGCTTGGCCAAACCAAAGTCCGTGATGCGCGGTTGGTCGTCCGCATCAATCAGCACGTTCGACGGTTTGAGGTCGCGATGCAGCGTCCCTTGCTGGTGGGCGTAGTGAATCGCTTCGGCGATGATCTGGGCGTAGCGCGCGGCGCGTTGCGCGGGCAACGGGCCGTCGCGCACAATCTCGGCGAGATTCCGGCCCTGGACGTATTCCATCGAGAAGTAGTGTTGGGCCTCGCATTCGCCGGTTTCGTAAATGGCGACGATGTTTGGGTGGCGCAGATTCGCCGCCGCTTCCGCTTCGCTCCGAAAGCGCAGAACCTCCTGTTTGCTGGCGAACTGGCCGGAGAGGATCATCTTCAGCGCGACCGTGCGATTCAGCTTCACTTGCCGCGCTTTATAGACCACACCCATGCCGCCGCGAGCGATCTGCTCGAACAATTCATAGTCGCCGAAGCGGCGCACTGAACCCAGTGCGGAGTGCGGAATGGGCAGGATCTTCGGACAACTCCCGCACAGTGTCGGTTTCGGACTTATCCAATCCAAGTTGCATGAGGCATTTGGGGCAACGATTGCCCAAAGCGCTATCAGGCAGCGGGGAGCCGCATTCGGCGCAGACTTTGGCGGTCGCCATAATTCTCGGTCCGACGGTCAAACAAAGATTAACCGCAGAGGGACGCGGAGGAACGCGGATGGGAGGATTGGCTTATTGAGAAGGCCGTGAGATGGACGACAGCGCGGCGTTCGTAGTCCCGGCCGCCTAAAGGCGGGACTACAAACCTTCTCCGTGCAGTCCATCCCACAGTCCCCTTAGTACCCCGATTGCGGAATATGCGTTGCTGGCCCACTGCCTCATATCCGTGTCCATCTGCGTCCATCTGCGGTTTTCGTTCTTCTTCTTCTTGAATGAAGCAAATTCCAGCAGAAGTTTCCGAGCCATCAGAAACTAGTAGCGCAGATTTTGTTGTCTGCCGTACCGCCAATTTGCAGTCGGCAGGCGCTCGAAGCCACCGGTGCGTCGGGCGAAGCGAGGGCTCTGCAGAATGAAATTCTGCGATACAGCAGACTGCAAGTCTGCGCTGCGTCATACCCGCATCCGCGCTCCTTCCAGATCATCCGCTCAAGACCGCGATGAGGTGCCTGAGTTCCTCATCAATTTCGCTGGGGTCGGCGACCGTCTCGGCAATCTCGGAACGCAGGAGCGCGCCGAAACACCTTTTCAGCCGGTGAATTTCCGACTTCACCGCCGCTTCGCTCAATCCGAGCAGGCCGGCGGCTTGGGCGTAGGTCTGCGCGCTTTGTTCGCCGGGAAGGAAACATTCCAACCGGTCGAAGCGCTCGCGTTTGCCCGCCGCCGTGTATTCCTCGCGGAGCCGGAGACGCGCCGCTTCCAGAACGGTGAAGGCCCAACCTCGTTCATAAAGCTTGTCAGCCGTCAGATCGTGGCTCGGCTCAAGACAGTAGCGATTTTCCGCCGTGAGTTCGTCCAGCGGAATATGGGTCTTCCCGCCGCCGCGTTTCTGGGCCCGCGCGCGGTCCCGTTGGTTGGCCAGGAAATGTTTGAGCGAGGCGAGCAGAAACCAGCGGAAGCGGCCGCGTGCGCGATCCGCCGTGCTGACATAGTCTTTGGCCAGAAAGGCGGCGAAGAAATCCTGGGTCAGATCTTGAGCGTCGTGGGGACTGCTGCCTTGCCTGCGGACATAGGCATACAACGGGTACCAGTACGAGCGGCAGAGAGTTTCCAAAGCTTGCAGCGCCTCAGGGGACGAACTCTCGCCGGCCAGCAACACGACGCTCCAATGGGTCGTGGCAAAGCCTGCGCCCGCAGGATGAACCGAACTTCGGTCTCCAACGCTGTGTGACATGGCTGCCCTGTTCTTCCGGCAGGCTAGCGTTGAGCGGGGGCCCCGTCAATTACTGCTGCTCAGCCTGCAAAACTCACACGCCGCGAAGGTAGAGACGCTGCGCCTGCGGCGTCCCCGCGCCGCGCAGGCGCGGAACTCTTCTGAATGCGAGCGGTGATTCATGCACGGCCAGTTCATCCTGTTCCGCCGCTGCACGCGGCGGTGAGAGCGCAGGCGCGGCGTCCCTACCTTTGATAGCTGCCCTGGCCCAAAGAACAGGTGAATCATTCGGGTCAGGCGCTCCAAAGTCTGGCAAGAGAACTCCCCGAACGAAGATTGCAAAGCGCTCTGTTAAGCCGGAGCGCCGGTCTCCGACCCGGCGCGAACCCCAGTGAGCAAAGAATCGCGCCGGATCGGAGACCGGCGCTCCGAGGATCATGGGCTGGTTCCAAGCTCTTCGTACGCGCATCGGGACCATGAACCTGGTAGGGCTGACCTGCAGGTCAGCCCCACCAGGTTCATGGAGAGAATCGCCGGCACCTGCGGCTTGAAACCCCGAGCGCTTCAGCTTATGTCATCCGTTGGCAAAACCGATGCCTGGGAACTGAAATAATGAATTTACGGCGATACCTGACCATTTACGCCGCGCTGTGGAAAAACTCCATCGTGCGCGAGATGACCTTCAAAGCGAATTTCCTGCTTTGGATTGTCGTGGAACTCCTCTGGTTCGCACTGCAACTCGCCTTTATCGCGGTGATTTATCAGCACACCGACCGAATCGGCACGTGGACGAAGTGGGAGGTGATGATGCTCATCGGGGCCAGCCATTTTATTCAGCAAATCTTCACCGCGGTTTTTCTTACCAACTGCGTGCATCTCTCCGAGGAGATTCGGACCGGCAGGCTGGATTTCATGCTGCTGCTGCCGGTCAACACCCGATTCCTGATTTCTTTGCGCCACGTCGATTTGGGTGGGTTCGTGAATGCAGCCTCCGCGCTCTGCGTGATGGCCTACGCGGGCCGGCAGTTGCACCTTGTGCCCACGGCGGCGCAAGTGATTGGCTTTTTCCTGTTGGCCGTGTGCGGCATTCTCATCCACTATTCGCTCATGCTCACGCTGGCGAGCGCAAGTTTCTGGACGGTGCGCTCGCAAGGAATCGTTTGGGGTTACTATAATCTCTTCAATATTGCCCGGCTTCCCGACGCTGCCTTTCAGGGTTTGTTTAAGGTATTCTTCACCTTTGCCATCCCGATGCTCCTGGTGGCGAACGTGCCGGTGAAACTGCTGGTGGCGCGATTGGAGCAGCCGTTGGAAATGGCACTCCTTGTGGCGATGAGCTTCGTCTGTTTCCTGGTTTCCGAAGCCGTTTGGCGATTCTCCTTGCGGCATTACACGAGCGCCAGTTCTTGAGCTGGAGAAGCCTCGGAACCCGCCGGCAGGAATGCCGGCGTTACGACCTGCCGCTACTTCCTTCGCACGGACGAGGCGCCCGAGGCGTTGGTTCTCAGCTTTGCGGGTTCGCCCGCGTATCGCACGGAGGACGCGCCGCTGGCATCGGCTTCGAGGTTTCCGTTGGCGGTGACCGTGATATGGCTGGCGCCGCTTGCGTGCGCCACAATGTTGCTCGAACTGCACTTTTCGAAGTTTGCCTCGCTCGCTCCGGAGGCGGAGACGTCCAGTGATCCAGCGCTTCCTTGGAGGTCAATGTTGCTTGCACCCGAGACTTCATACCGCGCGTCGCCGCTCTTGATCTCACCCCGCAGACGACTGGCGCCGGATACTTCGACCTCCAGCGGTTTGTCGGAACTGAAGCCGGAGACCGTTGTGTGGGTCGCGCCGCTCAGATCCAATCCGGTCAAATCCGGCAAGGTGATGGCGGCTTTCAGGGTGCCGTTGCGGACGTTGAGGTTCGGCTGCATGCGAATGCGGAGCGTTTCTCCCGAGGTAGTCACATCCAAATATTCCAGCAGGTTATCATCCACAGTGACGGCGACCTTGTGCTCGGGACCTTGCTTGATCTCCACTTGAAAGGCGTTGCCCACTGCGATTCGGGAGAACCCCGACACATCATAGTCCTTGGTGACGGTCTGTCCGGAGCCTGTGATGCTGAGGCCAAGCACGCCGCAACCGGCCAACGCCAGGCTGGTCACAATCGAAATCAACAGCCAACAGGGCGAGCCTGACGCGTGCTGCCTGCCCTGACGGTTGAATTCCAAAAGAGGGCAGGCAATTTGACTGACACTAAACTCAGCGCGAAGCAGCCCAAAGGAGGCTGGCTGGAAGCCTGCCCTACGATCCTGAGCCGACATTTGAATCGATCTTTGAGCAAGGTCGGAGCGGCCAAGAGGGAATCGAGATCCAGAAGAGTTCATGGCTCGGAGGTTGGCAGACCGGCGCGACGCGTCAAGAACGCTGATTGTGAAAGACGGGCTCGTCTGGCAGGCTCATCCGGCATGACGACGGCAAATGTCCTTGTGATTGCGATTCCCTCTGGCCTCCTTTCGCTGGCCGCAATTCTCGCTGTGAGCGCAGCAACCGCTTCTCCTCCCGGAGTCTCCGGGACACCGGAATCTGACTTCCTCAAATGGCAGGCTGACAAACGCGCCCAACTCAGCGCCATGCTTGGGATTCCGAATCAACGCGTGCCGTTGGCGCCCGAATCACGCGGTCAATTCGAGCACGATGGCATCGTTGTGGAAAAATGGATCTTCACAAGCGAACCTGGCTCGCGCGTGCCGGCGCTGCTCTATCGGCCCATCCGGACGGTGGGACTGATGCCCGCCATGGTGTTCACCTACGGTCACGGCAGCAGCAAAAGCAGTTGGCCCTATCAGTACGCCGGCCAATTGTACGCCCGCCTCGGCCTGGCTTGCCTGGCCATCGATCCCATCGGAGAAGAAGAGCGCCACGCGAAAGGCGG
Organism: Verrucomicrobiota bacterium; assembly: GCA_016209525.1. Classification (GTDB taxonomy): domain Bacteria; phylum Verrucomicrobiota; class Verrucomicrobiia; order Limisphaerales; family SIBE01; genus VHCZ01. The sequence goes on from JACQWK010000120.1 coordinate 44,838, forward strand.
CCTGGGCACACGGGCTCACGATTCGCCGGTGGCTGACGCGCGCGCAGCCAAGGCGGGCCGGTTGATGATGGGCAAGTTGGTCTTCGACACCCTCCGGGCCATCGATTTTCTAAGAACACGGACGGACATCGACCGCGCACGGATTGGGGTGGCAGGATATTCGCTGGGTGGCGCTGTCGCGGGATGGGTCGCAGCCGTCGAACCGCGCATCCAGTTGGCCCTCGTCTGTGGGTGGGCCTACGATGATATCACCATCCGCACCAAGCTCTGCACGCGCACGCCGAACGAACGAATGCGAGAATGGCTCACTTGGACGCAGTATGCCTCACTGCCCGCCCCGCGCTGCGCCGTGCTTGTCGCCAACGGCGATGCCGATGGGGTGATCGATCGTGACGGAGATGGCAGCGCGTGGATAGGGACAAGACGCGTGGTGGAGGAGGCGGAGAGGATTTATGCCGCCCAAGGCGCGCCCGGCGGGCTGAGCGCATGGTTCGAGCCGCGAGGCGGACATCGGCCCTACTTCGCCTACCTCGTGGCGCTCGAATGGATTCATCGCCACCTTGGGACGCCGGGCTGGACTCTGGAACGCATGCGCGCTTTGCCGGTGCTCAATGCAGGCGAGTGGTGCGACCGGTACGGGATCGAACTCGAACGTCTCTACGGAACTCAGTTGCACTGGCGTGGGGCGACCTTGCCGGATTTGCAGTTGCGCCCCGTGCCGCGGGAACGGCTCGCCGTGCTTCGAACCGAGGAAGTCGGCCGTCCGGAATATTCTTTGGAAGGCTGGCTTGACCACATCGAGCGCAGCGCGTCAAACCGCAACCAAAGTGATCAGTGATCAGTAATCAGTAATCAGTGATCAGTGGGCAGTGATCAGAGAAATTTGCGTAAGAAAACGAAACTTTCACGGATAGCCCCCAAGCGGTTCCCGCGCGCATTGGGACCATGAACCCGGTAGGGCTGACCTGCAGGTCAGCCCCACCGCGTTCATGGAGAGAGCAGCAATTCTCATTTTAGCGTAGCGCAGGCGTCCTCGCCTGCGAGTTCGAGGGGCGTCCCGCCCCGTTTCTGTTCGAAAGCCGAGACGCCATTCGAACTCGCAGCCGGGACGGCCGCGCTACGAGGCCAAAATGAGAATTGCTGCAGTCAAAGGCCTGCCATCGTCCAAGCGCAAACCTGGCACGAGATAGGCTTAATTTATTTAATCAACCCACCTCGACCGGAGGCAGACCGAATCCGGCTCGATTGGCAGCCGCCGGGCGGGCGTGGAAAACCGGATCAAACTTATGGACTCAACGCCGATTCCGGAGGGGACCCGTTCGACATCCTCCATACCATCCGCCGAAACCCGCACGAATTTGACGCGGCGCTTTCCTGGATCGCTCGCGTGGATCGCAATCGGAAATCCTTTCTATCTCGTCAGTGCCGTGCTGCTGCTCTACGGGATTTACCGCGTGGCGGTGGATCCAAGATTCATGGAAACGGATTCCAAACAGGTCATCTTCAACTTTTCCGCCCTGCAATTGTACGAAATGCTCCTGGCGCTCACCCCCATCCTGCTGGCGCGGCGGCGGATTTGGCATGACGCGGCCCTGCTGGTGAAACTGGAAGCGCTGCTGGTCATGGCTCCATTCATCTTGATCAGTCACGCCGTTTTTCTGGAGGAAGGCCTTGGACAGTCGCTTTGTCTGACCGGGGCCGGCCTGGCGATGGTGCGGTTGGGAGTGCTGCGCTTTGGCCTTCCCCAATTGCGCTTGCCCGGCCCATATATTCTGGGGGGGCTTATTGTCCTGTCACTCAACGCCGCGCTGCCGCTGCTCTTCCGGGCCGGACTCGACGCGGATATCGAGGCCTGGCAGAGCCGACATTGGCTCCTTTGGATCGTCGTCCTCCCGGCGTTCACGCTGTTGCCGATTGTCTTTCCACGTCAGAGTGAATCGGGTGGGACCATTCTGGAACGACGCTGGCTGCCTTTCGCCTTGTACATTTTTTGGATGATCGGAACCGGCGTTCATCTCGTCTGCATCAACTACGTTGACCAAGTCAATTACCGGCGCGACATGGCTCTGCAGCCGCATTTGGTTGCCCCGGCGGTTTGGGCGCTGGCTTGGACGCTCTTCTTCCGGCTTTCCGAATTGTTTCCCGCCGCCAGCACCCGAGTTCGAAAGTGCCTCTTGGTCCTTCCAACGTTTGCCCCTTGGCCGGCGTTCTTTCATCCCGACACGCGCGTCTTTCTCACGCTTACCGCTCTCAATGCGGCGTTAATACGCTGCGGTATTTCTGCAACGGCGCGAGCAGTCCTGGCCGCTGCACTTGGCCCTTCTGTCCTTCGCCGGGGCCGTTGCCGGCGCGCCGCTGGGCGTTGGGTCTGGAGTTCTGGAAGGTCTTGATCGAGGGGACTGGATTGCCGCCGGGGTCATCCTGTTCGTCCTTGTTGAAGGTCTTGTGTTCCGAACACGGAAATTCGGTTTGGCCGCAGGCGTAGTTCTGGTTTTGGCTTCGTCGAGGTTGTGCGCGGAATGGAACTGTTCCCCCCAACTGGCTGTCCAGTCCGGATTAATCTGGCTCCTCCTGCACAGCCTCTCGTGGGATGACAAGACAGAACCGCATGCCTCCATGACCCGGTCCATAGCCTGCCTGATGTGGACTGCGCACTCCTGGTTCTGGATTTACCGCGGGGACGGCGCGTTGTTCGTTCCGGAGTTGGCTCTGGTCGGGTTGCTCTCCTACAGCGCGCTGAGATTGTTTGGCCGCGTGCCGATGCGAATTATCATTCCGCTCGCGGCGGCATTGAGTGTCGCACCCATCCCCGTCCACTCAGCGGCGATGCAGGTGAAGGACACTCCGGCGGGCGTGGTCGCTTTGGCCTTTAGTTTCGTTCTCTTTGGGCTGGGCACGGTGTTCGCCCTCTGGCGAGCCGGCGCTGGCCCCAACGATTCATTCCGCCCGGTTGAGTCCTCCCCGCGGCAGAATTGATCGGGCCGGGGCGGTGGATGCCGGTCAGCGGTCGCGCAGACCTATTGACGAGACCGTTGGATGAACGACAGCCCGGCGTTTGTAGTCCCGGCTTTAGCCGGTCCAGGCCGCCTAAAGGCGGGACTACAAACCTTCCGCGTGTAGTCCATCCCACGGTCTCCTCTGTAACTGCCGGGGTTGCGGTGTCGCTCGGATTTCGGATTTCGTGCTTCGGAGTTTCGTGCTCCAAATGGCTGGAGGCCCGGTGTTAGAATTCCGGCGCTCGCCGGGCGGCGAGACGCACGCCCTCTACGGCAGGCGAGACGCCCGCCGCTACGAACAAGCTCCGAAGGCACGATGCCTGAACTCGACTCGACGCAAAGGACCTTTTTCCTTCTGAAGCGCGATGTCACAGTGTAAACTCGCCAGACGATGAAGCTGCGGATCTTGATCCCCGCCGGCATGAGCGGAACGGCTGGCTTCCCAAACTCGCCGTGACCGCTCCTTCGAGTTCATCATCGGTCCGGACCCACCTTCGAGACACCCGCATCCGGTATCGAGTCGTTGCCATGACCGTCTTGCTGGCGATGGTCACTTACCTGGACCGGGTGTGCATTTCCAAGCTGGCGCCAAACATCATGGACGAGCTGGGCTTGTCCAAAATCCAAATGAGCTGGGTCTTCAGCAGTTTCGCGCTGGCTTACGCCCTCTTTGAAATCCCGACAGCCTGGTGGGCTGACCGGGCCGGCACCAGGTCAGTCCTGACTCGGATCGTCGTATGGTGGTCGGGTTTCACCATCGCGACAGGAGCGGCGTTTAGCTATTGGTCCTTGTTAGTGACGCGGTTTTTGTTCGGAGCAGGCGAGGCGGGGGCATGGCCCTGCGTGGCCCGCACGTTCTCGCGGTGGATTCCCCGGCGCGAGCGAGGAACGATCCAAGGCATCTTCTTTGCCGGGGCTCATCTCGCGGGCGGTCTGACACCGCTTTTGGTGATGGCGCTGTTACCTTATTTGCACTGGCGGGTAATTTTCATTTGCTTCGGGGCCTTGGGATTCGTGTGGGCAGGGGCGTGGTATGCATGGTTCCGTGACGAGCCCGAACAGCACTCATCGGTGAATCCCGCCGAGTTGGAGCGCATCACCGCGGAACGGCCCGCCGAAGCCGCGCACGTCGAAGGCTGGATGTACTGGCGGCGGCTGTTTCGCCATCGCAACGTGATTGCACTGTGCGTCATGTACTTCCCGAACAGCTTCGTCTTCTACTTCTGCATTACTTGGCTGCCGACTTACCTGCACGAAAAACACGGCTTCGACGCCGCCGCGCTGGGATTTCTCGCTGGGCTGCCGCTGCTCCTAAGCGTTGTAAGCGATCTCTCCGGCGGAGTTGTCACCGATCAGATCGCTGCTCGGTTCGGCCTGCGCACGGGACGATGCGCGGTGGGTGCAACGGCTTATCTGATCGCGGCGCTGGCGCTCCTCATCGCCGCTTCATCTTCGGCTCCGGTCCTCGCGGCGGTGTTGATCTCGCTGGCCACGGCGGCGAGCATGTTTACGCTCGGCGCGGCGTGGGGGACATGCATCGAAGTCGGCCGGGATCATGCCGGTGTGGTGAGCGCCGCGATGAACACTTCAGGGCAAATCGGCAGCCTTCTCTGCCCGTTGATTGTCGGCTACTCGGTGGAATGGTTCGCCAATTGGAGCCTGCCGCTGTATCTGATGGGATTTCTATTCCTGCTCGGCGCGTTCTGCTGGCTGCTGATCGATCCACAACGAGCGGTCTTTGACCAGCAGGCGGGAGCGAATGCCGACAGCCACTTAGCCCAGAGCTGATGGAGGCCGAAACGTCCGAGCGAGGCATGGAGTGCCGCTCGGGAATGACAGCTCCAAGCCGCGTCCCCAAAAATAGCCTCGCCCCAGAGGAGGAGCTGAATTATCCTTCCACCATGGCGACCGACCTTGAGAATAGCGCTCTAGCACGATTGCTTCGCCCGCTCTCCCAAACGCTGACGTCGCAGCTCGCAATGGCCCTCCTGCAACTGCAGGCGGACGAGGAGTTACAGAGCCGCTATGATGAACTGGCTGAAAAAGGCAACGAAGGCCGATTGACGTCCCAGGAACAGGCAGAGTTGGATTCCCTCGTGGAAGCGAACACTTTGCTGGGCATTCTCAAAGCCGAGGCGGAACTCTTCTTGAAGCAGCCCAAAGCCCAGTGATGGACCCTGCGGTCACCCAGCTTGTCCGAGACAGAGCCGGAAACCGCTGCGAGTATTGTCATCTCCCCCAAAATCGATCCGTGCTCCGTTTTCACACCGAACACATCGTGGCTCGCCAGCACGGCGGCGGTGACGAACTCGACAACCTAGCGCTGGCCTGTCCTGAGTGCAACCGACGGAAGGGCACTAACCTCACGGGAGTCGATCCTGACACCGGCAAAGTCACACAGTTGTTCAATCCGCGAAGACACCCGTGGGAAGAGCACTTTTCGTTTGAAGGTTCCCGTATCGCAACGATAACAGCCGTGGGGCGAACTACGGCCCGGTTGCTGGCCTTCAATGCGGGCCGCCGGTTGCGCTTGAGGGAAGCGCTCCTTCGCCTCGACACGCGGGACTGAGGATAAGGGCCAGAAAACTGCTTCTCATCTCGAGCGTGGTTTGAGAGCTGCGCGTCCATCTTGCTTGCCTCCGGTGTTTGCCGAGGGAACACCAAAGATGGCAGACTGGAAGCCCGCCCTACGTTGTCGCTTCGTGCTGGCGCGTTTTTCTTGCGCTGCGAGTCATTCGAGAGCAACTTTGCACTCGTCGGCAAAACGCAAGCGATTGTCATCTTCGCCATGAGAGTCTTTGGAATTCTTTTCACAGGACTGGTTCTAATCCTTCGGCACGGTCCTTCGACCACTGCGGCTGAGCTCAACACCGCAGAACCTCAATCCCCCGTCCTGAAAGTGCTGGAGGAAGAACTCGACTATTCCATGCGGCACCTCGCTGCGGACGCGAGCTACAAGCCCTACTACCTTTCCTATACCATCACCGACAGCACGTTGATCTCGCTCATGGCGAGCCTCGGCGCGATCTTTCGAAACGACGACAGCCACAGTCGGCTGCTCGATGTGGACATTCGGGTCGGAGATTACTCGCTCGACAGCACGCACCAAATCCGAGGCAGCGCCGGGGGAAGAGGCGGGCTCTTCGGCGCCGCTTCGTCCGTCGCGCTGGAGAATAGTCCGGCGGCCCTGAAGCATGCGCTTTGGCAAGCGACGGACCGCGTGTTCAAGGCTGCGGTGGAACGATTCCAGCGCGTGCAAACCGATCTCAAAACCACGGTCGAGGAGGAAAGCAAGGCCCATGATTTTTCGCGGGAAGCGTCAAACGTCTATTCGGAAGCAGACGCGATGCTCTCGCTGGATCGGGATCAATGGGCTGAACGCGTCCGCAACGTCTCGCGGCTCGCGCTGAACTATCCTCTGATTTATGATTCCATGATCGCGGTGGTCGGAGGCGCCGATAACCGTTTCATGGCCACCAGCGAAGGGAGCCGCCTGAAAACCGGAGCCAAACGTCTTCGAGTGATCGTCTCCGCCAGCACCAAAGCCGAAGATGGCATGGACCTGAACCAAAGCTTCATCTTCAATGCCGCGACGGAAAATGGCCTCCCGTCCGAGGAGATCATTCGAGACGCCTTTCAAAAAGTCATCGATAAGGTGCTGGCCCTGCGGGCGGCGCCTCTCGTCGAACCTTACACCGGCCCCGCCATTCTCCTCAACCGAGCGAGCGGGGTGTTCTTCCACGAAATCTTCGGGCATCGCATCGAGGGCCATCGTCAGAAGGATGTCGAAGAGGGCCAGACCTTCACCAAGATGGTCGGAAAACCGATTTTGCCGGAATTCCTGAGCGTTTACGACGATCCGACTCAGGCGCGGTTTGCTAACGAAGACCTGCGCGGCTTCTATCGGTTCGACGACGAGGGTGTCCCGGCTTCGCGCGTGAATCTGGTTGAGAATGGGGTCCTCAAGACGTTCCTCCTTTCCCGGTCGCCCGTTCAGGGGTTTCTGAAGTCCAACGGCCATGGCCGCCGCGAACCCGGCCGGCAAGTCGTCTCCCGGCAGGGCAGCCTCATCGTGCATTCCACCAAATCCGTGCCCTTCCCGCAGTTGCGCGAAATGCTCGTGACTGAATGCAAGAAGCAGAACAAGCCGTATGGCTACCTTTTCGAAGACATCACGGGCGGCTTCACCACGACCAGTCGCGGGGGGCCTCAAGCGTTCAAGGTCCTGCCCGTCGTGGTGTATCGCGTCTATGCGGATGGCCGTCCAGACGAACTCGTGCGCGGAGTGGACATCGTCGGCACTCCGCTCTCGTGTTTTTCCAAGATCATGGCCACGGGCGACGATCCGGCGGTGTTCAATGGGAGTTGTGGAGCCGAGTCCGGCTGGGTGCCGGTCTCCGCCGTGTCGCCGAGCATTCTCGTCGAACAGATCGAGATCGAAAAGCGGGAGCGATCTCAGGACCGCCTGCCGATCTTGCCGCCGCCCATTTCGGAAAAGGAATCGTCGCTATGAAAAGAGTTCTTCGTCGAAGAGTCCGGGCGACAGAGGTTCGCGTCGTGCGTTCTCCCTCACCCCGGCCCTCTCCCCTTGGGAGAGGGGGCGAGTGTTCGGCGGCGTCAGGTGATCCGATTCGCTTGGGGCCATCCCAGCGCTGGACACGCTTCTCCCTCTCCCCTGGGGAGAGGGCCGGGGTGAGGGGGAAGGGCACGGCCAAATCCCAGCGATCAAAATTCATTGCCGAGCGCTTGCGGCTGAACCATGCCGCTCTTCTCAGCCTAGTCCTCAGCGGGCTGTGCGCCGTTTACGCAGATCAAGCGCCGGAGGGCGACGTCGTTTTCAAAGCCCTCGGCGACGAGCTGAAACGGTCCATGTCGCTCCACTTGGAAGATCTCGACAAGCCGTATCTGGTTCAGTACGCCGTCGATGATACGGTCACGCACCGCATTGCCGCGACATACGGAGCCATCGTGAGGTCGAGTCGAAGGCGTTCACGCGTGTTGCACAGCCAAGTTCGCGTCGGTTCCTACGAACTTGATAATTCGAATTTCGCCGGGCGTGGCGGCGGAGGCCGTCGCGGTCTCGGCGTGAGCATCGAACTCCCGATTGATGACGGCTACATGGCTTTGCGGCAAGCCATCTGGCGTGCCACGGACTGGCAGTACAAGGAGGCCGTGGAGACACTTACGCAAAAGCGGGCGTATATGAAGGACCGAAACGTCGCCGATCGCCCTCGCGACTTCACCAAAGCCGACGCCATCACGGTGCTCAAAGACCGAGCCACCTTGGCGCTCGATCGGACGGTGTGGGAAGATTACATGCGGCGTATCTCCGCGCGATTTGAAGCGCACAAGCATATTCAGAATTCAGAAGCCAACCTCGCGGTGGACGCCGAGAATCGCTACCTCGTGACTTCGGAAGGCTCGCGGATGCGTCAGGGCCAAACCGAGACCGTCCTGCGGATCACGGCTGAGGCCCTGGCAGAGGATGGCGAGCGGCTGTCGGATTACCTCGCTTACCACGCGGCGACGCCGGACCGGCTTCCTGCCGCGAGCGAGGTCCTGGCGGACGTGGACAAACTGGCCGGCAGACTGGCCGCGGCGGTTCGCGCCCCGATTCTCGAAGATTACACGGGACCGGTCCTGCTCGACGGGATAGCCGCCCCTCAGTTCTTCCGGCAATTGCTGGGGAGAGGAATTACCGGCCAGACCGATCCCGTCGGCGTGGCTCGCCTTGGCCCCCAAGGCTCGGACAATCTTGAGAACCGCCTGGGCAAACGGATCATGCCCGTCACGTTTCAAATCTTCGACGACCCGCGTCATGAAAAGTCCCAAGGCGCATTCCTCGCCGGGCGTTACGAATTCGACGACGAAGGCATTCCCGCCCAGCGTGTGAACATCGTCGTGGATGGGAAACTCGAGGGAATGGCGATGTCCCGTATCCCGACCAAACAGTTTGTTCAATCCAACGGACACGGGCGCCGCGCCGGCGGCGAATCGCCCCGATCCTCCATCGGCTGCCTCTTTATCGAGTCCAGCAAGAGCGAAAGCCCGGCGGATCTGAAGAAGGAACTTCTCGATGCGGCCGACTCTGAGGGATTGAAATTCGGCTTGCGGATCACGAGCTTGCAGGACCGTGCTGCCGGCGGTCCGACCGGCTTCGGCGGCCTTGGCGGACGCTTCGGCCGCGGCGGCGGCGGCGGTTCTGCCCGTGTCATTGGCGATCCGATCTCCATTTACAGAGTCTATGTCGCGGACGGGCGTGAAGAACCGGTCCGGGGCTGCGAATTCAGCGCGGTGGATGTGCGGAGCCTGCGAAGGATCATCGCGGCGGGAGACGTGCCGACGGCGCACAACTACATCGGAAGCGGGGCGCCTGCGTCGTCCGTGATCGCCCCGGCGGTGCTCTTCGAGGAACTGGAGCTGTCGCGCATCAAGCGGGAGACCGAGAAGAAACCCATCATCGAAGCTCCCCACGCGAGGGATGAAGGGAAATAGGAGGCGAAACTTCTAACCCGGCAGAGGGTGAATCGATGGCTGTGCTTGGGCAAGTTCAAGGCCTTCCGATTCCCGACGGATGAAACGAAGCACTCCCTCTCCCAGCGGGAGAGGGCCGGGGTGAGGGAGAACGCGAGGCAATTCAAGAGAGCCATTCAATTACTGCTCTTGTCAACTCGCCGATGCGCACTTCCGATCGACTAAAATTTGATCTGCTGGACTAAGCCGCGCCAACCCGTCACTCTTCGGCTGTATGCAATTGCCCAGACGCCGCGGATTCACGTTGATCGAGCTGTTGGTCGTCATTGCCATCATTGCGATCCTTGCCGCGATGCTCTTGCCGGCGTTGGCCAAGGCGAAGGCGCAAGCCTGGCGCGCCCAGTGCATGAGCAACCACAAACAATTGGCCCTGACTTGGACGCTGTACCACGATGACAACGATGGGCGCCTTCCTTCGAACGTGCGCGGAAACCCTCCGGCGGGAAGCGGCCTGAACTGGGTTGAAAGCACGGTCCACGGAGCCACTCCCGGCTTCATTGATCCGAACGCCTTGATGGACATGAAACGGGCCGGCTTCGCGCCTTATCTGAAAACCCTGGAGATTTACCGGTGCCCCGCGGAACGAACCGTCTATGCCGTGGGCACGCGCCGGGTTCCGAAGTTGCGCAGCTATTCGATGAATGATTACATCAACGGCGGCCCGCAACAGTTCGCTCCTGTCCCGCCGGTGACGTTTTACAAACGAAATTCCGAGTTTGCGAAGCCGGCCGACTTGTTCGTGTTTATCGAGGTCGAACCGATCAGCATTTGCTACACGCCGTTCGAAATCCCCGTTTCCAATTCCCAAAGTTACTTCACGGCCCCCGGCGCCCTCCATGACCGGAAGTCCGGCGTGCTCTCGTTCGCCGATGGCCACTCCGAATCGCGGCGGTGGAGGCGGCCGGTGCTGCGAGTCTCGACTTCCTCCCTCGCTTCCAATCCTCATCCGGTCCCAAGTGATCCGCAGGATGTCAGTTACATCCGCGCGCGGGCGCATCATCTGATGACTCCGTAGCGGCGGACGTGAGTCCGCTCATTTATTTTCCAGGCCGGAGGTTTGAGCAGACGCACGTCCGCTGCTACGGAAGGACAAGCCGCCCGCACTCACAGCCGTTGGTCAATTCATGGTCTCAACGCGCGAGAAGTGCTTCTGGGCTATCGCCAATTCGCTGGTGCCCCAGTTCGTTTTGGACCGGCAAACTCCTGGTAACCGCCCCGAGTTTGTTACCGTCTGTTTCTTCTACAAAGTGCACAGGCCAATTCAGTGAGGTGAGCGGACTGATTCTTGGGGCTTCATGAAATCACGGCGTGCTCTCAGAGGGCATGACAGATTCCGCGGCACAGGCTTTTTTCAAGCTTGAGCCAAGCGTCAGAACCTACTAAACTCGCCTCATTCCAGCGGCACCGTAACGAGGCCAGCGCGACAGCTCGGAACTCCCCGAGATATCGTCGTGCGGCAAGGTCGGCAACGACAACAACACCAAAACTGCGCAGCGTGATCTGTCCGTGCGTGGAAGGACGAAGTGAGCGGCAGGCGCAGTCAACCTCAAACCAATCAGGACAGCATATGAGACTCAGGCAAACCCACACATTAGCAGTCATCGGAGCCACCCTAGTGGCCAGCAGTCTCGGCGTTCACGCGTCCAAGACCTACACGTTCCAGGAA
>JACQWK010000735.1 GCA_016209525.1 Verrucomicrobiota bacterium
AGCCGGGACTACAAACGCCGGCCTGTCGTTCATCCAACGGTCTCGTCAATAAATGTAGGGCAGGCATCTTGCCTGCCTCCAGGTGCCCGAAGAAAACTCTGGAAGGAGGCAGCCTGAAAGCCTGTCCTACGTCATAGGTCCAACGATGCATGGCCTCGCTGAAGGATGTTGTCATAAGCGCACACGGATGGATTCTCACTGCCGGCCTCAGGCGCCGCAGCGGATTGAGTCGATCCTGGCCCAGAAAATGACCCGCGCCGGTTTGTTGTCAACGCTGAAGATGCCTGGGTTGGTGAGGCCCCAATCTTGCCCGGCGTAGTGCAGGTTTTCTGCGCTACAACATCGCCGATCTTTGGCCGGTCTGGAGTCCCAGCTCTAGTCCTGGACAGCGCTCGAAAACCGGCTGAAGCCAGAACTCCAAGCGAGTCGCGAGCCGTGGCCGGCGCCAAGATTAGATTTCCCTGAACAAGTGCGCGGGTGGCGGCCTTGAACCGGAGCGCCGGTCTCCGACCCGGCGCGAAGCCCAGCGAACAAAGAATCGCGCCGGATCGGAGACCGGCGCTTCGAGGTCTAATGGGCAGTCTCCATGATTCTTCGAACATGCATTGCGACCATGAACCTGTTCCCTGGTGGGGCGAGACTCCCGTCGAGCCCTGGAATCGCTGCTGGCAAAGCAGTCAGGGCTCGACAGGAGTCTCGCCCCACCTGGATGTTCATGGGAATTTCTGTCAAAAATCGCTGGGAGTTGGGCCCGTGCTGCGCTAGAAGATTCGCCGAACAGCGACTTTCTTTTGGAGCACGGAGCGGCGGCCAAGGCCAATCGCATCGAGGACATGCCGTTTCGGGTCGAAGAATTGATTGGTTCGGAAAGGCTCAAGGAGATGGCGCGTGCCGCCAGACGGTTGGGACGGCCCGAAGCCGCGCAAGAGATTTGCCGCGAGGTAGGGCGGCGGATTGGGGACCTTTAAGGTCTGTCGCCGATCATTGTGACCGCAACTCGGGCACTCTTATCCGCGCATTTTCGGGGACTTCACGGACAGGAGCGTCCGTGTTACGGCGTGCTCCGCTAGGGCAGCGTGATGCTCGAGCCGTCAGGCAGCAGGGCGACGGGCGTTTTACCGATCGCGTTGAAGTTGTAGGTTTCGCCGCGGGCGTTGCGGATCTTGCCGCCAGGCAGGAAGGGCGCCAGATCGCTTTCAGACGGGAGGTCGCCCTCGCGCTTCTTGTTTTCTTGCGCCCATTGTTCTTTCGCCTGCCGGATTTTCTCCAAGTTGTTAAGAATGGCGGCCCGCTGCGCTTTCTCCCGCGCTTTCACGAAGCTGGGAACGGCGATGCCCGCGAGGACTCCCGCGGGAAAGACAAAGGCCGGGGCGAGCAGCGCTTGGCTGAATGATTGGTTTCCGTTCCCAACCGCCAGCCAACCTTCCTCAGTGTTGGCCCCAACCACGTAAGTGTAAGCGATGTCCCCGCCGCCAAAAAGTTTCTGCAGGCTCTCCATCTGGCCAGGTTTCACCTGTGGATTCATTCGCAGTGCTTGCTGCTGGAGCTTGGCCGACATCTGGCCGAATCTCTGGCTCAAAAACAGAAATTGGTTGCCTTCGTTTGGAGTTCCCTGCGACAACCTTTTGAATTCCTCGGAATGCTTCCAACCTTTCTTTTCCCCGCGCTTGACCGCCAGAGCTTCTTCAATCAAGGCGTCCGTGGTCGCGATCAGGAGATAATCGCCGGCCCGCGCCAGGCTCGGGCGCAGCGCCACGGGCAGCGGCAACGGAACCGGCAGCGTTCTCATTCGCAACCCCTCCTTATCCGATTTCACCACGAGTTTTCCGGTCTGGGGATTCTCGGTCAGCAACTGGTCTATGCGGTCGAAAATCGTGTCGTCCTTCACCTTGAGGGCCAGCAAGAGGCCGGGTTCCGGCACCTGAAGAGCTTGTGTCCCCATCGGAATCGGGACTTGTTTCGAGTCGTCCAAGGTGAGGATGAGCCCGTACTCGCCTCCCAGCGAGCCCAGCAATTGGTTGAGCTCGATTTTTGTGGCCTGCTGAAATTCGGCGGGGAAGCTTTGCACCCAACTCTGTGCGGCCGCAAAACCGGCTTGGGCGATTTCGTTCGTCACAGCAGACCACAGTTGGCCGAGATCGAAGTCCGAGAAACTGGCCAGCGCCGTTGTGGCCGGCAGCAAATCCATTCCCGACAACGGATGCGCATTCATGCCGAACAAAGACCAGATGAACCCTGAGTTTTGTCCCCGATAATGATGCACCATAAACTTGCTCTGGTAGAATCCAGGTTCCCGGGCGATGGAACTCGTGCCGAGCCCGCTGATGGCTTCGACGCCGCTGTTCTTGATCAGCCGGGCAGCAATGCCGAAGGCTCGTTGGACGACGGCCCGATCCGAGGCTGGAATCTCGCCGATGGTTTCGATGAGATTCTGCAGCCCGAGCACTTTCGCCGAAAGTTCGTTCAGAATCTTCTCTGTGCCCCAATAAAGATAAAAACTACCTCCGGGATCGAGATGCGAAGTCACCTCCTTGAAGCTGTTTTTCTCGGCCGAGACGGGAATTTGGGCGGTGGATGGCGCCGCAGGTTCCGCGGGAGGCGGCGGTGGCGGAGCCTCCGCTGGCGGTTCCTCCTGTTTCGCGCAGCCGGGGCCCAGAACCAGAAACGCGACGGCGGTCATCAGGAAGGTTGAATGCAGGGCGAGGAGCGGGTGTTTCATGACTTGGCTGGTGGTTAAGTTCGTTCGCCAGTCAAGCCTGTTGAGACAAAAAGGTAAAGACGGAATGCCGCAGCGACGCTGCGACGGGGAACTTCGTGGTTTGCTCAGCCACGCGCGAAGGGAGCGTTCAAATCGAGAAGTCTTTCGGTTGGAAATGCCGGGGCACCTTGAGTCGGAAAACGTCCCCATGCATGCGGGCGACACAGATTCCCTGCGCCACCGCGGCCTCGTCCATTTCCCGGCTGCTTTCGACCGCCGCCAGCACGCCATGCAAACGATAGCCTTTGAACTGGGGGAAGAAGTCAAAAAAACGGCGCAGGTTCCTAACGAATTTCTCAAGCTCCCGCCGGTTCAAGATGCTCTTGACCTCGGCCGCTACGACAATCCTGGTCCGGCCGTTGGTCGCTCCGATCAGATCGAGCTCGATCTCGTCAGCGCCTTTGCGCAAGCGCTTTGTCTCGATGATCTGATCCGCTCCGAAGCGTTTGGCCAGAATCTCGATGAGCGACGGGATCGCCATGCCTTCAGCGAAATCGCCGAGTTTGTTGCCGAGGCCGCCGATCTGTATTCCAAGTTCCGTGAGCTTGCGATCGTTCTCCTTCATCCGCCGATCGGTTTCTTTCATTTGCCGATCGGTTTCCCTCATGAGGAGACTAGTTTCCTTTTGAGCCTCAGCCAGGCTCGCGACCAATGCTTTGAGTTCTGCGTCCGTCACAACCAAAAGTTATTAAACCAAACGCATTCCGTCAAAGCGTGAATGGGATGGCGATGAAGCGTCTGTGCAAAAAATACGCCATTCCGGCCCAATTCTAACATTGGGCATGCCGTCATTTTGGGGCGCGACAAATCCGAAGCTTGAAATCCGAAATCCGAAACAAATCCAAAATCGAAAAACTCGAAGGCCCGAAACGGCGCGATGCCATCTGGCTTCTAGATTCGGATTTCGAGTTTTGGATTTCGGATTTTGGGCGAGGACAGGTCCCCTCCACCGAAGGATTCCGCAAAACCGAAAGGTACTTTTGCACGCGTGCTAAGCACAGCCTCGCCGAGCCGTGGGCATCCCGCTTGCCGTAGAGGGCCGCATCTTGCGGCCAAGCATTGGCCGAAAACCTCAGACCGCACTCGATTATCCGCGCAAGATCCGCCGGGCGGGACGCCACGGCTCTACGGCAGGCGGGACGCCCGCCGCTACGGCCAGTTTGAAGAAGCGCCCATCGCGGTTGAAGTTGCACTCCGCGCGGCCCCGCTGCTATCGTGCTGCGCCATGAAGCGCCTTTCATTCATGTTGATTCTTGCACTGGCCAACCTCACGAAGCCTGTCTTGGTTGGCGGCGAAATCTGGCCGCAGTTTCGCGGACCGACGGGAGACGGCCACTCGGATGCCAAAGGCTTGCCCTGGACATGGAGTGAGACCAACCGTGTCGCCTGGAAGACGCCCCTCCCTGGCCGGGCTTGGTCGTCGCCGGTCATCTGGGGCGATCAAATCTGGCTGACCACCGCCACGGAGGACGGCACCAAACTTTCCGCGGTTTGCGTCGATCGCGGCACAGGCAAGATCGAGCGCAACCTCAAACTCTTCGATGTTGTCCTGCCGCAATACGTCCATCCGTTCAACAGTTACGCCTCGCCCACTCCGGTGATCGAAGAAGGACGAGTCTATGTGACGTTTGGATCGCCGGGGACAGCGTGCGTCGATACCAAAACGGGCAAGGTGATCTGGCAGAGGCGCGACTTTGTCTGCAACCACTTTCGCGGGGCGGGATCCTCACCGATCCTGTTCGGCGATTGGCTGATCATGAACTTCGACGGCAGCGATCACCAATTCGTCGTGGCGTTGGACAAAAAGACCGGAAAGACGGTTTGGCGAAACGAACGGTCAATTGATTTCAAAGATCTGGACTCAGACGGAAAGCCCCAAGCCGAGGGCGACCTTCGCAAGGCGTTTTCGACGCCCCACGTTGCGACAATTCACGGGAAGCCGATGTTGATTAGCCAGGGCGCAAAGGCTCATTACGGCTACGATCCCGCCACCGGCAAAGAACTGTGGCGAGTCGAGGAACGGACGTGCCACTCGGCGAGCAGCCGCCCCGTGGCTGGGCTTGGCCTGGTCTTCCTGGCCACCGGTTGGTCCACTGGACAATTGCTCGCGATCCGACCCGGCACGGACAGCGATGTGATCGACGGGAATGCGGCGACGGCGACGCCGCCCGGTTCCGCCGACGCAACCGCTCACCTTCAGCTTGTTTGGAAAACCAAACGGAGCGTCGCCCGGAAACCCTCGCTGCTGCTCATCGGCGATTTGATTTTCATGATCGAGGATGGCGGTGTTGCCAGTTGTCTCGAAGCGAAAACCGGCAATGTGATTTGGCAGGAGCGGGTCGGCGGCAATTATTCGGCTTCTCCTATCTATGTGGAAGGGCGAATTTACTTCTTCAGTGAAGAGGGCAAAAGCACGGTCATTGAGGCGAGCCGCGAGTTCAAGGTGCTAGCGACCAACCAATTGGCCGATGGGTTTATGGCCTCGCCGGCCGTCGCGGGCAAAGCGTTTTTTCTCCGCACGAAGACACATCTCTACCGAATCGAAGGGTAATTGAGAGGACCCGTTTGCTAACATAGGGCAGGCTCCGAGCCTGCCTCCCTTTTTCATTTCTAAACTAACAAGGAGGCAGGCAGGATGCCTGCCATAATTAGACGCACTTCATATGAACTCCATGCCTCCTCAAATTCTCCGGTACGGCAGCCCGGAGCCTTCTGCAAAGCCCCTGCAACTCTCGGCCGGTCCGTTGACCATGCGCTTCGAGCCAGCCCACGCCTTTCTGCGCTACCTTCGCGTGGGCGATCATGAAGTCGTTCGCGCGATCTATGCGGCGGTGCGGGATCAGAACTGGGGCACGATTCTGCCGCAAGTCACGAACTTGAAGCTCGACTCGGAGAAGGATTCATTCCGACTGGCGTTCGATGTTAGCTGCCGGGAAGGCGAAATCGACTTCTCCTGGAATGGGCTCATCACGGGCCAGGCCGGCGGCAGCGTCACCTTTGCCTTCGACGGCGAGGCGCGTTCGACATTTCTCCGAAATCGCATCGGGATTTGTGTCTTGCACCCCATGCTGGAATGCGCGGGAAAGCCGTGTACCGTGGAACACCCGGATGGCGGCGCTGCGGAGGGGGCGTTTCCCAAATACATCTCTCCGCAGCAGCCCTTCAAAAACATTCGCGCCCTCGCGTATGAGCCCGCGCCAGGCGTCCGCGCCGAAGTCCGGTTCGAAGGAGAGATTTTCGAGATGGAGGACCAGCGGAATTGGACCGATGCATCGTTCAAAACCTATTGCACGCCGCTCGAGTGGGGCTTTCCCAAGAAGGTGGAGAAGGGCACGCGCATCCGCCAATCCGTGACCGTGACGCTGACGAAACAACAACGGAAAGTCCTGCCCGTCGTCTCCGGCCGCGGCGCGCAACTCTCGATCTCGACCACGCCGGTTTTGGCTAAGCCGCCCATCGGCTTGGGGACGGCGAGCCACGGACAGCCACTGACGGCTCGTGAGATCGAGCGTCTGCGGGCGCTTCGGCTTTCTCATCTGCGAGTGGACCTCAAACTGGCCGATTCGCAATGGCCTTGCGCGCTGCGCCAAGCCGCTCAAGAAGCCGGCCAGCTCGGCGCCGCGCTCCACGTGGCGCTCTTCCTCACCGACCGCGCCGAGACGGAATTGGCCGCTTTGTTGAGCGAACTGGCCAGCGTGAGGCCCCGGGTCTCTCTTTGGATGATTTTCCACGCGGCTGAAACCGTGACCAGCGAGAAGTGGTCCAAGCTCGCCCGCCGGCAACTCTCTTCCTACGGCCCGAACATCTTGATGGCGGCAGGCACCAACGCCTACTTCGTCGAACTGAATCGTGCGCGTCCAGCGTGCGACTCTTGGACGCTCCCCTGTTACTCCGTCATCCCGCAGGTCCATGCGTTCGACAACATCACGATGGCGGAGAATCTCGCCGGCCAAGCCGGCACAGTGGAAAGCCTGCAACAGTTCTGCCGTCAGCCAGCCGTGATTTCTCCCATCACGCTGAGACCGCGCTTCAATCCGGACGCCACTGGAGATGATGCGGTGACCGGTTCCGAGGAGTTGCCTGTTTCCGTCGATGTCCGGCAGATGTCCCTCTTCGGCGCAGGCTGGACTCTGGGCAGCGTCGCGCGATTGGCCGCCGCCGGGAACGTCCACAGTTTGACCTACTATGAAACCACAGGTTGGCGCGGGGTCGTGGAGACCGAGCTGGGATCGCCCTTGCCGGCGAAGTTCCATTCGATTCCCGGAGGCGTCTTTCCGGTTTACCACGTGTTCGGGGACTTGGCCGGATATGACCGCATTTGTCCCACTCACTCGAGCCATCCGCTCCAGGTTGAGGGGCTGACTTTGCTGGACGCGCAGAACCGCCGCCGCATTCTCGTGGCCAGCCTCATCGACGAACCGCAAGAGATTAAGATCAAGACCGGGACTTGCCGGGCGCAAGTTCGGTATCTCGATGAAACGAACGCCGAGGAGGCGATGCGAAATCCCGAGGCGTTTCGCGCACAAACCGGCCAAGCCGTGGAATCGGTGTCCGGAAAAATCGAGCTGAAGCTTCTGCCCTGCGCCATGGCTTGTGTCAACGTCCTTTGATTGCGGACGGTATTGCGCCAGGGGTGCATCAAGCTCCTCGAATCCTCCCTCTCCTCCTTCGGATGGAGGAGAGGGCTGGGGAG
>JACQWK010000736.1 GCA_016209525.1 Verrucomicrobiota bacterium
ATCACACTTGCAGTCCGGCGACAGGTTTCCTTGCGATTGAGAACTTACGCACGATTCGCCCCAAAACCGATGCTCATGAAGTCCGACGACACCATTCCGACTCGACTCAGCCTGATTGAACGGCTGAAAAACTGGGACGATCAGACAAGCTGGCAGGACTTCTTCAATACCTACTGGCGGTTGATCTACGGCGTCGCTCGCCAGGCCGGACTGACCGATGCCGAAGCGCAGGATGTGGTGCAGGAAACCGTGATCTCGGTGGCGAAGAAAATGGGAGACTTCAAAGCTGATCGCGCATACGGCTCGTTCAAGAGCTGGCTGCTGCAAATCACCCGCCGGCGTATCATCGATCAGTTCCGCAAACGGCGTCCGCAGAACGAAACGCGGATGCTTCGGCGCGATGAAACAGTGCGCACTCCGACCGTTCAGCGCATCCCCGAACCGGCTGGCCCGCCTCTGGATGCGCTCTGGCAGGAAGAATGGGAGCAGAACCTGATGGAGGTCGCCCTGGAAAAGGTGAAGCAGAAGGTGAGCTCGAAGCAATTCCTCCTCTTCCATCAACTGGTGGTGAAGCAATGGTCTCCAAAGAAAATCGCCGACCAATATGGCGTGAGCCTCGCGCAAGTCTATATGGCCAAATACCGTGTCTCCGCGCTCGTGAAGAAAGAAGTCCGAAATCTCGAGAAACGCCCGTATTGATTGGCCAGACGCAAGTGCTTTCCGAGCTCGGTGGGCAAATCTATTTTAGAAATCGCCCGGTTCTTGGCCAGAGGCTTCCGATTCTTAAACCCGAGTCTGATCGAAAAGCCTGCTCGCGAACTTATGGACTCAACCCCAGCCTGGCCATCACGCGCTCGATTTTCGGGAGATTCCAGATGGCGCTATCGCCGTTCGAGCGGGAGACGGCCTGGCGCTAGCTCTCCGACTCCACGTGAGCCTACCGGCCGCGCTGTTCTGCCCGGCAACCGAGTGCGCCAGCGGACCGGTTCGGCATACCCCCGTCCTCAGCACGGCAGACGCTGGCGAATCGCGTCACGAATTCTTTCTGCCGCCGCGACTGATGCGCGTGCTGCGGTTTCATCCGGCTCGATCACGTCTGGATAGCGGGCTTCGACCGCGTAATCCGTCAGGAAGTCGCAGTCCGTATTCAACGCGTCCAGAGCGGCATCAAAATCCTTCGCCAAGCGAAGCAACAGACCCAGGTCATGCGTGCGCGGCGGAATATCACCCTGCAAAACCAAGTAAGCTTTCAGGTGTTTCTCAGCGGCCTGCTGGGCGTGAAAGCAGACCGTGTCCCACGCGGGTTCGGCACTGGCGAGATTGGCGCGGATGTTTTTGAAATCGTTTTCCGCTTTGCGAATCCACGCTTCAACCGCGGGAGGAACCTTGCTCATAAAGAAGCTTGCCTCCGCCTTCGATCATGGAGAGCAGCAGCCCACGCATCGGGCGATATTTGGCCACCTCGGCCGGCGTATAAACCACCAAGTCCAGTCCCCAGCGCCGGTCGGGAAACAGCGCGCGGATTTTGCACTTGCGTTCATGCGGCGGGTCGGCGCTTTCCATCTCGATGAACAAATCCACGTCGCTGTCCGGGCGGGCGTCTCCCCGCGCGCGGCTGCCGAACAGCAAAATCCTGCGAGGCTGGAAGCGCTCGACGATCTTGCGAACAATGTCCCGTAACAACCGCTCGTCCACCGCCACGAGGGCATCGCGTCGAGGTTGTATCGCTGCCGTGCTCATGTTGTGATGAACGTAAAGCCAAACGGCTGCCAATAAAAGTCGATTCTTCACGCTGCAGCCAGCGGGCCGCTCGTGCTCAGGGACTCAAACCCAGCCCGGCCAGCACGCGCTCGACTTCTGGGAGGTTCCAGATGGCGATGTCGCCGTTGGAATGCGAAACGCCGAGGCGCCGGCTGTCCGGACTCCACGCCAGCCAATAGACCGTGCTGGTCTGCTCCGGCAGCGAATACAGCAGTCGGCCCGTCTTGGGATCCCACAGGTCCACACCCAAACCCGAAGGCGGGGAGAGCGCGAGTTTGGTTCCGTCCGGGCTGAGGCATAGCTTCGGTGTGTCGCCCCAACTGCGCGGGCGCTTGGCGTCGATCAGTTGCGAGGGCGAGAGTTTTTCGGTCGGGAACCGGGCCACTTCTTTTCCCGTTGCCACATCCAAAGTGACGACCGCGCGGTCGGTGTCTGTGTTTAGCAGGCAGCGGCCATCTGAGGTGAAAGCCAGGCCTTGAACATTAAACGAGAAATTCGTCGCCAAGGGCTGGGGTGGAATCGCTCCCATGAATTCCCAGCTATAGACTTCGTGATAATCGCTGCCCAATTTCATGAAAGCCAAATGGAGGCTGTCCACGGAGAAAATCAGGCTTCCAAAATGACCGGCAAACGACTTTACGGGCGTCACCTCAACTTTCGCTTCAGAACTTCCGGCGGCCTCCGACTTCAGCGCCCAAACCTTAACACCGTCATTTTCGGAGGCAGTCGCCAGATAGCGGCCATTCGGACTGAATTGTACTGACCAGATAGCCCTCGCTGACACACTCGTTCGCAGCTCGCGCAGTCGCTTGCCGGTCCGCGCATCCCACAGCTCGACCGACCCATTATCCCAATTTCCCGTCGCCAACAGGTCGCCCCCCGGACTGTAGGCCACGCTCTGACCTGCGCCGGACAGCCGGTCCGTCCACACGACTCGACCGGTTGCGATCTCCCATACCCTCACGGTGTGATCCTTGGCCACCGAGGCGATCCGCGAACCATTCGGGCTGAAGGCGATTCCAGGCACGCCCTCGATATGCCCGGGGAGGTTTAACTTCTCGCCGGTCGCGTCCAATCGGTATAGGCGTGCATGCCGCACACCCGAAGTAAGCAGAGAACTCCCGCCCGTGGCGAAAAAGACTTCGTTCGCCCTTTGCGGTTCCAGTAGAAGTGCCAGGTCTTCCTTTCTGGCCCAATCCCAGAGCCGAACTCGATTCTGGTGAATCATGGGCCACGCAGCTACCATACCCTCCGGTGCGAACTCGATTTGCGAGGGGCCTTCAAAATACCCCTGGAAATCACCGGTCAACTGTAAGCCATCGGTCGCGTAAATACGGCCCCCATTTTCTGAGAGGCTCGCAACGTATTTCCCATCGTGGCTGAAGCTGAGGGAACAAAGCCGGCCCAGCCGATTCTCCGCACGCCCGATGCTTTTCCCGGTCGTCAAATCCCAGACCTCTAACACGCTTGCTGTCGGTGACGAATACGCTGCAAGAGCCAGGAGACGGTTGTCGTGGCTGAGAGCACTCAGAGCTGCCTCGGTTTCTTTTAAATACTCGATTGGCCCAACCACAGTTCTGGTCTTCAAGTCAAGGAGCTGTATGGTATGTCCAGACAGGTTGTTCACCGCGACAAACTGGCCTTTGACCGAGCTCAGGCAGGCGAATGCTCCCGGCAGCGGTGTTTTCTCGGCGACGTTCGGCCAGCGACCATCACTACTGCGGGTCCAGGCGCAGACTCGGGCCGCCGAAAGGCGCTCTCTCAGCGGCATCACATCGGGATGATGCACCGCGACGAGTTGGTCGCCATCAAGGCTGAAGCAAAGGCTTTGCAGTCCGGGTTCGCCGTTCAAGCGCGCGATTACTTCGCCCGTGGGAAGCTGACGCAGCAGGATCGTGGAGTCCTCCAAAGCAAATGCCGCTACCCGCCCGGTCGGATCAAGCCGCGTCAGTTTGATGGTTGTGTTCGCAGGAAAATCGGTGAAGGTCTTGGGTGAGAGGCCGACGAAATCCCCGAGGCACTGAGATGCTTCACGGCGCAGTTCGGGCAAACCCTTGTTCCACACGTCGAGCACACGGGCTTGCTGGAGAAGTTTGAAGACTTCCTCGCGATAGCCGACGCGACGGGCAAGGCGCGTGGCGCGCGCCTCGCGCACGAGGGAATCGTACAGGCGTTGTTGCGCCTTGCGGGATTGGTTGAAGGCATTGGCAGCCAGAAACCCGATCACGGCGACGATCAGAAACGCAACGGCGGCCGTGCGAATGACTCCGCGCTGATACGCCGCGCGCTCACGCGCGGTCTGCTCGGCCTGCTGACGCGCCAAGGCCGCCCGACGCTCCGGCAACGCGCGAAGATTCTTCGCCAACTGCCCCGCGCTTTCAAAGCGCTCTTGCGGGCTGCCCGCAAAACAATGACTCAAATCGTCACGCAGCAGCGGATCACCGATGTCCCGCGACCAATCCGTGGTCACCGGTCGCGCAAAATCTCCCACCAACAACTGATAAAGCACCACGCCGATTGAGTAGATGTCCGACCGTGTCGAAGCCGGTTTGCCCGCCAACAACTCCGGCGCCATGTACAATTGCGTGCCCGTCTGCGAGGACGTGCCCGATCCCACCATCGTCTGCGTAAACCCCGCCCGCGTCACCCCGGCCAGGAATTCTTCCGACACCACTTGCCCAATGCCGAAGTCGGTCAGCTTAATCCGAAGAGCCCGGAGTGCCGGAGTGTTGGAGTTGCGGAGTGTTGATTCAGTACTGAGTGCATTACTCCAAGACTCCATCACTCCACTACTCCCACTCACCAGAATGTTCCCCGGCTTCACATCCCGATGAATCACGCCCGCCTCGTGCGCGGCTTGCAATCCATCCGCCACCTGCGCCACAATTTCCAACTTCACATCCAAGGGCACGCTCATCACGCCCCCACCTGCCTGCGCCAAGGCTGCGGCAGGCAGGCGCTCCTCGCTCCACGTTTGGAGATCCTTTCCTGCCACGTAATCCATCTCCACGTAAAAGGGCGGCTCCTCCAAATACACGTCGTGCAACCGGACAATGTTCGGATGGTCCCCGACGCGCTCCTTCAGCAGTCGAAACAGTGTCGCTTCCCGGCGCAAGGAACGCACGCGATCCGCCCGAAAACAAAATTTGAAGACGCGCGTCTCCTTCAGCGTTTCATGGCGCGCGGCCCACACTTCGCCGAAGCCGCCTTCGCCCAGCTTTTCTTCCAAAATCCAGCGCGTGCCCGGCACTTTCTGTTCCAGCGCCGGACGCCAGCCCAAGACCGGCTCGGCCTCTGCACTCACGTATCGTTGCGCCTTCTCCGAACTCGTCGGCGGCTTGAAGGCCTTCCCCGTTTCTGCGACCTCGCAGATTTCAATCGGCTCCTCCACCCCTTTGAGCATGTAGGGCCCGTGATTGAACCAGCTCAACTCCTTGATTCCCTCCAACGCCTCGCCCTTGAGCACCTGGCGAGCGCTATCGAACACGGGACGGGTCGTCAAAATCTGTCCGCCCTCGGCCAGCGACATCACACGCGCTGCGGTATCCGTCTGGATTCCGAACAAATCTTTGGGCTTGGCGCTGCCTTGGTCTTGCGCAATGACCACTTCCCCGAGGTGAATGCCAATCCGCACGGCCAATGGCACGCCGTGATCCTCCTGGAAGCGCCGCATGCGGCCCTGAAAAAGCAAGGCAAACTTCACCGCATCCGACGGCTTGGCGAACATCAAGAAAAACGAATCGCCCGCCGTGCTGATCTCTTCGCCTTCGGGGAACTGGTGAAGGAGTTCGCGGACCACCTTGTAATGTCCCAGGATCAACTGGGTGCCGCTCAGATCGCCCAATTCCTGCTTCAGCGCCGTCGAACCGACCAGATCACTGAACAGCAAAGTGACCAACCCGGTTCGATGCTTGCGGCCAAACTCTTCAACGATGGCGCGGCGGTCGGGTGCCAATGGCGTGGACATAGCTGCGGCGTGGAACGTAGCAAACACGTCGGGATCGAAAAGAAGATTCGCAGAGGATTCACAGGCTGAATGACCGGAGCAACGCTGTGGAAAGTGAAGCCCACCCTGGAGAGTACCAGGCGGCAATGTTGGCGGAGAATTCAAGAATTCGGGTATTCGGGTTGAACTTCCCCTTGCCGCACCCCTCAACTTCCGTAGAATGGGTTTCTCTCGAACGAGCGTTGCTTATGGACCTTCAAGCCGCACTCCAGCAGCGAGCCAAAGTTGAAGCCTTTCAACGCAAGCATCGCGTCGGGTTGCTCACGCTCTTATTCACCGATCTGGTGGGTTCAACGAAACTCAAACAAGACTTGGGCGATCACGCTGCAGTGAGCCTGATTCAGCGCCATCATGCGCTGGTGCGCGAGATTCTCAGCCAGTTCAACGAGGGCGAAGAGATCGACACGGCCGGTGATTCCTTTTTCATCGTCTTCGCCAAGCCTTCCGATGCCGTGCGCTTTTCCTTAATGTTACAAGCGAGATTGAGGGTTTTAGCGAAAGAGACACCGCGAGCGCTGCTGGATCGAATCGGCGTGCACATTGGAGAAGTCGTGATCGAGGAGCAGGCGGAAGGAAAACTAAAGGATTTGTATGGCTTACAAGTGGACGTTTGCGCTCGGGTCATGTCACTGGCCGAAGGCGATCAAATCCTGCTGACGCGCTCGACGTTCGACAACGCGCGGCAGGTGCTCAAAGGGCAGGACATTGAGGGAGTGGGAAGCCTGTCGTGGCTGAATCACGGGCCGTATTTGCTCAAGGGCGTCGAGGAGCCGTTGGAGATGTGCGAGGTCGGAGAAGTTGGCGAAGCGGTACTAAAGCCGCCGCCGGATTCGGAGAAGGTGCATCGATTTGTATCGCCGGATGCCGAGCCGGTGTTGGGATGGAGACCGGCCATTGAACAAGCGGTCCCGGGGACGGAATGGGTCCTCGAAGAAAAACTGGGCGAAGGCGGTTTCGGCGAAGTGTGGCTGGGCAGGCATCGCAAGCTGAAAGAGCAGCGCGTCTTCAAGTTTTGTTTCCGAGCCGACCGCGTGCGGGCGCTCAAGCGCGAGGTCACGCTCTTTCGCTTGTTGAAGGACCGCATTGGCGAGCATCCGAACATTGTCCGGCTGTTGGACGTGTTCTTCGACGAGCCGCCGTTCTATATCGTCTCGGAATACGTCGCGGGCAAAGACCTCAAGACCTGGTGCGAGTCGCAAGGCGGTGCGAAGAAAATCCCAATGGAAACGAAGCTTGAGATTATCGCTCAAGCTGCCGACGCACTCCAAGCGGCGCACGATGCGGGCGTGATCCACCGTGATGTAAAGCCGGGGAATATTTTGGTCGAGAGTCGAGCGACGAGCGTCGAGGACGCGTCCGGCCATGCCGCAGGAGCAGGCGCGGACGAGGGAGGTGTGAAAATGGATTCGAAGCATTCGACGCTCGGCTCTCGACCCTCGACCCTTTCCGTCAAGCTGACCGACTTCGGAATCGGGCAGGTGATCTCGGAGGAATACTTGAGCGGTGTGACGCGCGCAGGGTTCACGATGACGATGATTGGCGGTTCGAGTCCGACCGGCACGCAAATTTACATGGCGCCGGAAGTCGTCGCTGGAAAGCTGGCCACGATTCGCTCGGACATTTATTCGCTCGGCGTGGTCCTTTATCAATGTTTGGTGGGCGACTTCGCGCGTCCGCTGGCGTCCGACTGGGCGAAGGATGTTCACGATCCTTTGCTGCGGGAGGATTTGGAGAGTTGCTTTGCCGGCAATCCCGCCGATCGATTCGCCAGCGCTGGCCAGTTAGCGACGAATCTCCGGTCGATTGAGAAGCGTCGCGCGGAGAAGGCTGCCATTGAGAGAGCAACGCGTCGAAAACGAATTCTCCGGCAAACCGCGCTCGTAACAGCGATCCTTTTGCTGTTCGGTGTTCCAATTCTCTGGGGCACCAAATGGGTTCGTGAAAGCCGCCGGCAACTCGCGCAGACCTACGTGGAGAAAGGGATGCAGTTCGCTGATCAAGGGGATTACATGAGTGCCTTGCCCTGGCTGGCCGAAGCGCTCGATCTGGATCGAGGAGATCGAGAGCGCGAAGAGGCCCACCGACTGCGTCTGAGCGAGGCTTTGCGGCGCTGCCCGAAACCGATCAAGCTTGTGAATGTGGAGTACCGTTCATTGTCATTAGAGCATATCAGGGGGGGACTTAGTGGGGATATTACTTATACGGACTTGCTGAGCTTTGACCCGGATTCGCAGCGGATGGTAGTGTCTGAGACAAGTGGAATAGGGACATGGAAAAGTGGAAAAGCCCCGGAGCCGGACCGAAAAGTCCAAGCCTGGGACCTCAAATCCGGCAAGCCGCTTTTTGAACCACTCAACATTAAGAACAGTGCTATGGTCTTTCCTCACGCGAAGAGCCTCCGGGTCCGGGTCGAGGAACCCGTCCTAAATGGGCGCAACGTGTTCTCGGTCAGCGTTTGGGATTTAAGAACCGGGCAACAAATCTCGCGGCTCTCGCCGCCAGTTGGCCAAGTCATCTGGGGCAAAATCAATATCAACGAGGCTTGCACCAAAGTTTTGAGCTGGGGGACCAATCTATTCCAGGTCTGGGATGTCGAAACGGGCAGGCCGCTTTTTCCGCCAATAGAATTGGCAGACACCCTCTCTTACTCTTTCTTCTGCCACAAGGATAAACGGATCGTTAGCGTGACTACGAATGGTATCGTGCAAATCTGGGATGCGCTCAATGGACAACCACTCTCTCCCCAGTTGAATCGAGGAGCGAAGGCAGCTCCGTTTAGCTCAGACATTAGCCAGGACGGGCGCCTGATTGTTCTGGCCAACGGACCAATCGCTCAGGTTTGGGATATTGCAACGGGCCAACCCGTGTCATCGCCGACGACAATGACATCATTCAAGTCGGACACGGTCGAATTTAGCCCGGACTATCGACGAATAGTCACAGGATCTCGGAGCAATGACAAATCGAGCGTGCAAGTGTGGGACTTCGCAACGAGCCGAGCCTTGACCCCGCGTCTCACAACACCAGGATGGTTGTTCGCGGTGAATTTTGAAGCGGGAGGTCATCAAATCTTCACGGTTAGCCTCGACAAAAAAGCTCAAATGTCCGGGACCCGTGCGCTTTTGGATGCCCGCCTCTGGGAGTGGGCGAACACTCCACCGATTACTCGACTTCTGGAAGGAAAGATCGCCGTTCCTGAAATTACAATGAGTCGAGATGGTCGTCGCATGGTCATCGTGAACACGAATCGGACCGCCCGGATATGGGACGTGACTACGGGAAAAGCCGTTTCTCCTCCATTTGGCGATCGCGTCCGATCCGCCTCGTTCAGTCCCGACGGCCGCTCCGTAGTTACGGCCGGAGGCGATAACACGGCCCGAATATGGGACGCGAATTCCGGGCGTAGTATTTCATCTCCACTCATGCACTCGAACATCGTCGTATCTGCAAGTTTCAGCCCGGACGGGCAACGCGTCCTTACGGGTGGTTCGGACGATATCGTCCGGCTTTGGGATGTTGAATCCGGTCGGCCCCTGACCCCACCACCGCGCCAGACTGGTTTGCGTCAGGCTTTCCTGAGCGCCGATGGCCGCCAAATTATCACAGTCGCAGATCAAATAAAAATATGGGACGCATCGACCGGACAGCCACATATCCACGGGCGCGGTTCAAAAATGATCGGAGGAGCCAAAGCCGTAACGGGATTGCTGCGCGAATCCATCATGACGGGAAGGCTGCGCGAAATCTTCAGGAGGTTCGACTACCGCAACCCGAGCCTTCAAATACGCAGCGATGCCACGGACATTTCATTCACTCCGAAAGGCGACCGATTCGTGGTCGCTGACTCGCGACGGGCTTGCATTCGAGAGACCGTCTACGGCGCTCTCTTGACCCAGAGGGTACCGGAGCACATCGACAGTCTGACACGGGCTTTGTTTAGCCCTGACGGGAGCCGGATTGCCACCGCGAGCAAGGACAAGACCGCGCAAGTCTGGGACGCCTACACGGGCATGCCAGTCAGCCCTCCGATTCGACACGAGGATGTCGTGACGGATGTCGCCTTCAGTCCGGACGGATCCTGTATTTTGACTGCGAGCCAAGACAAGACCGCCCGAATATGGGATGCCTACACCGGTCAGCCTGTCGGTCCGGTCCTGCAACACAGCGAAGCCGTGAGGCGTGCTCGCTTCACTCCCGATGGCCGCTATGTGATCACGCTGACTGGCAGCACGAACAGTTCGACAGGGGGTGACGTTCGGATTTGGGAAGTGCCGCGTCTGGATTTCGCCGCCGAAGATTTGGTCCTTTTGGCGCGATTGACTTGCGGAAGTCGCATCCAAAAAAACGCTGGCCCAGCGCCGTTGGATTGGAAGATTCTCAAGCAGTGGCCCAGGCTTACGTCGAAATATCCCAAATACTTTGAAGTGTCTCCGGAAGAGGTGCGGGCCTGGCACACGAGGGAGCTCGAAGACTGCGAGAAAGAGCAGCATTGGGAAGGCGCTGTCTTTCATTTGGAACGTTTGATTGAGTTGCAGCCAGAAGATCGCTCGCTTTCTAAACGGCGTGAACGTGCTCAGGCCGAGGTTGAGAAATCGAGATCCATGCGAGAAGCAAATCAGCTCAAACGGTGAACGGAGCGCGGACAGCCAAGTCCGCGCGATCAGCTCAGTTTGTGAACGGCGGCGTGAAAACGGGGGAAAACCGCCGGTTTGAAATTATTGTTTCTTCCACCGTATGAAATGAAAAGCCGCCACGGTAAAGCGGCGGTTGGGTTTTGGGGTTCGTGCCCGGTTATTC
>JACQWK010000737.1 GCA_016209525.1 Verrucomicrobiota bacterium
CGCAGAATGCAATTCTGCGATACGGCAGATTGAAAATCTGCGCTCCGTGATTGCCCGTCCATGGCCGGGCAAGAATGGCCTGTTACCGAGCTGAGCGGCTCCTTGAAAAATCGTTGCGCCCGGAAGGAGGGGGCTCGCCCAAAATTCGAGATTCCAAATTTGAGATTTCAGATTCTTCGGTCATAGCCTCGGCAGCTCCAGAACAACGAATCCACGGACGGTCGCAAAGAGCGTGTTTTAAAAATGCCTTTTGGGTGGAACAGGCCACTGGCCTGTCGCTGCAGACTACCAGCCTGCCGCCCTTTTCGGTGGCAGGTTGCCACCGATAACGGGCTGGTAGCCCGTTCCATCCATCTGCAACACATGCGCTAAGGCCCGTTCCGCCGGTGGTGAATCAAGTCGAGGAATTCGCCTCGTGTTCGTGCGTCATCGCGGAAGCGTCCGAGCATGGCCGAAGTGATGGCATAGGAGTTCTGTTTCTCCACGCCGCGCATCATCATGCAGAGGTGCTGGCCCTCGACGACGACGCCGACGCCCTGGGGTTTCACCAGCGCGTCAATGGTGGCGGCGATTTCATGCGTCATCCGTTCCTGCACTTGCAGACGCCGCGCAAATAAATCGACTAACCGCGGCAATTTCGAGAGGCCGATGACCTTGTCGGTGGGCAGGTAAGCGATGTGGCACTTGCCGAAAAACGGGAGAAGATGGTGTTCGCACAGGCTATAGAAGTCGATGTCTTTGACGATCACCATTTCGTCCGACTTGGCCTCAAACAGCGCTCCGTTCAGGACGTCGCTTGGGTTCTTGCGATAACCTTGCGTCAGAAAATCCAATGCCTTGGCTACGCGCAAAGGGGTTCGCTTCAGACCGTCCCGTTCCGGATTTTCGCCGATCAGTTCGAGCTGGCGAAAAACCAGGCGGATCAGTTCCTCGGTTTTCGGATCACTCATGGCGGGGAGATTACGCACAGATTCTTCGTCCGTCGAGAGAGACCGGGTTGACCTGAGCAATTCTCATCTTGGCAACGAGCCCGCTTCGGGTTTGTAAGACGAACACCCTTGCCCGCACAGTTTCGAGGATATCGCGGACAGGGGTGTCCGCGTTGCGGCCGAGATGAGCATCACCCATTGACCTGGGTCATTCCGGTTCACGCAGAATAGATTACCTTGGAATTCAGGTTCGGATTTGGTATGAACTAGGTCATAAATCATGCGACTTGAACCCCCTAGCTCCCTGCTCTCGCCCCTCGTCCGATGAGAGGGGGGGGTGCCGAAAAGCGCGGGCGGGGGGCGGAATCGCTTCTGCGAACCTCATTACGGACTGATTGCTATGTTCTCATTGCAGCGACTTTTGGGAAAAGAAGACAAGTTTTTTGACCTGCTGGAGGCCAGCGCTCAACAGGCGCGAACAAGCGTGCAAGCGTTGATCCAGTTTACCAAAAGCACGAATCAGGCCTCGTCTCTCGATGCTTTCATACAATCGCGCCGCAAAGACAAGCGCATCACCGCGGAGATCAGCGAGGCGCTTTGCACGACATTTGTGACCGCTTTGGAACGGGAGGATATCGAAGCCCTCTCCAACGCCCTGTATAAGATCCCCAAGACGGTGGAAAAGATCGGGGAACGCATCCTCATCTCCGCCCAGCATCTCCGAGAAGAGGACTTTTCCCAGCACGCCCCGTTAATGGAACAAGCCACCGAGACGGTGGTCACGATGATCAAATCCTTGCGGCACGGCATGAGCCTCGAGCAGGTGAGAGACCAGAACGATATCCTGCAGCACATCGAAGGAGACGCCGACAAGCTGATCCTGGAACTGTATAAGGACCTTTACAGCGGAAGGCATGATCCTCTCAAGGTGATCATTCTAAAAGATCTCTACGAGCTGCTGGAAAAGGTCGTGGACCGCTGCCGCGACGCCGGCAACGTCATCGCTCAAATCGTGATGAAGAACTCCTGAGAGGCTGTCTGAGAATTGCCTTCTGGGGGAAACAGGCCGCCGGTCTGTTGCGGGGGGCTGCCAGCCCGCCGGTCTTGTTGGCGGGATATGGCCGGCGTAAATGGGCTGGGAGTCCGTCCTGCCCATTTTTCAGGCAGACTCGAAGACGGAGCCAAGAACCGATTCCGTTTCTTGTCCTCGTTCTCGATTCCGAATTGATGATCGAGGACGAGGACGACGACGAGCACGAGGACGAACCGACTGTTCGCCATTCCATGACAAGCGCTGACAACGGAGCTTGAGATCAGTGGTTTAATTGACGCTTACCTTTGCAATGCTTCAACCCGCCTGCGACCACAGCTTTGTTTCCGCATGATTCTTGTTCTTGCCGTCATCCTGATCGCGCTGGTGTTCACTTACACCAACGGCTTTCACGACACCGCCAACTCCATTGCCACCGTTGTCTCAACAAAAGTTTTGACACCCCGCCAGGCCATCGTACTGGCCACCTTCTTCAATCTAATCGGGGCTCTGGTCGGAACCGCCGTCGCCTCGACCGTCGGGAGCGGCATGGTGGATTCAAACTATGTGAACATGGCGACGATTTTTTGCGCGATGCTTAGCGCGATTGCCTGGAATCTGCTGACTTGGTACTGCGGGATTCCTTCCAGCTCCAGCCATGCGTTGATCGGGGGCCTGGTGGGAGCGGCATTGGCGTCGGCCCATGGCGATTGGAGTGTGGTGATTTGGGCGACCGAAGGCGGCCACCATTGGTGGCAGAAAGGGGGACTCTTCTACAAAGTGATCATTCCGATGATTACCTCGCCACTCTGTGGCTTTGCCGGCGGGCTTTGTCTGATGAGTTCTCTTTATGTTCTCCTATTGCGGTGCCGGCCAAAGACGATCGCCGCCGTGTTCGGAAAGCTGCAGTTGGCCAGCGCTTCTTACATGGGTTTTGCGCATGGAACCAACGATGCCCAGAAAACCATGGGAATCATTACCCTCGCGTTGTTCCTGGCAACCAAAGCGGGCAATTTGGACGATCTGCCCGCATTCCTCAAATTCCTTCAAACTCCAAAATTCGAAGTCGCCCGCTGGGTCCAGATCATTTGCGGGCTGACGATGGCCATCGGGACGGCCGCCGGCGGCTGGCGCATCATCAAGACTCTCGGCCAGAAGATGGTCAAACTTCAGCCCGTCCACGGATTCGCCGCCGAGACGACTGGAGCGACCATTTTGTTTCTCACGGCTCTGCTCGGCATGCCGGTTTCAACCACCCACGCCGTGACAACTGCGATCATGGGTGTGGGAACAGCCAAGAGCCCAAGAGCGCTCAAACTGACGGTGGTCGAGCGAATTATCTGGGCTTGGCTGTTGACGTTGCCGGCCTCCGGGCTGCTCGCCTACCTCATGCAACGTTCGACGGACTTCCTGGGGTGGACGCGCTGACGAATCGCGCGGCGAGCGCCGAGGCGAACCGCCACGACGCCGAGCGGCTGGACACGCGCGGCGCAGGACGGACCGGCGCGATTTCGGAAAGGGCCTCCCGTCATGGCCGCTCCGGCAGTTGCCCGGCGAAGTGGAAATCCGTTAGTCTTGGCTCATGTCGAAGTCGTCGCTCAGTATTCTGGCCGTCGTCGGAAGCCTTAACAAGAGCTCGGTCACGCGCGTCGTCGTCAATGAGGCGGCTTCCCAGCTCCTCGCCAAAGGTTGCACGGTGGATCTCCTGGATCTCCTCGCCGAGCCGCTGGAACTCTACAATCCGGACTCCGCCCACACGACTGCGAATTACTCCTCGTTGCGCACCCGTGTCCAGCGGGCGGATGTTTATGTGCTCGGAACGCCCGATTATCATGGGAGCATCAGCAGCGTCCTGAAAAATTTCCTGGACCACTTCTGGCACGAGTTTACGGGCAAACTCTTTGCCACCATCGTCGCTTCGCACGAGAAAGGTTTGACCGTCACCGACCAGCTCCGGACCGTCGCGCGCCAGTGTTATGCTTGGTCGTTGCCCTACGGAGTGGCTTTTGTTGAAGGCGAAGATGTCCGAAATGGACAAGTCGTGAGTGAGCGGCTGCGGCTGCGGCTCGAGATGTTCGTCCGCGACGTGCGGGTGTACGGCCAACTTCTGGCGAATCAACGGCACGCCGATCTCGCCGGAACGGACGCCGGCTTCATGGCGCGCCTGCGGAAGCAAGAACCCGCCGACACCTGAAACTCGGTTGGCTGGCCTCAAAACTGCGGCTCCCAATGGAGGGATTTTCCAACTCCAGGAAACGGCATGAGCCCGATTGGAGTGTTGGAGTGATAGAGTATTGGGAATTCAACACCCCGCCACTCCATTACTCTATGACTCCGGTTCAATCATTTTCCCCGGCATCAGGATCTCAGAGGCTTCATAGCCGGGGACGAAGCCGTCTGTAACATGGAACCGCAGGATCAACCGCGGGCGGTCAGTTTGGCCAGTGCGTGGCGCAAGGTTCGGCTCTCGGCCAAGACTTCCCTGGCGGCCTCCAGGAGATTCGTGTTGGGTGCAGCAACGGCGGGGCTCTCGGCCCGGATATCGTCCGGGTCGCCCAGACCCGCGTCGCGCAGCTTGCGGAGGCGTGCGATCATCAGGTCGCGGATCTCCTCGGCATTGTCCACGCCCCGGAAAAATCCCACGTGCATGGACTCTGCCGAGCTTTGAAAGTGACTTGAGCCGCTTTCGGGCGCGCCCGAGCCGCCCCCGGCGGTCTGGACTTGGAGGTCGGAAATTCCAAGCAGCCGCTGGAGGGGGCCTTGGTGCACGGTGATTTGCTGAATGTTGGCGAACGTCATCGTCATCTCGCGGACGTTGAGCACACCATGGCGGATCCGGAGGCTGCGATCGGTCACGATGTACCACCGCATTTCAAAATCGAGTCGGACCAGGAAGTAAGTGAACGGCAATTCGATCAGGAACAGAATCGCGCCAATCGTTTCGAGCGCCTGGAACGGCACCGTCAGTCGAGGGGATACATGTTGCGCGAAGATGAAGGTCAAAATGCCCAGGATCGCGGCAGCCTGAGTGAAGCCCCATTTCACCAAGCTCAGCTTGTAGAAGTTCGGCGAGGCACGGAATACGCGCACCGACTCGGACGATCCCCGCGGTGGGCTGGGCTCCGGCGGGACTTTGCAGAGGCCGAGAACGAAGGTTTTCAGTCGGTCATGCATCAGAAGGAGAGCCGGGCTTGGAGGCGCTTGCTTCCAAGGCCAGTCGAATGGCGCGCAGTTCGGAAGCGACCTCTTTAAGGACGAGGGCCAGCTCCGCGGCGTTTCCCACGGCGGGGGAAAGCGCTGCGGCAGGCGCCGCGGAAGACGGATCACCCATCCTCAGTGGAAACTCTCCGCCAGGGCTCTTGTGACCGCGCATTTTCGAGTAGAGAAAGTCGCGCACGGCCTCGAACTGCCGCAACCCTTCGATGGTCATCTCCGCGCTGGCGCTGCCGCTGGCGGTTTGGATTTGCACCCGGGCCAGACCGAGCCAGCGTTCGATGAGGTTCGAGGTCAAGTGAATGTCCTGGATTCGCGCGTAATTCAGGATCACCTCGCGACGGAAGAGAATGCCCCACCTCATGGAGATTCCTTCCTGGTCGAAGCGATAACGCAGAGTGTGATACTTGAAGTAGTACGGCAAGATGGCGATCGGAAAAACCGGGCCCGTCAGGAGGGAACGGAGGAAGTAATACAGCATGAGCTGAGGGCTGGGACGCTCAATGGCCAGGATGGCCTTCTCATCAAAGGCTGCGGGCATAGTCGATTGTTTAGCACTTCGACGCCGGTTAGCCATGAAAAACGGAAAACGCAGGCTGGGTCGGCAGAATCTTCGAGTTGTCGGAAGGAGTAGCGCAGGTTTTCAATCTATCAGTATCGCCCGAAATCGGCGCAAGCCGCTCAAATTCGTTGGTGGGGCGAGACTCCCGTCGAGCCCTGACTATCTTGCCGGGAAGGATTCCAGGGCTCGACAGAGTCTCGCCCCACCGGATTTGGTTGCGGCTTTGCCGCGCTGCGCTGCATCCCAGCGTCCTGCACTGCATCACTTGACCTCAACATCCGGCCAGTCCGGAGTTTCCCAGACCGCATCACGGGCAGGATCGCCGGCGTCGTCCTGGAGGTCTTTGCCGCAGGAGTACAGAAGGAAAGCGTCCGGCGGAATGATTCGGTAGCGAATCGGATGGCCATCCCAATAGTCCATGGGCAGCGTGGCCAAGTAATCCGGAACGAGAATCTCCAAGCTGGGCGGCAGTTTACCGGTCCGAACCTGGTGTCGCTTGATCGCGATGGCGGCCAGGGTCAGTTGCTGGTGCGTTTGGTTTCGGATCATGCTTTCGAAGCCGAGCAAGAGATTCGGCATGACCTGTTGCGTCACGGGATAGCGGTACCGGGTAAAGCCGGCAATTTTGTTCGTGTACTCCGCGAATTGGAGCTGCACAACTGGCTTCGCGGTCTTCCACGACTTGTTTTCGGAAAGCCCTCGCAGAGCTTCAATCGAACTTTGGAGGGCGCGGGCGTAGAACCATTTGTCCTTGGCCGCCCAACTGATCCTGTAAACCGGCGCCAAGAGGTATTTCTCGCACGCCACCCGGAAGAGGTTGGTGACCATCGTCGGGCCTGCAAACGGCGGGAAGGCTCCGGCTTTTCGGAATGAGTCAAAATATTGAAGAGCGACTGCCCGCTCCATTTCGAGGGTCCGGATGATGGGCTGAACGAAGCGGCACCGTTCCCAGCAGCGCTGCAAGTCCGCGAGCTCAGGCTCGGTCCAGCCCGACGCCTGCAGCGCTTCCCAAGTGGCGCTGGCCGCCAATCCAGCAATCGCCAGTCGGATCATCTGGTTGACGAAGTTCAAACCCTCCTCGTGCAACACGGTCATCGACACGAGGGCTCGGAGGTGAGCGGACGCAGCCATCAGGTTCGTGCGATGCAGTTCGCAGAGCGTCGCGTTGCCGAGCGTTTGGGCCACCATCCGTTTGGCCACGAAGGCGCCGAACTTCCCGCCTGGTATCTGCAAAGGCCCGCTCCCTTTGGCTTCCAGGTAATTCCATCCAGGGTCGGCGGGAGGTAGGCGCAAACCGCGGTGAAGAGTTTGAAACTCATTCGTCATCGACGCAAGCTCGAGCCCGAAGCCACCCCAGTCCAAAGTCCAGCCATCATAGCCTTGAAGCGCCGCCTCCCCCCAAAGCACCCCGCGCCGGCCTGGCGCCGTCTCTTGCTGGCTGAATGATGCCGCTCTCACTCTCTTGGTCAGCGCGGCGGAGATCTTCGAGGCCGTGGCCTCAATTGCCTCCGTGAAGTCGTTGGTTTCAATCCGCCGGTTCTTCAGCAAATCCGCGACGGAGAAGCGCTCTCCTCGCGCCTCCATTTCGCGCACCCATCCGTAAAATCCGCGCTCCGAGCGCTTCGACAACAGCCAAGAACTCCCGATCAGAATGAGCGACAGAATTCCGAAGGCGATGAGCCAGCCGCGCCCAGTCGCCTTATCTAAGAAACGAGCGTTTTTCACGGCGTTTGGTTTGAATTCGTATGGAGCGCCTTGCCAAAGTTCTCCAAACTCGAAATCCGAAATCCGAAGCCCAAAACAAATCCGAAACCAGAATTCTCAAATGGGTAAAACCGGAATCATCGCGTTTGGGACTTTGAACTATTGGGTTTTGTCAAACAGTTCAAAAGTAACTCTACATGAGAAATGCCCCTCACCCCATCCCTCTCCCCATCAGATGGGGAGAGGGTGGCCGAAGGCCGGGTGAGGGGGGTGAGTTTACTTTTGAACTCCTCAATAGATTTGTTTCGGATTTCGGATTTGGATTTCTGACGGGCCGCGTTCGGCTGTATCGTAGATTGCGGCCAGCGGAGCGTCCGGCCTTCCGCCGATTGCAAATCGGCGATACGGCAGGTTGAAAACCTGCGCTACGGTGCGTTTCCATCCGCGCCGGTGCCGTCGAGGTCGATCAAGATATCGCGGGGCTCCGCGCCTTTGCTGGGGCCCACGATGCCGCGGTTTTCCAGTTCGTCCATGATGCGCGCCGCCCGCGTGTAACCCAGCCGGAGCCGGCGCTGCAAGAGCGACACGCTCGCCTTTTGTTCGCTGCGGATGACTTCGATGCACTGCTGGATAATTTCCTCGTCCTCATCGATGCCTTCCGGTTCATCCAGGCTGTTGGTTGGCTTGGAAAGTTGCTCGTGGATTTCCATCTCGTAGCTGGGCTTGCCCTGTTTGGCGATGAAATCGACGAGGTGCTGGATTTCCTGGTCGGTGATCAGCGCGCCTTGAGCGCGGGTCAATTTGGCCGAACCGGGCGGCAAGTAAAGCATGTCGCCCTTGCCGAGCAGTTTGTCCGCGCCCATGGCGTCGAGAATGGTGCGCGAATCGACTTTCGCGGCCACCTGAAAGGCGATGCGGGCGGGGATGTTGGCCTTGATCACTCCGGTGATGACATCCACGCTCGGACGTTGCGTGGCCACGATGCAGTGGATGCCGGCCGCGCGGGCCATCTGGGTGATGCGAGCGATGGCCATTTCCACATCGGCCGGAGCGACCAGCATCAGGTCGGCGAGTTCATCGATGATGACGACGATGTAGCTGAGCTTTTCGGGGATGACGATGTCTTCCTCGCGCGGGACGACGATTTCCTCGTCCACTTCGACGGCGAATCCGTCGGCTCCGGCCTCAATTTTTTCCTTGCGGACGGTCAGCGGCAACTCCGGTTCCGGTTGCGGGAGCGGTTTGTTCTTGGGCCGTTCGTTGAAGGACTTGATATTGCGGACGCCGACCTTGGCGAAGATCTGGTAGCGCTTTTCCATTTCATTGACCACCCAACGCAGCGCCAGGATGACCTTCTTGGGATCCGTGACAACGGGGACCACCAAATGCGGCAGCGAGTTGTACTGCTGCAATTCGACGACCTTGGGATCGATCATCACGAACCGGAGTTGATCCGGCGGAAAACGGTAGAGCAGCGAAGAGATGATGGCGTTGATGCAGACGGATTTGCCGGAACCGGTGCTGCCGGCGATGAGCAAATGGGGCATCTCCGAGAGGTCCGTGACAATGGGATGCCCGTAAACGTCTTTTCCCAGCGCCAGGGGAATGCGGGCCTTGGTGTGCTGCCATTCCTCGGACTCCAGAAGTTCCCGTATGATGACTTTCGTTTTGATGATGTTGGGCACTTCCACGCCGACGGAGCTTTTGCCAGGCACCGGGGCGAGGATGTGAATGCGCTCGGCCTTGAGCGCGGCGGCGATGTTGTTATTCAGCGCGGTGATTCTTTCCAAGCGCACGCCCGGAGCGGGGTGCAATTCATAGCGCGTGATGGTTGGACCCTTGGTGATGTCGCCGAGCGAGACTTCGATGTCGAATTGCGCGAGAGTATTCTGCATCAGCCGCGCGTTGGCCATCAATTCTTCTTTGGTTTCGGTCGGACGGACGGTTGGGTCGGGCTCGTTCAGCAGGTTGATGGGAGGCAACTGGTAGTTGCCGATCATCGGCGCGGTCGCCACGGCAATGGCCTTCGGCTTACGTGGCGGAGGCTTCGGCTTGGCCGCGCTGCCGGACAGATCCGTGATGAGTGGCGTCCGAGAATCGGCAGCCTCTTTCGACGCGGGCTTGGCCGCGGCAGTTCTGCCCAAGACATCGGCGGCGGTCGCGGCGGCGATTTCTTTGGCGGTAATCACTTCCCCCTCTTCGAGATCGGGCTCAGCGGGGAGCGGGGCGAGTTTTGTCGGATTTGCTTTTGAAGGCTTCGGCGGGGACTGCGGAACGCTCAAGTCGCGGACGGTAGGCTCCGGAACCGGCTTCAGATCGGCGCCGAGTCCGGTCGGGCCGGCCTGCGCTTCTAACTGTTTGGCTTGTTTTTCCAGGTCACGGACCCGGCGTTCCAACGCCTTCTCCTCGGCGGCGAATGGATCGGCAGCCGCGAGGGCCTCGGCTCGGCGCTGCCAGAGATTTTGGAGCCATTCCCCCAACCGAAAATTGGTCAGATAGAGGAGGCTGATGGCATACAAGGCGGCGTAAACGATCGTGGCGCCGACTTTTCCAAAGTGGTCGAAGATGAGGTCGTTCAGCACCATGCCGATCAATCCGCCCGCGCTTCCCGCGTCCTGGGTGATTCTGAGGTTGAACGTCGTGACGACCCATTCGGAGTGCAGGTCGAGAATCCCCATCCCCGCCACTACAAATAATGCGGCCCAAAGCAGCCGGTGGCGCAGGTAAGCCAGAAGATTGACGAAGCTCGTGAGCCCGAAACCGAGAAGCAAGACCGGCAGGACGTAAGTTGCCGCGCCAAAGATGAAAAAGCAGCCGAACGCGGCGGATGCTCCCACGGGCCCAATCCAATTATGCACAGGGTCGTTGGGCGAGCTGTTGTTGTAGGACAGATCGTTGCGGTCGTAAGAGAAGACCGCGATCATAAGCAACGCGGCCAAGGCGAGAAAAATAATGCCGACGATGTCGCTGAATCCTCTGGGTTCGTCGGAGTCTGGTTTTGCGCTTCGCGCCATCTTGGCAGACTAAATGAAGCGACTGGATTGACAACGAAATTTCAGATACGTTGCGCAAAACGAAATATGCCGAACACGCCGCTGCGCAAACTGCAAAAGCTTCACGCCGAGGCTCAAGCGTTGTTGGAGGGCAAAGAGGAAGCGCTCCGGGAGGAAGAACCGCTGGCCCAACGCCCGTTCTGGATCCGCTTCTGCGCGCGGGTTCATCGGAGTTTCATCCAGAATCGAGGACCGGTCCGGGCGGCGGCCTTGGCTTACACCACCGTACTGGCTTTCGTTCCGCTTCTCGCGATAGCCGTGAGCGTTTCCACCAGCCTCTTGAAGCGGGAAGGCGAAGAACCGATCCAACAATTAATTAATGGGTTTGTCCGCTACGTCGCTCCGGCGTTGGATTTGACGGCGCAGGCCGGGCCTGCCCCGAGCGACATCGCTCAGGAAAGCGTGGTGAACCGGAAACGGGTGGTGAACGAGATCACCGGGTTTGTCCAACGATTCAGAAGCGGCACACTCGGCGCTTCGGGGGTCCTGGCGCTGATTTTCGTGGCGATTTCGCTGCTCAGCACCATCGAAGCCACGTTCAACGATATGTGGGGCGTGCGCGAAGGGCGAACCTGGGCCAGGCGCGTGGTCTTGTATTGGACCGGCTTAACACTCGGGCCTTTGCTGTTGGTGGCCGCCGTCGGTCTCACCGGGGCCAGCCAGCTTCGAACGGACGCCTCGGGGCTCTACCTTTTCCTTTTGCCGTGTCTCGTCCTGGGATTGAGTCTCTCACTGCTGTATCTATTGATGCCAAACGCAAAAGTGGAATGGCGGGCGGCATTGGTGGGCGGGTTGGTGGCGGCGTCGTTGCTTCAAGCCAACAGCGCGCTCAGCGTGATTTACCTTTCGCGCGTGGTGACGTACCGGGATATCTATGGGACGTTGGCGTCGGTGCCGCTGTTCTTGCTCGGCCTCTATGTGGCGTGGGTGATCGTCCTGCTCGGCGGACAGGTGGCTCATGCGTATCAAACACGCGGGACCTATATGGAGGATAGGAAGGCTGACAAGGTCAACCAATGGAGCCGCGAGTTTGTTGCGCTGCGGCTCATGACGGAGATCGGGCGGCGGTTTCGGGAGGCAAACTCGCCGCCGGACGCCCGCATGCTGGCCGAATCTGTGAAGGTGTCCGAGAAGCTCGTTCATCAGGTCCTCACAACTCTTGTCCAAGACAAACTCCTCGTGGAAGTGTCGGGACGGCCGATCGGCTACGGACCCGCGCGTCCCTTGGAAGCCATCACTGCCGGCGATATCTTGCGAGCCTTGCGAGTGGGATCAGGCCGCGAAATGGCCATGGGCGATGATGGCGCGAGCCGTACGATCCGCGAAGAGATCGACTCCATCGCGCAAGCGGAGCAACAAGTGGCCGGCGCGCTGACGCTGCGGGATTTGGTGGACCGCATTGCGAAGATTCCATCCCAGAGCTGAGAAGGTCAGACCTCCAGTAAGGCTTCATGCTTGCCGGGCGAACCGCAGATTTTCAATCCATCGGCGTTGCACGTAAACGGGTCAGTTCTTGATATTGACAAGTCATCGGGGTGCGGCCAGTCTTGGTGCATGGCGCGGAAGTTGCGGGTGGAATACCCTGGAGCGGTGTATCACGTGATGAATCGCGAGGACTGGCGGGAGCCGATTTTCCGGGAGGAGGAAGATCGACGACGATTCCTCCTGACCCTGGGAGAAGCCTGCGGGAAAACCGGCTGGAAGGTGCATGC
The DNA here is from genome assembly GCA_016209525.1 of Verrucomicrobiota bacterium. Taxonomy (GTDB): domain Bacteria; phylum Verrucomicrobiota; class Verrucomicrobiia; order Limisphaerales; family SIBE01; genus VHCZ01. Next base: position 12,204 of record JACQWK010000737.1, read on the forward strand.
GCTGTGCCTGATGGCCAATCATTTTCATCTGGTGGTGGAGACGCCCCGAGGGAATCTGGTGGCGGGGATGAAGTGGTTTCTGGGTACCTACACGGGACGGTTCAACCGGCGGCACAAGCTGCTCGGCCATCTGTTCAGCGGTCGGTACAAAGCGTTGGTCGTGGACGGCAGCGGCAGCGGCTATTTGAAGACGGTCTGCGATTATGTGCATTTGAATCCGGCGCGGGCCAAATTATTGAGCCCCGAGCAGCCGTTGCGGGCCTATCTTTGGAGCAGTTGGCCGGAGTATTTGAAGCGGCCCGTGCAGCGCTGGTCCTGGCTGAGCGTGGAGCGGTTGCTCGGCGAATACCATATCCCAAAAGACAGCGCGGCCGGGCGGCGGCAATTGGAGCAGGCGCTGGAGGAGCGACGCGCGGCGGAAGCGGGTGTGGACCACCAGTCGCTGCGACGAGGCTGGTGTCTGGGCCGGGAGTCGTTTCGGAAAGAGCTGCTGGGACAGATGAAGGAGCGGTTGGGAGCGGAGCATTACGGAGCGGAGCGGCACGAGACGATGGAAGCACACGCCGAGGGGATCGTGAGGCAAGAACTGAAACGGCGCGGCTGGGACGAAGAGGAGTTGGGACGCCGCGCCAAGGGGGACGCACACAAAGTGAAGATGGCGGTGCGGTTGCGAGCGGAGACTGCGGTGACGGTCAAGTGGATCGCGGAGCGATTGCAGATGGGAGCGCCGGGATATGTGAATCACCTGCTGTATCGACGGCGGAAGGCGAAAGGGGAATGAGCTGCCAATATCAAGAACTGACCCGTATCCGTCTAACGTGTCCGAAAAGGTGAACGGCGTCTGTCCGCACGAACTGCCTCCCGAGGCTTGATTTCATTGGCGTTCATTCGCGTGGATTAGCGGTCGCGAATGGATACGACTCAGCGCGGCGGCGTCCGAACCGGACATCCGACATCCAGCCTTCGATTCTTCTACGCAGTTGGCCCACCGCTTAAGTCGGGTTTTACCCCATGCTCATAGAGCCCTGAAATGATCAGGATCGCAGAGTCGGCTTCTGGGACTGGAGCCATGGCGGTTGGATCCAACTCAGGCCAGAGCAAGTAACTTTTGAACGGGTTCCCACGTTGTTTCGGGGATCACAGATCCATTGATATGAATCCAGACATTGAAGAGTCGGGCAGCTTGGTTCTCGAGCCGGCATCGGATAATCCCCCATCCGGCGCGGAAGCATTCGGCGAGAATGGGGAACAAACTTGGTCGGCCGCGTCCTCCCGTTATCACGGTTCCTTCCGGGCTGGCGGGGAGGAGGAAACGCGAATCGAACGGACGGAGGCCCCCGATCAGGCTCTAAAGGACATGGTTTCGGCGCGAAGCCAGTCCACCGGCCACTTTCTGGCGATCAGAGCCGCCAAGCTGAAGCAAGTGCTGCAGTTGGCCCAGGAACAAGGATTTCTCACTTACGATGACATCCATGCTGCCTTCTCCGGATTGCTCACGACCTTGGACGAATTGGAAGAGATCTGCGCGGAGCTCCGAAAATCCGGTGTCGAAATCATGGAGCCGAAAGCCGTGGATCGAAGCTATCATTCCTTGCCGGAGATCGAGGAGAAGCGGCGAACGGGGGCCCTTGATGATCCGCTGCAACTTTACCTCAGGCAAGTCGCCCAGATTCATCTGCTCTCACGCAGTCAAGAGATCGAGATCGGCCAGCGGATCGAGAAAGCACAGGAGGAATTCAAGCGGTTGATCCACGGAGTGGGACTGACCGCGAAGGAACACCTGGCTTTGGCGGAAATGCTGCTCTCCGACCCGCCGAAGGAGCGCTTCGACCGGGTGATCAAAGACCGAATCCAAGACCGCGAGAAACATCTCGAACGATTGCGCCGCTTGATCCAGGAAGTTCGCCTGTTGGATGAACAGGCAGACGCCAAGTTTGAGCGGTGGCAAGAAGGGGAGGCCAAATCCAATGCCCCCGCGCTCGGGGCGGAAATCAAAGCCATCCAGAAAAAGTTGAGCGCGACTTTTCCGAAGTTCGGTTATACCCACAAGATTCTGGAGGATATCTACCATCAATTGGAGCGCATCTGCAGGCAATTTCGGCTGCACGCTCCCGCCTGCGGCGATTCCAGTCCACAAACCGCAACGCTCAGCCCTGAATCGGACTCGGCGCTGTCCGAGCCCAGGAAAGAACTCGAACGGATCGTCCGCTCGCCTATTTCGGAATTCCTCAGCGTGTTCGAACAGTTGAAGGACGCCATGGCGGAAGTTCACCGGGCGCGGACGGAAATGGTGGAGGCAAACCTCAGACTGGTCGTCGCTCTGGCCAAACGATATTTGAACCGCGGAGTCTCCTTCCTGGATTTGATCCAAGAAGGGAACATCGGCCTGATGAAGGCGGTGGAGCGCTTCGAGTATCGCCGCGGTTACAAGTTTTCCACCTATGCCGTCTGGTGGATCCGCCAGGCGCTCACCCGCGCGATTGGCGATCAGGCGCGCACGATCCGCATCCCGGCTCACCTCATCGACACCGTCAACAAGCTTTGGCGGGTTCAGCAACGGCTTGTGCTGTATTGTGGACGCGACCCGTCGCCCGAGGAAATTGCCGACGAAATGCAAATGCCATGCGAGCGGGTGCGCGCGTTGTTGAAGTTGGCCCAGCATCCGGTCTCGCTGCAGACACCGGTTGGGGACGGCGATGAAGCCGTTCTGAGTGATTTCATCGAGGACACCAACGCCAAGAATCCCTCGGATCTCACGGGCCACCGTTTCTTGAAAGAAGATCTGGCCGAGCTGCTGTCCAGTTTAACGCCTCGCGAACAACGCGTGCTGGAGCTGCGATTCGGCCTGCGGGACGGCTTTTCCCGCACGTTGGAGGAGATTGGGAAGGAAATGGAAATCACCCGGGAAAGGGTCCGGCAAATCGAAGCCAAGGGCCTGAGGAAAATCCGCTGCCACAAAAAAGTGCTGCAATTGCAGAGCTTCCTCGAGATGGATGAAGAGATTCCGCTGTTGGAGCTGTGTTAATGTGGAACTTCTCTCGGCCATTCAAACGGTCCAGGCTCTGCGGACGGACCTTTCCAGCGCTCGCCGTGTTTCAGCGCCGCTTCTTCAAGAGCAAATCGCGTCGTTTCAGAAGACCGACGGATTGACCGACACGCAACGGGTCGCGCGCACGAGGCTTCAGGCGGTGCAAACAGCGGGCCGGAATGTGATGGATGCTTTTCAGACGCTGGCGGAAAAACTCAACACTCTTCGGGAAAAGGCCGAGGTGCTCGCAACATTCAGCTCGATCATCTCAGCGATGCTATCGAACAATCGCCAAGCCGGATTCATCTCCGGCCTTGCTGAAGGTCGATCTCCGAACGCGCCTGGCATCTTGCCGGCAATCGTGTAGCCGACACTCGCGGTTGACCGAACTCGTGGAGCGGCCATCGGGAGACTGGAGTCGAGCCTCGAGCCATTACGTTCCGATTCGATAGATTGCCCCTTCCCTCTCGGCGTTCTTGATTTTTCCAGTCCATCCAGAAGAATCTGAGCGCGCTTCACAGCAGGGCAGGCATCTTGCCTGCCAGCGTGTGGATCGCGGTAACCGACGAGCGTAGGCAAACTGGTACCTTGCCCTGTGTTGGCCACCCAATAGTCGAAACAGGTTCCAGGACGGTGAGAAATGAGATCGCGCTGGTTTGAGGTCGTTTCGATACTGACTCTGCTCGCCGCGGGATGCGCGGCGCAACGGCCGCCGGTTTACCAACGTTCTCCTGACCGAACTTCTGCCGAGGCGCGCGCGCTGGTGTTCCTCTCTCGCGAAGTTCCACGTTGGTATCCGGAAAACCAGTGCTTTTCCTGCCACAACAATGGTGATGCGGCCAGGGCGCTCTACGTCGCCTCGGAATTGGGTTATTCCGTTCCCACGAACGCGCTCGCGGACACAACCGCTTGGCTGCAAACACCCGATCGATGGGACCAGAATAAAGGGGACCCCGCCTACAGCGACAAACGATTGGCGACAGTTCAGTTCACCGCCGCCTTGGCGACAGCCATCGAGACGAGGCACGTCTCAAACACGAGCGCTCTTCTGGCCGCCGCTCGGAGATTGAAGATCGAGCAACACTCGGACGGCGCTTGGCACATCGAACCGACGCGCGCCTTGGGCTCACCGGCAACCTACGGAACTCCACTCGCAACTGCCCTGGCCGCGAGAGCGCTGGCCGGAGTGCCGGACAAACTGGCCGCGGCGGACGCTCAACGGGCGATGCGCTGGCTGCATCGCAGCTCGGTGGACAACGTCCTCGGCGCCGCCGCAGTTCTGATGGGATTGCGAGGAGAAAGTGATTCTCAGCTTGGCGCAAAAAAGCAGGAATGCCTGGACTTTCTCCGACGATCGCAAACGCGCGACGGCGGCTGGGGTGCGTTTCCGGATTCGCCGCCGGAAGCATTCGACACGGCGATCGCGCTCCTGGCCTTGGCGGAGACGCCGTCCGAACCGGGTGTCGATGCTCTGATCCGGCGCGGGAGGGATTACCTCGAAGGAACGCAATTGGCGGACGGAAGTTGGCCTGAGACTACTCGGCCTCCTGGGGGTGAGAGCTACGCACAACGCATCTCAACGACTGCCTGGGCAACTCTGGCTCTCCTGCGGACGGTTCCAGTTCGGCGAGGACTCTGAGCATCGATCGCTGGTAACTCCGTGCCTCGGCTTGCGTCCGGCAGGCTTGGTGGTATAAGGGTGCCGCCTTGCGGAAGGGCTCGATCTGATTGGGATTGCTTGAATCTGGACGGCTCGTGCTCCCGTAGCTCAAATGGATAGAGCAGCGGTTTCCTAAACCGCGGATCCCAGTTCAATTCTGGGCGGGGGTACCAGTTCTGGATCACGTTGCGTATTGCATTGCGGAAAGAATTACCGAGAACTTTTTTCCTTCCCGGACACGGCTGGCCATTTGCGGACACTTCAGGCGGCTAGAATCTGCACATTTCACCGACAAATCACGATGGCATTCAGGATGCTTTGCACACTCGGACAAGTGCCAGCGCAGGTTGAGAATGCCGGCGAGACTGGCGCAGCCGAAGCCAGTCACTGAACAAAGACGCAAAGAAGCAACCGTATGGTCATTCATCGAGATTCCCACCTCACGACACCAGGCGGTCCATTGAACGCCGCCCTGCCGCAGACAACTCCCCCGCCAAAACGCGGCGACGGCAGCGTCCAAACCGGCTCAAGGGAAGACGATCGTGCGACCATCGCTTCGCGCGGCAGCGATCTTCCATCAAGTGTCCCGCCGATTTCGGACGAAGTTCGGGCTCAGGAGATTGCGAATCTCGCGCGCTTCCACATTTTGTCCCAGCCGGCTGCTGTCATCTCGGTCCAAGCCAACTCCCGTCCTCAGGCTGTGCTCGAGCTTTTGGACGGGATTCTCGGTTAAGAACCACGCCGCTGCCTTCCACGTCGAATCCAAGCGAGGGCAGTGTCTTTTGAATCTTCTCGAGTCCATCGTATAGTCGCGGCAAACAAGGGGGACAAGTGTCTTGGCCGTCCAGCGCTAATGGTTGGCGCGTTTTCGTATCGTTTTCTCCCAGGCCGAACCTAAACTCTCGCTGAATGACACGACTTCTTGAACCGATTTTCCAGCCGATCGGCGTTCTTTGGCTGCTTCATGTGGTCGCCACGATTTGGATGGCCCGCCGACGCCAGTGGCGCGAGAGCTTCTTCTGCGGAACCATTGCGACCGGCATACTTCTGGTCGGAAGCACAGCGCTCCCAGCGCGTTTGCTGGCGAGCCTCGAGCGTCCCTACGCGACCACGCAGTTGGAGAGGATTCCGGATTGCGATGCGGTCGTGATGCTCGGCGGGACGTTGAGCGCTTCGAGAAGCGACGTGTTGGGGTTTGACCTGGGAGAAGCGGCGGATCGAATCTTTACCGCCATCGAATTGTGGAAAAAGAAGAAAGCCGAGACCCTGATCGTGGGGGGAGGAGGGGGCGAGCGGCGAGTCGGCCAAAGAGAAAGCTGGAGTGAAGGCCAGCTCATCATAGCCTGGCTCGCGCAGCAGGGAGTTTCTGACACCAATGTCGTTCACTTGACCAAGTGCGCGAACACCCGCGAAGAGGCGCAGAAGGTGGCGGTGCTGGCGAAGGAACGAAATTGGAAGCGCGTCATTCTCGTGACCTCCGGCTACCACATGAAGCGGGCCGCAGGATTGTTCACGAAACTGGGGATTCCAGTGGAATCGGTGGCTTGCGATTTCGTCGGCATCAACTCGCTGGAAAATGCGAGGCTCGGCGGCTTGTTTCCTGAAATCGGCGGATTCCATCACCTCGAGCTGTTCCTCCACGAATGGATGGGGTGGTTTTATTATCGCCTCCGAGGGTGGGTTTGACCCACTTTCAGCAATTCTCAACCTGGCAACGCGTCCGGTTCGCGACCAGTGCATCCACCGGTTGTCGGTAGCGCAGGCGTCTCGCCTGCGAGTTCGCCGAGCGTCCCGCTCGGACGCGGCCCGGCGGCGAGACGCCGCTCGAACTCGCATCCGAGTACGGCTGCGCTAAGACGACCGACAACTTCGGGATGCACCGTTCGCGCCCGTTACGCGGACACTC
>JACQWK010000750.1 GCA_016209525.1 Verrucomicrobiota bacterium
GTGTTATTGATCAGCGCATGGATCGGATCGGCCTCGGTCGCCTTTGGCCAGGCCGCAGGCACTCCCGTGCCCGGACGCTACATCGTCGTGCTGAAGGCCAACGCCAATGCCGCGGCCTTCGCGGCCAACAATGGCGTCGTGCCTGACCACCTGTACTCCGCGGCTCTCAACGGATTGGCAGGTCCAATCCCGGCAGGTCGCCTGGCAGCATTGGCTCGAAATCAACAGGTGGCTTGGATTGAACAGGATCAAATCGTCACCGCCAACGCTCAAACCATTCCAACTGGAGTGGACCGGCTTGATGCCGAGCTTAGTGCCACGGCGAAAATCGATGGGCTGGATGAGCGAGTGGACGTGGATGTGGCAGTCATTGACAGCGGGATCGAACTGGCTCACCCCGACCTTTACGTCTTCAAGAACGTCACGTTCGTTCGCGGAACCAAAAGCGGCAATGATGACTACGGACACGGCACGCATGTGGCCGGAACGGTCGCTGCGCTGGACAACAGTTTTGGGGTCGTTGGCGTCGCGCCGGGAGCAAGGCTTTGGGCAGTAAAGGTAATAGGTAAAAACGGGTTGGGATGGATGTCGGACATCCTCAAAGGAGTGGATTATGTTGCGGCCAACGCGGCGGCGATTGAAGTGGCCAATATGAGCCTGGGCGGTGGGAACTCCGATGCCCTGAAGCTGGCTATCGCCAACTCGATTGCCAAAGGCGTGGTCTATGTTGTGGCCGCCGGGAACAGCGCCGACGACGCCGCGAACTACAGCCCCGCCAATGCCCCGGACGCCATCACTGTCTCGGCCATTGCGGACTCCGATGGCGGCTGCGGCGGCTTGGGAGCGGACACCAACTATGGAGCGGACGATACGTTCGCTTCGTTCAGCAATTTTGGGTCGGTCGTGGACATCGCCGCGCCGGGCGTGAACATCCTTTCCACTTACAGAGGCAAAACCTACGCCGTAGGCAGCGGGACGAGCATGGCTTCGCCGCACGTGGCCGGGGCGGTGGCGCTTTATTTGGCCACGCGCGCCAAGCCAATCGACACGGCGGGAGTTGTCGCGGTGCGGGATGCCATCGTCACCGCCGGTGTCGCCCAGGATGGAACGAGAGACTGCCGCGTCGTTCTCAATCCCGACGGGACGGTCAACAACATCGTCGGCGCGTTCGTCAGCGATCCTGACAGTTCGCCCGAGCCGCTCGCTTACGGAAAAGATCTTTAACTCAGAAGTGGAAAGCCGGGTGGAGGGTTATCTATGAAACAGAAACTTAACACTATCGAAACCCTCAAGTCTGGCTGGATGAGCCTTCGCGCGCTTTTCGCAAGAAAACTTGGCCGATGCCCCATGTGTATGAGGGCTTCGATCATCGGCAGTGCCCTTAGCTGGATTGCGTTGGCGATCGTGTACTTCTTTGTCCCAACTGCGCTTTTATTGGTCATCTCTTCACTAGTTGCCGTCAGCTTCACTGTGTTGATGCTCACTCACATTTGTGTCTTCATGGCCAGAATGGGACGAGCGTTGCGTGAGCTGCACGGGGAGGAGGACAGGACATCTCTACGGTTGGCGCCAAATGAACGAGCCATCAGCCGCTGGCAGTTCATGACAACCATCGCTAAAGGCGGAATTGCCTTTGCCTTTGCCGCCTTACTTCCTGCGAGAGGCCATGCCCAAGGAATTCCATTCGCTTGCGTGTATGTGGTTCAGGGGGTTGCCGAGACAAGGCTTGGAGGGTGTCAGGGTATTAGTTTTGGTGACCTGATTTGCGAACCGTGTACCCCTCCGTGCCCAGTACGAACTAGCTTCATCAAAATCCCCACAACACAAGGACAGCTTGGGGGACCTCCGTGTGTGCTTGTGATCGCCAAGGTATCGGACAATTGCATACGATGCGTCGTTGGTGGTCCAGGTCGGCCGCGAAGTCATATTCTTCCTCCCACCTTCCTAGCTTTGGACAACGAGCCTCCTAGGGCATTACCAGGTTTGGGACGGTCTGCCACTCCGAGTCCTTCTCCAACCCCAAAGCCGACTCCAGGTCCGCCTCAGGGAATCACAATTCCAGATTCGGCGAAAGAGAAACCGCAGGAAGCCCCTGTGCATGCCATGGGGCCCGGCAAAATCGATGACGGAAAAAAAATTCCCTTTGAACCTCGGGCCCGGCGAAATCCATGACAACGGAAAAAAAATTCCGTTTGAACATTAAATTGGCCTTTGTCCTTCGACCGTTCTTGAACGAGTGACCAGAGCGGTGGGCGTGCCTTCGGTCCGCGACGATGACGGGGTCCCGGCTATGGGGAAGGAAAGAAGGGAGAGCGGCAACAGAGACATTCACGGGGCGCTGTTTTCTAGCGCCACTGGGATCGAGACATTTGTGGATGCTCAGGAATGACGGTTGGTCGCCGCAGCGCCCTATGAACCTGTCTGAAAATGTGGGGCAGGCTTCCAGCCTGCCAGTCCGGGCGGCATCCTGCCGCCAGAACGACCGGGCAAAGATGCCCCCTGAACCGGCAGACAAGATGTCTGCCCCCATACTTGGAGTCGAACTCTGCACGGCAATCGTCGAGATTGCTCGCAGGCTGCGATCAACTTTTTTAACCGATTTAACGATTTAACCTTGAAACGCTTTAACGACTTCGGTTGCGGCTGCGCCGCGCTGCGTGTCCTGCGGCCAAGAGGCCCACACTCCGTGGCAATTAACTCCATAAACCATAAAAGAAGAGAGGAAATCATGAAAAACAAACGCTCAAAGATATTCGTGCTCATTCTGGCAACGCTAACCGCCATCGCGCTGGCTACTCCCTGGTCAATGGGTCAGAAGAGCGGCACCGGTGTTACGAACCCAGGCGGTGGAACAGGAACTACCCCAGGAGATGGAACTCCAGGAGGAGGACCCGGCGAAATCCCTGGTCCCGGTCCTTTACCAGGGACGCGGGACGCTGGTCCGCATTTTCAAGCTTTCACAGCCGAAGAAGCAACCATTGGGGATCTGGAAGTCGCGACCCTTATGGCGGATATGGCGTCTATTGATAGCTGCACGGCGGATATGGCGTTTTGTAATGAGTTAAAGGCGGGGGTGATAATCAGTAACAAATATCAGAGCGAAGACGGCTCATGTGTAATCGAGCAGCAAATGATGGGTGGAGGAATGGGCGATTGGCTCAACCTCTCTTGTCCGTATGCTATTCTTCTGGACGCGCCAGACACATACGTCGATGGGAATTTGCATGTAAGCGGACGCGCACAATGCGACGCAGGCCTAAGTTGCAGCGGAAACCTAACTTGCGACGGAGCGCAGGTTGGAGGAGAAGTTGTTGCTAGACAGTTTACTACTGAGTCCTCTCGCAACCTGAAGAAGAACATCAAACCTATTGACAACGCGCTGGACAAAATCACGCGGTTAAATGGCGTGACGTTTAATTGGAAGAGCGGGTCTCCCACCCGATCGAGCATGGGCTTAATTGCCGAGGAAGTGGCTGAAGTTCTGCCGGAATTGGTCACCCAAAAAGAAGACGGACAATCCGTTCAGGGATTGAATTATTCAGGGCTCGTGGCCGTGGCCGTCGAAGGAATGAAGGAGCAGCAGCACCAAATCGACACGCTGCGTCAGGAAAACCGAGCGCTTAAAGAAACCCTGGCCACTCTCCAGGCTGAGATGGCGAAGATGGCCGCCCGCATCGAGGCCCTGGCCGCACAGCCGTCGAATTGAGAGAAAGATTGTGGCGCAGGCCGATTGGGTCGCGAGCGGTGACCAGGAAAGGCTTCTGGCTCTCGGCCAGTCTCAGAAAGGACTGGCTCTTGGATAACATGAATTTCGTGCGCGAACAAAACGCTGGAGCCGTCGCTTCCCAGTAACACCCTGCTTTAGCGGGGTGCCGAAGGGCATGAGACGACCGAAAACTGTTTCAACAGTTTCCGCCCGCCGGCGTAAACCGTTAAACCCGGAACGAGCGGTTTAACCGCAGAGAACGCAAAGATCACAAAGAAAGACAGACCCTTCCAGTGGCAGACTCAATCGCCCGGCGGGTGAATGTCAGATTCGTCACCAAATCCATTCTTTTGCGTCCTTTGCAATCTTTGCGGTTAATGAACTGCCGTTTTTAGGTTGAAACTTAATCCGGCGGTAGGAGAGCCGAAAAAAACGAAAATTACCGAAAGAAAAGAAGTTCGGATGCAGCCGCGCCGGTTCTTCGCTGTTTTCAACCGCTGGCACCCACGGCGCATCCGAGGCCAACCGGTTGGCGTTGCGTTCCGTTCCCCTCACCCTGGCCCCACTGCTGTTGAATTAAGGCATGAAATTGAAAATGTCGCTTGGATTTCCCCCTCTCCTCCCTGCGAAGGGAGGAGAGGGCTGGGGAGAGGAGGGCCGTTTTCATTGGCTTTCCCCTCTCCTCGA
>JACQWK010000751.1 GCA_016209525.1 Verrucomicrobiota bacterium
CAATTCTGCGATACGGCAGATTGAAAATCTGCGCTGCGCAAAACTGATACTCTCCCTGAGGGAAAGGGCCAGGGTGCGAGGGAACGCAACATCCCATCCCCAAACGGTGTGGTCTATCCCAGCGGCTTCTCTGTAAGATCGGGAGCAAGAGCAAGAGCAAGATTACGAGGTTCGAGAGCTAGAAGACATACACAAACTCGTTCGCGTTGAATAAGGCGCGGCAGAAAGGAACCAAACCTTCCTCATCCACCAGCTTCGCGGCGGTTTCGACCTCCGGAACGGTAGGTTCCCGGCTGAAAGCCAGGGCAAAAGCACGGCGAACCTGAGCTTGCGCATTGGAGCCGGCTTCGCGGCGCAGCCGTTCAGCGAAGATTTGGGCTTGCTGCACCATGAAAGGGCTGTTCAACAAGTTGAGCGCCTGCAGCGGCGTTGTGGAACTCGTGCGTTTGGGCGCGATCTGGCCGGCGTCGGGGCAATCAAACGCGCCGAAGACATCGTCCAGCCGCATGCGCGGTTTGAATTGATAAATCATCCGCCGCCACTCCGCCGGCCCGAATTGCTTCTTCGGAATATAGACGCGGACGTAATTGCTATTCGGCTCGAATAAATCGAATCCAGGCCCGCCCATCTTCAAGTCCAGATTGCCGCTGACACCCAGAACCGAATCTCGGAGCGTTTCAGCCTCCAGACGCCGGGGGGATAAACGCCAGAGCCATTGATTGTTCGCGTCCACGGCGAGCGCGGCGGGATTCGAGCGGCTCGACTGGCGATAAGTGCTTGAAAGCACAATCAACCGGTGCATGGCCTTGATGCTCCAGCCGCTCGCGATGAATTCGATCGCCAGCCAATCAAGCAATTCCGGATGAGTCGGGCACGAACCGTTCACGCCAAAGTCGCTGGGCGTCTTCACCAGGCCTTGTCCGAAGTGGTACTGCCAGATGCGATTGACCATGACGCGCGCCGTCAATGGGTTCTTGGGCTCGATGATCCAGCGCGCCAGCGCCAAGCGGCGTTGCTCTTCCGGAGTTTCTGCTCCCAGCGCGAGGCTCGATCCCACACGACTCAAGGCACCGGGTGCCACGGCTTCTCCCTTCTGCATCGGATCGCCGCGATTCAGCCGGTGGGTGGGGCCGGGCTGTTCAAATTTTCCGGCATAGACGGCCGGGAAAGCGGTCAACGCCTTCTCCTCATTCTCGAACTCATGCTTGGCCGGAAGCAGTTCAGACAGACGCTTCATTTCGGCTTCCGTCAAACCCGCGGACGAAACGACTGCCTTGAGCTTCGTGTTAGGCACGAACGGTTCGCGGTCGTCTGAACCGGCCACAACGGTCCAGCCGGTTGCATCGGTCTCTGCCGTTGGCGGCCCGTTTGGTTCGGCGAGGATGCTCTCGGCTGATCCCTGGGATTGGATTTCAGATTTGAGATTTGAGATTTGAGATTTGTAACTCGAGCCGGCGGTGCGCAAGCGTGTTTGCCTACCGGCACGGGAAAGGTCGCTTGCCACATCAATCCGGTAACGCGTCGGGACGCGATCCGTGTGCTTGCCTTCGCGATCTCGGCTCCACACGATTCTATGGATCGTCACGACCTCTGGAAATTCGAGCTGAATCCAACCTTGCCCGCCCTGACCAGAAATCCAACAGTGATCGGCGCCGAACTTACCATCGATGGCCTTTTCCGCTCGGTGAGTCTCTGACTCTTGGTAATTCCCCGAAGCCGAGATTCTCGTCCCAAAGCTCTTGAGCGCCACGTTGCGCGGCGGATATTCCGGAGTATAAACCTCCAGTTCGTCAATGCACGGTTCGCCTTCGCCGTAAGTTTCGAGGATCGAGAAACGAAGGACTTTGGTCTTGATCGCGTGGATCCGCTCCACCGTGAGTTTGGGATGAACCGGCGGCCTCGGAGGCGCCCGACCGGCCACCGTCTGCCAAAGGTTTGGCGCCGCTGCGGCTTCGATCGAATAGACCGCGGGCACTCGGTCCTTGAACTTTCCGAGACGGTCGCGGCTCCAGATAATTTTATCGATCACAACCGGCTGGGGAAACTCAATCTGAACCCATCCTCGCCCGGCCTCATTGGAGATCCAACTGCGGTCATTCCCCGGCTTCCCATCATTGACATGTTCCAGTCTGTGCATCTCGAAGTTGGGAAGCGTGCCCGAAGCGGTGGCTTTGGCTCCGGCACTCGAGAGAGCGACGTTTCGAGAATTGTCGCCCGCGGAAAAGATTTCCAGTTCATCCAGGCACGGCTCCGCGTGACTCAAGGTCTCGCGGATGGTGAAACGGACAAACTTGGCGGCCACTGGCTCGAACACTTCAATGTTCTCCGTGGGCCGCGGGGCTTTGGCTGGGTTCGACTGACTTGAGACCGGATCGGCCAACGGAGCGAAATGGATCAATTCGGCTTCGAGGTTCTCAATCCTCTTGCGCAACGCGGCAGCCTTCTCCATTCGTTCGTCGTGGTCCGGCGTCCGCAACGTCCGTTCGCCATGTTGTACGCCTGCAAAGACGGCTTGCACCGCGTAGTAATCGGTCTGCGGGATTGGATCAAACTTGTGGTCGTGGCAGCGCGCGCAGCCCACGGTCAATCCGAGGAATGCCGTGCCGGCCGTATTGACCATGTCGTGCAATTCGTCCATGCGCTGCTGGAGCGTGAGGTTGATGTCGGGGCTTTTGACCTGATCCCACGGTCCGCCCACGAGGAAGCCTGTGGCGGCATCCGCGCCGAGCGCGTCGCCGGCCAGTTGTTCGAAGACGAACTGGTCGTAAGGTTTGTCTTCATTCAAGGCGCGAATGACGTAGTCGCGATAGAGCCAAGCCTTCGGCCGCGGCTGGTTCATCTCGAAACCGTGGCTCTCCGCGAAGCGGACGACATCCAGCCAATGGCGCGCCCAGCGTTCACCGTAACGAGGCGAGGCGAGCAAGCGGTCGGTCAGATGTTCAGAGGCGTGCGAGGACTCATCCTGGAGGAACTGATCCGCTTCCTCCGGAGTGGGCGGCAGCCCGGCGAGATCGAAGCTCAGGCGCCGGATGAGTGAAATCCGGTCCGCGGGAGGTGATGGGGAAAGGCGTTGTTCTTCCAACCGAGCGAGGATGAATTGATCGATCGGGTTGCGGACCCAGTTCCAGGCCCGAACCTGCGGGATATGCGGACGAGACAACGGCTGATAAGCCCAATGATTGGCTTGGATGGGGGCGACCGGTGCGCTCTTCGGATTGCGGTCAACGTCAGAAACGCTGGCGATTGTCTGATCCGCTCCGGCGGGCAGAGTGAGAGCGAGAATCCAGAAGAAACCAAGCAGCCCGAATTCTCCACCGCATTTGTTGGTAGCAAATCCTGAAGGCAGGGACGTCGCGCCTGCGCCGTCCCCGCCGCGTGCAGCGGCGGAACAGAACGGCGCGTCGGAGCAGAAGTCACCCCTTCCGTTCAGAAGGGTTCCGCGCCTGCACGGCGCGGGGACGCCGCGGCGCGGCGTCCCTACCTCGATTCGCGTGGGAATCGTGCATGCTGGCGGCCGCGAGGAACGATTCATGGCTCTGGTGGACCTGCTTCAAATTCTACGCGCACGCCTTGGATCGTTCAAACAGAGTTTTCCCGGCCACAATTTCCTTGCTGGGATTCCTGGTTGCTCTAAACATAGAGGAAGAACCGGCGGGGCGAGCTTATGGACGCGTTCCTCATCTACTTCATCTGCTTCGGCGTTGGGCTTCTCTTCACCATCGTCAGCGCGCTCGTCGGACAATTGTTTGGCGGGCACGAGGGGGCGGACCTTGGCACGGGCGGGCATGCCGAAGCCGGATTCGAGCACACAGGCATGCCGGGAGTCTCTCCGCTGAGCCCGACCACCATTGCCTCATTCATCACCGCGTTCGGAGGATTTGGCATGATTTTCTCCAAGATCGAAGCCGCGAAGAGCCCCTGGGTCAGCGCGCCATTGTCGATCTTGTGCGGTTTGGCAGTCGCCGCCGCGGTCTTTCTGATTTTCGCGAAATTGTTCAGCAAGACGCAGAGCTCCAGCGAGTCGAGAGTGGCGTCGTTGGCCGGCCAAACCGCCACGGTCATCACAGCCATCCCGGAAGGCGGCGTCGGCGAGATCGCTTACGTGCAGTCGGGAAGTCGCTACTCCGCGCCCGCTCGAAGCGAAACCGGCGTCCCGGTCGGCAATGGCCGGACAGTGAAGATCACGCGAGTGGTCGGGACGCAGTTCTACGTTTCGCCAGACTAACTTTGGGGTGCAGGGTTTATCTGTAGGTATGCAGCGAGGATTAGGGAGCACACGCGCGTGTTCCGACCGGCGCCCCGCCGGTCGGAACGGGTGCGTGATCGAATCACTCAATGAGAACTTGTTCCAACACGCTCGTGCGGTCGGCGAGGGCGCCGACCATGGCACGCGAGGGCGCGTACGCTCCCCAGTTCAACCGGACAGTTTCGGCCGATCTGGAGTAACTGTAAGAGCATTCAAACTGAGGAAACTATGAACGTGATACCTTTGTTGGCGTTGGAGATCCCGGGCGGATTAGGAACGGCCGTGCTCGCGATCGCCGGGATCGTGGTGGTCGTCTTCGTTTTCCTGGTGATTTGGGCCAGCCGATACACCAAGGTCGGGCCGAACGAAGTCCTGATCGTTTCCGGACGCAAACACCGCCTCGAGGACGGAACTTTCATCGGGTTCCGCTTCGTCAAAGGCGGCGGCACGTTCGTCATCCCCGTCGTTGAGAAAGTCGATCTGCTGTCGCTCGAATTGCTGACCATCGACGTGCAAACGCCGGAGGTTTACACGAGCAAAGGCGTGCCGGTGAAAGTCGATGGCGTGGCTCAGATCAAAGTGAAGGGCGATGACGTCTCGATCCGCACCGCGGCGGAGCAATTTTTGAGCAAAGGGACCGAGGAAATCAAGAGCATCGCCACCCAAACTCTCGAAGGCCATCTGCGAGCCATCCTGGGCACCATGACGGTTGAGGACATTTACCAGAACCGCGACGCCTTCGCGTCCAAAGTCCAGGAAGTCGCCGCCGGCGACATGGCGAATATGGGGCTCCAGATCGTGAGTTTCACGATCCGCGACATTCGGGACAGCCAAGGGTATCTCGAAGCGCTCGGCAAACCGCGCATTGCGCAGGTCAAGCGCGACGCTCAAATCGCCCAAGCCGAGGCCGACCGCGACGCGATGATCAAATCCGCCCAAGCGCAGCAAGCCGGACAGGAAGCCAAGTTCCAAGCGGACACGAAAATTGCGGAGGCCCAGCGCGATTACCAATCGAACGTCGCGCAATACCAGGCGGCCGTGAATCAGAAAAAGGCCGAAGCCGACTTGGCCTACGACCTGCAGAAATTCAAGACCGGCCAGCTCGTGAAGGCGGAAGAAGTCCAGGTCAGCATCATCGAGAAGCAGAAACAGATCGAGCTTCAGCAGCAGGAAATCTTGCGCAAGCAGCGGGAGTTGGAGGCCAACGTGCAAAAGCCGGCCGACGCGGAACGATACAAAGTCGAGACGCTGGCCAACGCCAAGAAATTCCAACTGGAAACCGAGGCGGCCGGAGCCGCCGCTGCGACCAAGGCACAAGGATTTGCGGGCGCGGATGTCGCCAAGGCCACCGGTCTCGCGGAAGCGGAGGCCAACAAGGCCCGCGGTCTCGCCGAAGCGGCGATCATCGAAGCGCAAGGCAAAGCGACTGCGGAAGCCATGCGCGTGAAAGCGGAATCCTTCAAGCAGTACAACGAAGCGGCGGTCATCGAAATGATCGTGCGGGTGCTGCCGGATGTCGCCGGCAAAGTGAGCGAGCCATTGGCCAAGACGGAGAAGATCGTGATCATCAACTCGGGTGGAGGCGCGGGCGGCGGGGCCAGCAAGGTGACCGCGGACGTGACGCAGATTATCAGCCAACTGCCGCCGGTCCTCGAGAGTCTGACCGGCGTGAATTTGCAGAAGCTCTTGGAGCAAGTGCCGGCGCTCAAGAAGGCGATGGGGAAGGAGTAGTCCATGTTGGATTTCTGGCAGGCCGCCTTAACAGCCTCCGGGCCCCTGACTTCGCGGGGATACTCCGGCCCGCGCTTGGCCCGTCCGACAGTTCCTTTCCCCTCACCCTGTCCCTCTCCCCAGGGAGAGGGAAACTCCAACTTTGCGCCGAGCCGGTCCGGAGCCACGCGTGTTTCCGAACGCTGCGGACGGCTCTCCCTCTCCTCAAGCGAGAGGGCAGGCGTGAGGGGAAAGCGTGTTCATTCAATATCGAGGAACCCTAGATCCTGACCTGTGGAAGCGGATGTCTGAGGCACCCACCGCTGGAGCCGGAATAAGCATTTGGCCAGTGAAAAGAAAATTCTGTCCACCATGCGCCTGTTCGAAGCGATTCTGAATGCGAACCACCGGGCTCTCGCCGGTGATACGAAAGCCGGGCTTCACCCCGACGAATTCGCCGGTTCCCTCCCGGTCGTCGCCTTGACCTGCATCGATCCGCGATTAAACCCGCTGATCCCGGAAGTGCTCGGTGTGCGCGAAGAGCATTTCATCTGGTTGCGCAACGCCGGGAACATCATCACCGGCCCGCTCAGCAGCACGATGCGTTCGCTGGCCTTGGCCTGCGCGGTGAAAGGGGGCAAGGAGATCGCGATTGTCGGGCACACGGATTGCCTGGTCGCCAAAACGACCATGCTCCAACTCATCGAGCGCTTCCGCGAAGAGGGAGTGGAGCGCTCGCGCCTGCCCGAAAACCTGAACGACTTCTTCGGCATCTTTGCCAGTGAACGCCAGAACGTGATCAAAGCCGTCGATATCGTCCGTCAAAGCCCGCTGATTGGCCCGAAGGTTCCCGTGCACGGCTTGCTCGTAGATATCGCGTCGGGCAAACTCGATTGGCTTGTCAACGGGTACGAAACGTTGGGCGCCGTGGCCGCCGGAACGCCGGCCAAGGGAGACGATCGCTTGCTGGTGGCGGCTCCTTTGAATGCGCTGCCGGATTTTCAGATGGGAGATTTGAAGTTTCCCGAACTCAAAATCGGAGAGGTTGCCGTAGGGGTAAAACCCGTGTCGGAGCCGGTGGAAGCCAGGGAAATGCGTCCACTCCAGCCCGCCGGGCCAGCCGAAGAATCGAAGCCAACCGAGGGAACCCTCCGCCAGTCGTTTCAACTCGATCCCGCCCGCAAATTCAAAATCATTGGCAGCGACCAGAAGACCTACGGGCCGGTCGCCGGCTTCAAATTGCTGCAGTGGATCGCGGATGGCCGCATCGATTGGCAAACGCCCGCGCGCGCGGAAGGGAGTAGCGAGTGGAGACCCTTGTCCGCCTGGACGGCCTCACCCGCACCCGCGACCGTTCCTACGCCTCCGAGAATCCAAACAACTACCCGATCGAAGCGTTCCCAGAAACCGTCGTGAAGTCGCAGTGCGTAAGGCCCGCGAGGCGCCGAGGCGCAACCCAATTGAGACTCTCTCACAATGAACCCTTACAAAAGGAATTGATTGTGGTAACAAGCGCTAAGAAACAAATGAACCCACAACAAAGTCGGTCGAATAGGCTGGACGAAATGCAATTCGAACGTCGCGTTCCCCTTCACCCTGGCCCTCTCTCTCAGGGAGAGGGAAGAGCACAGTCCGCGTATCGAAAAACCGGTCAGGCTAGGCTGGCCGAGCCGCAGCGAACGACCCTCCCTATCCCCTGGGGAGAGGGCCGGGGTGAGGGGGAAAGAGATGCAGCCTATCCGACGGCCCTCTCAGTCTCTCGCCGTGCCTTCCTGCTCACCGCCGCCTTGGGAGCAGCCCCTGTCGCTTTCGGAGGCGCTGCCGACGCAGCGAGGCCATCATCCACCCGCAAGATCAAACTCGGAATTTCAACCTACTCCTACTGGCATTTCCGCCCGCCCAGAGTGTCCATCGAAACCGTCATCCAAAAAGCCGGCCAACTCGGCGTGGGAGGCGTGGATATTTTGCACCGCCAAATGGAGGGCGACGAGCGGGGGCCGCTGGATGCCGGTTACCGCGCGTATTGCAATAAACTCAAGCGCCTGGCGTTTGTCCAGGGCGTCGATTTGATTTGTCTTTCCACCCACCAGAGCTTCGTCAGTCCGAAGCCGGAAGAAGTGCAGAGGAACGTCGAGCACACCCACAAATGCATCGAAATCGCCTACCAGTTGGGCGTCCCCTGCATTCGCATCAACACGGGCCGTTGGAACACGGTGAACTTCGATACCCTCATGGCCAATCGCGGGATTGAGCCCATTCTGCCCGGCCACACGGAGGAAGAGGGCTGCAAGTGGTGTATCGACGGAATTCAGAAATGCCTCGCCAAAGCCGAAGAGTGCGGAGTCCTCTTGGCTCTGGAAAACCATTGGGGCCTCGCGCGCACTCCCGAAGGCCTGCTCCGCATCGTGAATGCGGTCGATTCGCCCTGGCTGGGCGTGTTGATGGACACGGGGAATTTTTTGGAGGCGCCCTACGATAAGCTCCAGCAGATCGCCCCCAAGACCGTTTTCGTTCAGGCCAAGACTTACTTTGGCGGCGGCGAATGGTACGCGCTGGACCTCGACTACAAGCGCATCGCGCAAATCCTGTCGGCCGTGAATTACCGCGGGTACGTGTCGCTGGAATTCGAAGGCAAGGAAAACGCAGATGTCGCGGTCCCGAAGAGTCTCGATCTGCTTCGAAAGGCATTTGAACTTTGAGCGTTCGTCGTGAACGAGGAACTCTTTCCCTCAGGGCCGTGGGTCGGTTTCTACAGTTACACGGCTCCGGCCGACAAACATCGGATGGACCTTCATCTGACCTTCACGAATGGCCAGATGACCGGTGAAGGGAACGACGATGTGGGCCCTTTCTTCATCCGGGGACGCTACGACGCCGAGGCGCTCGAATGCCATTGGACCAAGACCTATCCGGGGTCACACGACGTGTTTTATCGCGGCTTTCGGGAGGGCAAAGGCATTTGGGGCACTTGGGAAATCCGCGCCGATTTTCGTGGCGGCTTCCATATTTGGCCACGAAACGCCGGAGAGGGCGAAACGAACCAAGAGGAATATCGCGAAGAAAAACCAGTGGACGCGGTCGCTTCGAACGTGCCGGCAACCGCGGGAGAGGCGCCGGACTCCATCCGATGTGCATCACTTCTAATCCCCAGCGGCAAAGCTTCGATGCCCCTGGAATTTCACTGGCTCCCCTCACTCCGGCGCTCTCCCCAAGGGAGAGGGAGGAACATCCGCCATGCGCGGAAAAGGTGGGCGATCCTGGATTACCCATAGACGACGACGGGGATTCCTGCTCCTTGGGGAGAGGGTCAGGGTGAGGGGAAAGGCGCGCTCGGACAACATGAGCGGATGACGCGCGGCGTTCACCCCGTGTCCGGCTCGAAAAGGCCGCCGGACTGCCGACAGATTTCGAACCAGCTCCGGAGGGGCGGTCGGAACGTAGCCCGCGGCGCGAGCCGTTGGGAACCAGCCAGAAGGAATTCTTAGCCCCGAAGACGACCGTGCCGTGTGGCTTACCAAGAGAAATCGAACGAGGCCCAAGCACAAGACACAGGCCATAAAGTGAAAGCCGTCTGCACTCTGTCGCACCTGGCCGGTATATTTCACACGAAAAGGGAGGTAGGGACGCCGCGCCGCGGCGTCCCCGCGCCGTGCAGGCGCGGAACCCTTCTGAACGGGAGGGGAGAATCCTGCACCGGCACGTCGCTCTGTTCCGCCGCTGCACGCGGCGGGGACGGCGCAGGCGCGCCGTCCCTACCTTCAGAATGCGTCTCCGACAAGAGAAGGTGTGAAATATTCGAGCCAGCGGGGCTCTTGAGCCCGGGACGCGTTGGTCTCACAGCTTGCGCTCTGGGCTATGCTCTGGCGCCAATCCGTGGCTGCGGCTGGGTCTTCAACCACAGCCGCGCTCCGGTTAGGTTGCGTCTGCGCCGTGCTTCGAGAGATACGCTCGACGCAACTCGGTAACCCTCACTCCCATGGCAGCAGCCCGCACAAACGCGCCACTGGTCGAAGTTTGCATTCTCGCCGGAGGCCTAAGCGCGCGCATGGGACGCGATAAAGCGAGACTCCGATTGGGCGGCAAGACTCTCCTCACTCACATCCAAGCCGCCGTCGCTCCGTTGAATTGTCCGACACGCGTTGTCCGCCGGGATATGGTGCCGCGATGCGGGCCGATGGGGGGAGTTTACACGGCCCTTAAGACGAGCCCGGCGCGGAGTGTCCTGTTTCTCTCCTGTGACATGCCCTTCGTCCCAATCAGTCTGTTGCGGCGGATACGCCGTGCGCTTGGTCCGAAAACTCTCGCCGTCTTCGTGCGGCACGAGGGGATCGCAGGTTTCCCTTTTCTTCTGCGAGTCCAGGCATTGCCCGAGGTCGAAGAGCTTTTGCGCCAACGGAACCTCGCCTTGCACGAGCTTGAAGAAATATTGAAGGCAAGAGCGGTTCGCCCCACGCGCGGCGAATCCCGTTTCTTGCTGAACGTGAATACTCCCGAAGACTGGACCGAAGCGAAGCGGTTGTGGACTTCCCTCCAGGGAGAGGCAGGGGGTGGGTAGCCACCTCACGTCGGCTGCTACGATTCTGAAGCAGGCTCTCAACGTTTTGGCCTCGCGAAGTTCACGAAGTTCATCGCCGATTCGCCTCTCAATACGCGGTCGATGTCCTCGGCCACAGTCTCAAACGTGCGCGTTTGGGCTTCAGTTGTGGCGGCGCCGATGTGCGGCGTGAGGAGGACATTTTCCAAGGCCTCGAAGCCGGCGCGACCGGCCGGGGGCTCGACCTCGCGGACATCGAGGGCCGCGCCCGCGAGATGGCCGCTCTCCAACGCTCGCAACAACGCGGTTTCGTCCACGATGCCTCCTCGCGAGGTGTTAATAAAAAAGGCTCCCGGCTTCATGGCCTCGAACGTTCGCGCGTTGAACATCCTTTTCGTCTCGGGCGTGAAGGGCGAATGGACAGAGACGAAGTCCGCTTCACCCAGAGCCTCTTCGAGCCGCGCGCAATGCCGAGCCTGCGTCTCGGTGAACTCAGGCAATCCGGGATTCACGAACGGATCGAAAACCAGAATGCGGAGTCCGAAGGCGCGCGCCCGCCGGGCCACCAGACGTCCGATGCGCCCGAATCCGCAAATCGCAAGCGTCTTCCCTTCAAGTTCGATCCCCATGCAACCCTTGCGGTCCCAACCGCCGGCTTTCGTCGAACGATCCGCCAGCGGAATCTTGCGGGCCAGCGCCAGGATGAAAGCCATGGTTAATTCGGCGACGCTCGGGGCGTTCGCGTCCAGAGGAGCTATGACCACGATGCCGAGTCTTGAGGCTGCTTCAACGTCGATGTTGTCAAGCCCGACTCCGAGCCGGCCAACGGCGAGGAGATTCGGCGCGGCGCTCAACAACTTGGCCGTGACCTGGGTTTGATTGCGAACCATCAAGGCCCGCGCGCCGGACACAGCGAGCCGGAGTTTCTCGCGGTCCTTCCAAAGTCCGCCGTCGGAGACGACCCTGTACCGCGGGTTCAACCGATCGACGGCGGTGGTCGTGAGTTCTTCAGGGATGAGGATGTCCATTTACAGATTCCCCCACTCTATGGGTTTATTAATGTCAATTCTGGACAACTCCTCGCGGATGGCTTCCGGATATTTCTGGGCTGCGCCTGTGTTGAAAATCAAAATCTGCTCCTCCGGCTTGACCAATCCATGCTGGAGAAGAATCTCCAACGCTCCGAGACACACTGCCGTTTCCGGGCAGAGCGCGATTCCCTCCTTGGACGATGCCAAGCGCATCCATTTGGGAATGTCCGCCTCAGGTGTCGCCAAGGCCACTCCGCCGCTTTCACGAACGGCGTCGAGGATCATGAAATCGCCGACCGCTGCCGGCACGCGGAGGCCGCTGGCGATAGTGGCCGGATTTTCGAATGTCTTGGCAAAACGCTCGCCTTTGGCAAAGGCCGTGGCGATGGGAGCGCAACCATCGCTTTGGCACGAAATCATCCGCGGTTTTTTCGCCGATTTGAGCCAGCCGAGCGCTTCGAGTTCCGCGAAGGCTTTCCACATGCCGATCAATCCGGTGCCGCCGCCCGTTGGGTACAAAATGACCTCCGGCAATTCCCAATCGAACTGCTCGGCCAGCTCCAGACCCATGGTTTTCTTGCCCTCGATCCGGTACGGCTCTTTGAGCGTCGATACATCAAACCAGCCTTTCATTTTCTTTCCTTCGCCCACCAGACGTCCGCAATCCGTGATCAGGCCGTTGACGAGGAATGTTTTTGCGCCCGCGAGATCACATTCCTTTTGATTGATGCTGGGCGTGTCTTCGGGCATGAACACATAAGCTTTCATCCCTGCTCGCGCCGCATAGGCAGCCATGGCACCGCCCGCGTTACCGGCGGTCGGGACCGCCACCTGGGTGATGCCGAATTCCTTCGCCTTGGAAATCGCCATGGCCATGCCCCGGGATTTGAAGCTTCCGGTCGGCAGGCGGCTTTCGTCCTTCACGTAGAGATGTTTCACTCCGAATTCGCCGGCCAGCCGTTTTGTCTCCAAGATCGGAGTGATGGTCTCGGTCAACGAAACGATGTTTTTAGGGTCGGCCATGGGAAGCATTTCCAGGTATCGCCAAATCGTGGGCGGCCGGCCAAAGAGCGCTTTTTGAGGGAATTCCTTCTTGAGCGCTTTGAGGTCATAGCGAACCCAGAGCGGCCGCTGGCAAGCCGTGCAGAGGTTGTGCACCCGTGCGGCGTCGTAGCGGCGCTGGCAGTTGGCGCACTCGAGATGCGTGACGAAGTTCATCATCGGATTGAAACGGTCGAGCTGCGATGCGTCAAGCACTCCACCGCTCGCCCCACCTTGAGGTTCATGGCTCCAATGCGCGCCCTTTGGGCTTGGAGGCTCTCCATGAACCGAGGGTTCGTAGCCGCGCCGAGGTGACGAGGCGGAAAACGTGGTTAAAACCAATATCCGCCTCCTCACGTCGGCTCCTACAGTTGATGGCTCCAATGCGCGCCGGGTTGGGGACCGGCGCTCCGGTTCAAAGATTCACCTGGCAGTTCCCGCTTGGTGTTTCGTTGACGCTGTGTTTCAAATTCTTTCCGTGAAACTGCGTGTCGGATTCCTGGGGGTTGGCGCCATGGGGAACAGCCACCTGAAAACGATCACGGAACATCACAGCGATGTTGCCGAAGCCGCCGCCATTTGCGCGAGGAGCGAATCGAACATCCAGCGGGCGCTCGGGATGGCTCCGCAGGCGCGGGTCTTTCAGGAGGAAGAACGGCTCATTCAGTCCGACCTGGATGCGGTTTTCGTCTCGACGCCGAATGTCACTCATGTCCCCCTGGCGCTGGCGATTCTACAGGCTGGCAAACATCTCTTCTTGGAAAAACCGGTTGGGATCACGAAGGCGGAATGCTCGCGGCTGGTCGAGGCAGCGAGCGAGACCGATCGTGTCGTGTTGATCGGCCACGAACTCCGTTACTCGCCCTATTTCCGAAGAATCAAAGAACTGGTCGAAGCCGGCGAGATCGGACAGCCGCGCCTCGTTTGGTGCCGGGAATTCCGCGGGCCGTTTCAGAAAAAGTCGCGCGATTGGATTCAGGATGATCGCCAGTCCGGCGGCGCGCTCGTCGATAAGAATTGCCACCATTTCGACCTCATGAATTGGTGGGTGGGCGCGCGGCCGAAGCGCGTCTGCGCGTTTGGCGGCAACGCGGTGGAACGCGTGATCGAAGGCGAACATCAAGTTCTTGATCACGCCACGGTGAGTTTCGAGTACGAGAACGGCGTTCGGGGAACCCTTCAGTTCTGCATGTTCGCGCCGGACCTCCGCGGCGAAGATCTGGAGATGGGTGTTATTGGCGAAAAGGGCATCCTTCAGACGCGATTGTCCACGCTGGAAATTCTGATTTGGAAACGCGGCCGCACAAGCAATGATCCGATCGTTCAGTCCGTCGAAGCCAAGCGGGGCGAAGGTTGGGGCGGTCACTTGGGTTTCGCGGAGATTCACGAGGCTTTTCTGAAAGCGATTCTGCGGCGAGAACCTCCTCTGACCACCGTGCGCGAATGTGTGGACGGCACGTTGTTGGCGATAGCAGCGGAGGAGTCGATCAAGCGCGGACGGGTGATCGAAGTCGAGTAAGCGCCAGGTCTTTCGGCGATCGGCGTGGATATGCACAACTACTTTCGTTGAACCAACCCACCCCTACACCCCTCCCAGGAGGGGAACGTGCCTCGAGCACCTGCAACCAGCTCCCCTCCTGGGAGGGGCCGTGGGCACTGCTGTTGAATTAAGGTCAACCGGCCGTTTCTTGCTCTTGATCGTGCTCTTACTCTTACTCCGGAACTCCCTGGAGAGATTAAGATTACGAGTAAGAGTAAGACCTGCTCGGGATGGAATCGAATTCATTCTTAATTCAACAGCAGTGGGGGCCGGGGGTGGGTTCATAGTCCGTAACCGGTCACTCTTGCCCGGCCACAGACTGGCGATTTTGTAGCGCAGATTTTCAATCTGCCGTATCGCAGAATTGCATTCTGCGGACGCCGCGAATGACCGAGCACTCCCTCAGTCTCGAACCTCCAGCCGAGTGCAACTCGGCGATACAGCAGATTGAAAATCTGCGCTACGGCGCACCGCCTAAATCTGCGAATACGGTGCCGGCCTCAGGAAGACGTTGCTGATGTTCGTGACAATCTCCGCATCTGTGTAACCGGGCGTCGTGCTGAGCTTCTTCCATTCGGGGTCCAAGCCGAACATGCTCCAGTTCCTGTCTCGCGTCGCCATGTCCGGGAAGACCAGCATGTAGGTGAGATTCGGCATCTTGGTCCCGATCAACGTCTCGCCAAAGAAGACCGGCTGGAGGCCCGTTTTTCGAAAGATCGCGATTTCGCCATTGTTAAACATTTCGATTTTCTTCTTGTTGGCCTTTTTGCTGTGGCTCTCGTAGGTGCGCAGTTCGAAGACGCGCGGCTTCTTCTCGGCGACCGCCGCGGGCACTTCGAGTTTTGGCATCCCTTCGAAGGCAGCCAGGAGTGAACT
Organism: Verrucomicrobiota bacterium; assembly: GCA_016209525.1. Taxonomy (GTDB): domain Bacteria; phylum Verrucomicrobiota; class Verrucomicrobiia; order Limisphaerales; family SIBE01; genus VHCZ01. Next base: position 14,979 of record JACQWK010000751.1, read on the forward strand.
TTCCACGCGCACGTAGGCTGGATCCGAAGGCGTGACGTTGATGAATTCAGCGCCGGCCTTTTGGTAATCGGGATCGGATCGGACACGGTCCGTGGCCATGGCGATGGACTCGGCGGATTTGTGCGTCAGCAAGACGTACATCGTCGGGCTGTCCGGTCCGTACATCACGTTGAAGACTCCGACAGGTCCGACGCCGGCCCGATTCCAAGCGGGAATGGCCGCCTGCCGATAGAAATCATCAAAAAGCTTCTGCTTGGGGCCGCGGCGCAAGTGATAAAGCCGCAGTTCGTAATGCTCGCGCGGAAGGTTCGCTTTGCTTTCGGCGGCGGACGCGGGCAACACGGAGCCAAGGCTTGCCAGGCTCGTGGCCGCGACTGACGATTTCACAAATTCCCGTCGTTTCATTCCAAACACCTTTCGTTGGTTTGAGCAGGAAACCTGCAACGCTGGCAGTTGAACCGGGCAAAAGCCCCGTGTCAATCGAAGATGATTGCTCCCAAACTTCGATGCATATGCATCGAAGTTTGGGAGTTGAGTGCCGTCACCGAGTTTCTCACAGATTCCACGAGTTCAGGGATTCTGAAATGGCAGGGCCGACGCTCTTGATTCAGGTCAATTCCAGTAGTGATCGAGCCTGGTCTCCTAATCACCCGCAACGGTTGGAAGAGATGACCTCTGACCGAGCACCGATCACATCCTGTGCAAACAATTCTCCTCTTCATGGCCAGTCCTCGCGCCAGGCTCTCTGAAACCCACAAGTTCCGAATCGCCCCAAACTCCCTCGGAAAGACACGGTTCTCCGCAGCAGCGCCGCTCTTGTGGTTGCTCGCGTTGGTTCAGATTTCACCCGTAAGCCGGGCCGCCGCCGCGGTGCCAGATCCGTCCTACTACCAGAAGAAGATCACGTGGCAGGACACGCTGCTGTGTTCCCTGGAGGCGTTGGCTCGGTTGGACTTCCAAGACGGCTTCACGCCATTCGAAAGCAAGATTTTTCGCGGGGGGCAGGCAGCCCAACACTTGAACATCCCTCTCTCAGGCGCCCAGGAAATGTATCTGTTTGTGACTGGGTGTCCGGACGTGAAATGGGGTGTGGCGGATTGGGCCGGCGCGCGGCTCATCGCGTTGGATGGAACTATCACGCCGTTGAGCAGTTTGAAATCGCTCAAGCCTTTGCTCGGCCGGCACGAGCTGGATCTGACGTTGCGCTCGGGGCTTTACCAAAAGATGCGGCTTGGGGATCGCACGTTTGATCGCGGTGTCCAGGTCCAGGCAAATAGCGTTCTGTTTGTCCCGCTTCATGGAGGCCACGAGCGGTTTGAAACTTGGATTGGTGTCGATGCTTGGGCGGGAACCAACGGCAGCGTGCGGTTCAGCGTCGTAGGCGCGCGGACGGCCGCGCGCAAACAGCTTTGGGAGCTTCTCGCGCGCGACTTTCCTCAAGGCGAGCCTCGCCGGCAAATGGCGTGGGAGCGTGAGGATCGCATCCACGAGAAGGAATGGCCTCCAGGCGACTACGCCAGCATCGCGAAAGAGTATGCGCGAGCCAGCCGCCGTGTGCCCGCTTTGGCGGAAAAGGCAGATGCGCTTGCGCTGGCCGTGAGCGACAAGGCAGGGTTGGGGCAAGTGCGCGAATTGTATTACCGGTCGCGCCAACTCGACGTTGCACGGGCAAAACTCAAGAGCTACGGCTTCGCGGCGCTGCGTTTGGCGATAGAAGACTTGATCAACACCTTCGGCCAAAAGTATCCGAAAGGCAGGGAATTCCGCGAAAGGCTGAACCGTCTGGAACGCGCGGCCTCCGACGCGTTGTCGCAAAACCCACTTTCCGGTTTGCCTGGGGGCGCTGTTTCAGCCGGCGAATCAGTCGTCGTGCTTCTGTCCGAACTCGATTCGCTGAAACGAGAGGCATTGTTGGCCAATCCATCGCTCGATTTCGATCGACTCCTGGTCGTCAAACGCAAGCCCATCGGCGACCCGCGCCGCTCGCAATGGGAAGGTTTTGGCTTGGGCGAGTACTTGGGTGTGCCGCGCCAAAGCTCGTGGGCCAACGGCACGATGCCCAATGTCGATAGGTGGACGAACGAAATCTCTGTGCTCTCGCCTGTGCGTCCTGAAGGCGAACTCACGACCCTCTTCCGGCCCGAGGGGAGCCGCCTGGTGACCGATGTCGATCTGCATTTCATGGCGGACAAACTCCTGTTCTCAATGCCGGACAAGAAGAAGCGGTGGCAGATTTATGAACTTTTGCTCGAGGGTGGAGGGGCGCCTTCTGGTTCGATTCGTGCCGGGTCCGGGGATGGGCCGTTTTCCCTCACCCCGGCCCTCTCCCCAGGGGAGAGGGAGAAGCCTCTGCTGCCCAACAGCGAGATTGGCGCTGCCACGCGCGATCTCACACTGCGGCAACTGACACCGGGCGATCAACCTGAAGTGCATTGCTACGATCCCTGTTATCTGCCCAACGGGAAAATTCTGTTCATTTCAACGGCCGTTCTCCAGGGCGTTCCGTGCAATGCAGGCGTGATCGTCGGCATGATGTATCAAATGGACGGCGACGGTCGGAACATTCGGCAAATCTGTTTCGAGCAGGACCACGACTACAATCCGAGCGTCATGAACGACGGCCGCGTCCTGTATTTGCGCTGGGATTACACCGACACTCCGCACGTGTGGAATCGCATCCTCATGACCATGAATCCCGACGGCACGAGCCAGATGGCTTGCTACGGAGGCAGCTCCTACTGGCCGAACGCGGTGTTCTTCCCCCGGTCGATTCCAGAGCACGCCACGAAGATCGCCGGCATTGTCACCGGCCATCATGAAGGCCGCGTCGGTGAGCTCACCATTTTTGACCCGACGAAGGGAACGCAAGAAACCGACGGCGTCGTGCAACAGATTCCCGGACGGGGACAAAAGGTGGAACCTCGCATCGAAGACAAGCTAACCGAGCATAGTTGGCCGAAATTCCTCCATCCCTGGCCGCTGAGTGAGAACTATTTCCTGGTCGCCTGCAAACCTGAGCCCGATGCGCTCTGGGGAATTTATCTGGTCGATGTGTTCGACAACATGGTCCTCCTCAAGGAGGAGGAGAATTTCGCCTTGCTGGAACCGGTTCCATTCCGCGCGCGTGCGGTTCCGCCCATCATCCCGGACCGGGTCAAGCCCGATCGCGAGGACGCACTCGTGTACTTGGAGGACATTTACCAAGGCCCGGGTTTGAAAGACGTGCCGCGCGGCACCGTCAAGAGCCTGCGCTTGTTCACGTATCACTTCGGCTACCAGACGCTCGCCGGCATTGACCATCGCGTCGGCGCGGATGGGCCGTGGGAAACCAAACGCGTGCTGGGCACGGTGCCGGTCGAGGAAGATGGCTCGGCTTGGTTCCGCATTCCAGCGAAGCGGCCGATCTCTCTCCAACCGCTCGACGCCGAAGGCAAAGCGGTCGCGCTGATGCGGAGTTGGATGACCGCCATGCCGGGAGAGAATCTCTCTTGCGTCGGCTGCCACGAACCTTCCCGCACGGTGCCTTCCGCGCGCTCCGCCATCGCATTGCGGCGTGCCCCGTCTGAAATCGCGCCTTGGCGCGGACCGACCCGCGGCTTCAGCTTCGCGCGCGAAGTGCAGCCGGTGCTCAACAAGTTTTGCGTTCGTTGCCACAACGGCGAGCGAACCCCCGACGGCCGCGAGATTCTGGATTTGCGCGGAGACCAAGACGCTTATGTGGTCTATGAACGCGGCAAGATCGACGGCCACGTCATTCGCGGCGTCAGCAAGAAACAACTGTTGGGCAAGTACGGCGCGGTCTTCGAACCGTCCTATCTGGCCCTGCGGCAGTTCGTGCGGGTCGGTGGTTTGGAGAGCGACCTGCATCTTCTGCCGCCCAAAGAGTTCCACGCGGACACCAGCGAGTTGGTCCAGATGCTGCAAAAGGGACATTACGATGTGCGCCTCGATGACGAGGCCTGGGACCGGCTCATCACGTGGATCGACCTGAATGCGCCCTGCCACGGCACGTGGTCGGAAGTCGCGCGCTTGCCCGGCAACCAGCGCGAACGCCGCATCGCGCTCCGAAAACTGTATGGCGGTGTCGTGGAAGATTGCGAAGAACTGCCCGAAGCGTTGACGCCGACGCTAAATCTGACTGGAACGGAAACCGGCTCCGGTTCGCTTGCGCCGCAAGCCAGCATCCAGAGAGTTGGCAATAACTCCGCCGCCCTTCCCCTCACCCTGGGCCTCTCCCCAGCGGAGAGGGAGACCGGTGTCGGGCTGCGGGATGAACCGAACACCGCTGCAAACGCAGCGGACGGCGCACGATCCTCCCTCTCCCAGCGGGAGAGGGCCGGGGTGCGGGAGAATGCGATTCCGACAAATGACGCCTCTCGATCTGGCGCTCCCGCCCGCCTCCCCGATTGGCCGTTCAACGCCGATGAAGCCCGTCGCAGACAAGCCGAGACCAGTCCAATCGCACGGACGATCGACCTCGGAAATGGTGTCCGGATGGAATTCGTGCGAATTCCGGCGGGGACATTCCTTATGGGCGATGCGGCAGGCGAAGCGGATGAACGGCCTCTCTCTGTGGTGCGCATCGAGCAGCCTTTCTGGATGGCAAAATGCGAGGTTTCGAACGAACAGTTCTCGCGGTTTGACGGCGCGCACGACAGCCGTTTCGAGCACCGCAGCTCGTGGATTTTCAGCGAGGAATATCTCGGATGGCCCCTGAACCGCCCGCGCCAACCCGTCGTCCGCGTCTCGTGGAACGAAGCGATGGCGTTCTGTGACTGGCTTTCCAAGCAGTTGGGGGAACGAGCCACCCTTCCCACCGAGGCGCAATGGGAATACGCCTGCCGCGCGGGCACCTCCACCCCATTGTTCTATGGCGATTTGAGCACGGACTTCTCCCGCTTCGCCAATGTGGCCGACGCCAATTTGCGAAGGCTGGCCGATGAAGGCTGGCGCCCGAAAGCGCCCGACCTGGTCCCGCGCGACTCGCGCTTCGACGATGGCGCGCTGGTCACCACTGACGTGAGCCATTACCTTCCCAACGCTTGGGGGTTGCACGACATGCATGGCAATGCTGCCGAATGGACCCGCACGACTTACCGACGCTATCCCTATGATCCAGGTGATGGCCGGGACAGAATCTCAAGCGAAGGCCGGAAAGTCGTTCGGGGCGGATCGTGGCGCGACCGGCCCAAGCTTTGCCGTTCGGCGTTCCGTGTCTCCTATCCCGCTTACCAGAAGGTCTATAATGTCGGCTTTCGCATGATCATTGAGGCAGACCGTGAAACCGTTCGCGCAGCGCGCAAGTGATACCAGTCGTCGTAGCGCAGATTTTCAATCTGCCGTATCGCAGAATTGCATTCTTCGTCCGCGCAAGCTTTCCGGCGTGCCGGAACTTTCGATCCCGTGCCGAATGCAAATCGGCGATACGGCGCAGCGCGACGAAGCCGCAACCAAAACGGCGCGCGGCCTTCCAGGCTGCAGCGGCCGCACACGCAAGGCGAGGCTCGGAGATTTTGGGACGCCACGGTCGTTTGGAGCCGCTGCGCCCTGTAAGGCCGCGCGCCGGAAAAATCGTCGCGGCTTGCGACGATTCCGGGCGATACTGATAGACTGGAAGTCTGCGCTACGACCGCGCGCCGTTTTCGTGGCCGTTCTCCGTACGCGC
>JACQWK010000752.1 GCA_016209525.1 Verrucomicrobiota bacterium
AGGCCGGCCGGCTCTTGGAACGGTACGACGCGCAGCTTGAAGAGATTTGTGCCCGGAGAAAGATCCGGAAAGAACTTTTGGATCGCGCCGTGCAGCGAGCTTATCAACACTGGCAGTGGGCGGACGATCCCAAGTTTCCTAGAGCATTGAGGAAAACCAAGCTGGAGTAATCAGTTTGAGGCGCATTAGTCTATTGCCTGAAGACATCAAAAACTACCGCTATGCCGACAACAACAATGAGTGACGAGACAATCAAACGCTACTCTCAACAAGATTCCCGCGCATGAGCACGGCATACGTATCGGGTCGCGTGCCGCCGCGTTACGAGCGGCTGGTGATCAAACAAGCTCGCGCCGCCAAAACATCCAAAAGCGACCTGGTCGCCCGCTACGTCATGGAAAAGTCCCTCGAAACTGAATTTCCCGGCATCGCCTTCCGCGATTCCCTCTCGGGCCGCGAAGCCTATCTCACTGGCCATCGCGTCGCCGTGTGGGAAGTCGTGGACGTGTATGAGGAAACCAAGTCCGTCGAAAAGGCCGCCGAACATTTCCGCTGGCCGACCGTGCTCGTGAAGCGCGCCTTGGCCTATGCCAGGGCATTCCCAGAGGAAATCCGCAAGTCGAGCGAGGGAGAAACCGAGTCCCGTGGCATGCCGGCCAGCTTTTGCGCGCCGGCCACGACCACACAGGCCTGATTCTTTTCCGCCGCGTCGTCCGCAGCATTGACTACAGCCACCGGCCAGGATCATCGAGCCGGGCGAAATGGCGAACCGAGATGAGTTCCGCCGATGTATGTCCACGGGCTTCTCGCCGCTCTGCACCTCGTTCTTGACGCTGACGCCATGATGAGACAGCTTGAGCGTCATGAAGAAAGTCACGGTCCGGAGGTTCGCCCGCAAACAGCGCCAGATCGTTAACGGTGGAAAAGTCCATCAATCGCCAGCAGTGACGAGGCACGCCAAGGATCAAGTGAGTAAAACCGGACCGGCCTCGCATCATCGCCTCCGCGCCAGGGAACTGCTCCAAGCTCTGACCGAGTTGCCGATGACCGAGGCGGAAGGAAATCAAATCCTGAAGGACTTTGCGGGTGAGGCCGTATTTTGATTTCACCTTCCTCCCTCTACTGCTGATGCGTTCCGCGCAAGCGCAGTTGGCCACCAGACTCGCTTCGCGGTTTTCCCTTCCATGGGTGGCCAACTATCTGCACGTCGCGCAGCTTGAGAACTTGTTTGCCCGGCTTCAGTTGGAAGGCAACTCCGCGCAAAAGCGCACGGGCGTCAGCATCGTGGCATTTTGGCAGGCACGCCTTGCCGAAGGAATCATTCCGCTCCGAAGCAACCTTCGACGTTATTCGATTGCCTTGCCACTTACAGACCTTTTAGATTCGGGGCATGGAAAAGGAGGCAGGGTCTGTAGGCGAGAGCATCACTGTCGTCGCCGATGATCGCGAAAATGTGGCGCCGGTCATTGCGGCGTTGCGCGCCATCCCCGGCGTGGAAGTGATTTGTCGGCGGCTCAAATTGGGCGATTACCAGATCGGACACTGGATTTTCGAACGCAAAACGCTGCGCGACTTGATCGAGTCCATCATTGAAGGCCGGTTGTTTTCTCAGGCCAACCGCCTCGCGGCGGCAGGTCAACCCGCGGCGATCATCCTGGAAGGGAGGACGGCCGATCTCTCCTGCACCCAAATGCGCCGGCAGGCCATTCAAGGCGCTCTGATTTCGTTGAGCCTGATTTTTGAGCTGCCGGTGTTGCGCTCTTTCGACGCGGCGGAGACCGCGCGCTTGCTCGTGTATGCCGGCCAACAGTTGCGCCGCCAGGGAACCGACAAGACTCCACGACACGGAAGGCGTCCCAAGCGGCGCCGCAAACTTCAGCTTTACGTATTGCAGGGCTTGCCCGGAATTGGCAGCGAAAAAGCCGAACGCCTTCTCGATCATTTCGGGTCGGTCCAAGCGGTCATGGTCGCGCCGGAAGCGGAGCTGAGACAGGTTCGTGGAATCGGGGAAAGACTGGCACATGGGATTCGCTGGGTGCTTGGGCCGGACGAGCCGCCTGGTTCGTGTGTTCCAGCAGTTCGTTGAACTTAGAGCGGAAAACGATGATATGGTTTCCTTCGACAGCGTGCTTGAATTTACGCTGCAACGGGACGAGATGCCGAGCGTGCCTCCGGTAAATGCGGAAATGGCAGTCAGTCATGAACGCCTGGCAATGGCTAGCCAGTTCGGCCATCCGCACCAAGCACGCACCGGGCAGGTGAACAAAGAATCGCGCCGGGTCGGAGACCGGCGCTCCGAGGTTCATGGGCAGCCTCCAGGCCGATGTTGTCACGCATTGGGACCATGAACCTGTTCCGCGGTGGGGCGAGACTCCCGTCGAGCCCTGGAATCTCTGCTGCCAAAGAAGTCAGGGCTCGACAGGAGTCTCGCCCCACCGTGAGGTTATCGGGCGGTTACGGCGGGCTGCCGGTCTCCCCCGGTCTCTTGGCGGCAGGTTGTCGCCGGAAACGGGCCGGTAGCCCGTTCCACCCATTCTTCAGTCAGACCCTAAAGCCGGCTGATCGTCAGTTGGAGAAATTGCTTGGCCAAACCGGCCTTTGGGACCGACGCGCGACGGCGTTCCATTCCGTCGGAGGCGCCTTCGCTCACGTCCGGAACCGCCGTCCAGGTTTTGAGGTCCGCGGAAAAACGCACTTCATATCGAACGTCCGGACGGTCCTGAGGTCTGACATAGACGAGCGAAAACGAGTTTTGGTTCACCTCCGTGCGCGGCCTTCCCGGCGTGAAGCCGGTCGTGAACAAACGCGCCGGCACTCGCGGATCCAGTCCCAAGGCATACTTCACGAAGTTCGTCATGCCGTCGCCGCTGGTCACATGATCGTCCGCGGATTCCCCGTCGTTTTGCGTCGTGCCAAAAAACTGGAGGCGCCATTGCTCGATCGGGCTGAGGTTGGGCGGCGCCACCTCCGCCGTAAAAGCGCTCTCGCCATTCGTGTTGACCGCTTGCAGGCGGTAGGACGGCAACGCCAGTTCACTCGCGGTCCAATCGTCAAATTGAACCGCGTCGGCGCCCAAAGTCACCAGGTGTTCCCACGGCGCAGAGGGCTGCTTGCGTCGCTCGATTCGATAGTTGGTGGCGTGGCGGGCGCGCTCCCAGACTAGACGCACGACTCCCAAACGTTTACTGGCAGCAAAATTGGCTGGAGTCGCCGGAGTGGGAGCCGAATAGTCCGGCGCCAGATCCGCGCCCGTGACAATATTCAGCGGGGCGTAGCCCTGATACTTCGGAAACACTTCGCCCAATTTTGGATTTCCAAACCGGCGAATGAGAATCTCGCTGAGGATTTGGCGAAAATCGCTGGTAGGCTTGAGATCGGCGCTGTCAAAGCGTTGATCCGGATGGAGACCGGGCCACTCTCCATAGAGCCCGCCGTTGACGGTGCCGCCCAGAATCAGCATCGGGTTCGCCGTCCCGTGATCCGTGCCACGGTTCGCGTTCTGCCGGATGCGGCGGCCGAACTCGCTTTGGACAACGACGGTGAGGCGCTTGACGTGGGAATTGGCCTGGCTTCCGTCCAAGTCTGCGTAAAACGCCGCCAGTCCGTCCGAAACCTCTTGCACCAGCTTGGCAAAATAACCGCCGGGCTGAGTTCCTTGGTTCTCATGTGTATCCCATCCTCCGAGATCGACCGTGGCCGCGCGCAATCCCACGTCCAATTTGATCATCTGGGCGATGATTTTCAAATGATTCCCAAACTCGGTGGCCGGGTAATTGGCGCGGCCCGCCGGTTGGTCATCGGGCGTGAGGTAGCTTTCGATGAGGCCGACCGCGTCGAGCGCCTCCATCCCCGCTTCGTGCACAAAGGTGTTGCCGCCCTGATAAAGGCGCCGGAGCGCAATTCGTTGGTCCCCGAACACCCAAGACCAATGGCCGGCTTGGCTCAAATTCAGAGTCCCCGGATCGGACAAGTTAAGTGTCCCGCTGCTGCCTTGGAGCGAGGTCGGTGGACTGATGCCTGTCGCCAGGGCGGATGCCAGGACCGTGCTCGTCCCGGTGTCCGAACTGGAAAGGTGGCGAGACAGCCAGCCGGTCGGCATCGTCTTGCTGCCGGGCGTGCCCAACTCCAGATATTTCATGGCGTCGAAGTGGCTGCGGCTCCCCCCGTTTCCGACCGCGTGCACAATGGCCAGTTTGCCGGACTGGAAAAGGGAGTGAAGCGGGCCGGCCGAAGGATGCAGTCCGAACCGATCGTCCAGTCGGAGAGCGGCGCTTGGGCCGGCGGCGGCAATCTTGAGATCGCGACGAGCTTCTTCGTAATACTGCCGATCATCGCCGGCGATTGGCGGGATCAAACTCAAGCCGTCCATTCCGCCTCGCAGAAAGACCAGCACCAACATCTCCCGATTCGAGGAAGCGGAAAGCGGGTTGCTGACGGCGAAACAGCCAAGGCGCGAACCGGCCATCGCGGCAATCGCCGCCGAACAGCCCATTATGAATTTACGGCGAGTCGTCACTTCAATAGATACTCCGGCGTCATCATGATGAGCGCGAGCGTTCCCCAGACGCGCTCACGAACCAGTTCGTCGTTGAAGTTCGGGAGTTCCATCTCGGGATCGCGTCCGCGCGCCGTGAACTCGATGATCTCCCGGCGAGCCGCCGGACCGAGGGGACGACCGAGAATCCGTTGCACCCAAAAGTCCGCGATAGCCCGGGGCGAACGAATCTGCGCCGGCATGCTCGCGAAAGGATCGAACGGCTGGTAGCGGCGATCCCACCAATTCTTCACGTCGTGCAGCCAGTTGATGATTTTCCAACTCCCCACGAGCGCGTTGCTGCGAATCCACTTTGCGCGCACATCGGGATAGCCGTCCGGGGTCGGCCACTGGAAGAGCGGCTGGCCGGTTCGCGCGAAGAGCCATAGAAAATGGTTGCTGGGTTCATTGTCGAACGCGAGGCTCAGGCCGGCGTTGACCGCTCGCAGGCAGCTCACCACATATTCGAAGGGGCGCTTCACCTTTTGCCCCCAGATGGTGCGAAATTCGGGCGCAAGCAGAATCGTCCGCACCACTTCCCGGAGTTGCCCCGGCGAATCTTTCTGCGCCACGAAAACCGCGGCAGCCTCCTCCACGATTCGCTGCGGCGGATCGTCGGCGATGAACCGCCGGCACAACTTGCGCGCGATGTGCCGGGCCGTACCGGGATGAGAGGCCACCGCATCCAGCACGTCGCGCCCGTCTTTCATCGGCGCTTGGTCAGATCTCAAGAACTGGCCGAGCACGCGCTTTTGAAACCGGTCGTGCTGATCGGCGGCGTAAAGAAATTTGCCGGTGTTCATGTCCACAGTCCAGCCCGTGAACGCGCGCGTGCTCTCATAAACAT
>JACQWK010000741.1 GCA_016209525.1 Verrucomicrobiota bacterium
AATCTGGAAACGGCAATTCAGCCGAAAGAAACGAAAGAAGCCAAAGAATTACAGGTCATTGGGCGAATGCCTCCGGCCACCCACCGGGTAAATGGCGCTGGCCTTAGAGGTCCCTATCTTTCGGCATCTTTCGTTTTTTTCGGCCATCCAACTGCCCCAGCACGGTTCACTTCTTCAACTCCTGAACCCGAGAACTTGCGTTCCCGATCTATCGGGACGCGCCGTTTGTCACCTGCAAAATCGCGGCGCGCACGGAGTGACGCGCCCTACCTTGCGGCTCAAGGGGTGGCGCGGGATGAAGCGAGCGAGTTAGCCGAACAGCATGAGCGGAGCCACCGGGGTCTTCCGGCGTCATGCGCCCTGAGGTTTGCCGAGTGCCTTTGCGTGTTGGCTTTTCTCGGAGGCGTCCTCGCCGCACACGGGGCGGCCTTGGTGCCGGTCGAGGTCGAAGGCCAACCTTTGGCCGCCAACGTGGAACGCCTCTTGAATGCGTTCGAATTCCTCGGCGCGCCCCTTCCGTCCGGAGCTCGAAACGCTCTTGCGCCGGCGCTGCAATCCAGAGATGGGCACAAGATCCAAGAAATACTTGAGCCGCACGTGCTTTTGGCGGTTTCCCTGAATCCCGAAGTCCGGGTTAAAGTTTCCAGAGGTCCGGCTCGCGCGGTCCTCCAGCAGGGCGGCTATACTCCAGTCCTCGTCAAGGTGCTCAACGACAGCACGGCGACTCACCGGCTGAATATTACCAGCCCACACTCCGGACCGGTCTATGCCGGCGTCGCGAAGTTGAGTATGGAACGTCAACGCCAGCTTGGGTTGCGGGAAAATGAGAATGTGTCTGGACGAACCGACCGATTCTTGCAGGTCGAGATGTTCACGAATCCGCCGATGACGGCGAACTTGAGCGGCCTGAAGGTCGAGTATGCCATCGCGTTGATCTATTGCAGCGAGGCCGGTAGCCGCGAAGCGACGATTGGTTTCGATGTAGGGGAGGGGACGCAAGACCTCGGTTTCCGCGGCGAAGTGCCAATTCTGTTTGAGACTCGGCCCGCCGTTCCGGTCAAGCTTTCGATTCGCGATTACGACGGAAAACCGACGGTGGGGCGGTTTGCTTTTCTGGATCGCTCCGGCCATGTTTATCCGCCGCAGGCCAAGCGGCTGGCCCCCGATCTCTTTTTCCAAAAGCACATTTATCGTCCGGACGGCGGCACGGTCAGTCTGCCGCCCGGCGAATTCACGATGTATTATGGACGCGGACCGGAATACCGCTGGCTGGAGCGCCGCGTGGTGATCCCGCGCGCCAGCGGCGCTGAACTCTCCGTGCAGCTCGAACGATGGGTGAACCCGATGGAATTTGGGTTCTATGGAGGGGACCATCACATTCATGCGGCAGGGTGCGCCCATTACACGTCCCCAACCGAGGGAGTAACGGCCGCCGATATGTTTATGCAGGTGAAAGGCGAGGGCCTGAACGTTGGCTGCATCCTCACGTGGGGCCCGTGCTTCGATTACCAGAAACAATTCTTCGAGCCGACGGCGAACAAGCTCAGCGAACCGTTCACCCTTTTGAAATACGACATCGAAGTCAGCGGTTTCGGCTCGCAAGCGCTGGGCCATGTCTGCCTGCTCAATTTGCGAGAACAGATCTTTCCGGGAGCGGACGGAAGCAAAGGCTGGCCGACTTGGACGACCCCGGTGCTTCGTTGGGTCAAAGCTCAAGGCGCCTACACGGGCTATGCTCACTCCGGGAGCGGCCTCCAGATTAACCCGACGGCGGCGGCGAAGCGACTCGTAGAGGGTCTGGACCGGGATAAGGATCGCCGGCTCGTTCGGGAGGAGGCCGCTGCGGGATTGTTGCCGGCAGATTTTGCAGTGACCGATGCCAACGGGGACGGAGCGCTTTCCGAAGCCGAACTTCGCGACAGCGTGGACCGCGCCGCTGACCGGCTCCCGAACTACGCGATCCCGGAGCTCAACAGCGTGGGCGCTCAAGAAATATTCGTGAGCGCGGCCCTGGGATTGTGCGATTTCATCAGCGCCATGGACACGGCGAGGCTGTTGGAATGGAACTGTTGGTACCACCTCCTGAACTGTGGGATTCCGCTGAAAGTGAGCGGGGAGACCGACTTCCCGTGCATGAGCGGGGCGCGCGTCGGGCAAGGCCGCATCTATGTCCAGCTCGGGCCGGTCGAACGGATTGACTTTTCGGCCTGGTGCAAAGGCGTCGCGGAGGGCCGTTCCTACGTTTCGGATGGCTATGCGCACGCGTTGGAATTCTTCGTGGACGGAAAGCCGGCCGGGAGCGACGTGAACCTGGCTCAAGCGGGAGACATCAAGGTCACGGCGAAAGTGGCGTTCAGTTCGCAGACCCCGCTGGAGGTCGCCCATGGCGGCGTCTTCCCGGCGGGTGGAATGCGACTCGTTGGAGACACGGTCAACCTGCACGAACCGTCGAACCGGCCCGCAGAATCTTGGCTCGCACCGGACAAGCGATTGGTCGAGCTCGTCGTGAATGGAAAACCTGTGGCATCGCGCGATGTTCCTGCGGACGATCGCGTGCATGCGTTGGAATTCTCCGTCAGGGTGGATCGAAGCAGTTGGGTTGCGCTGCGGCACTTTCCGCAGTTGCACACCAATCCGGTGAATGTGCTGCTGTCTGGCAAGCCTATTCGCGCGTCGCGGAAGAGCGCGCTTTGGTGCCTCGGCTGCATCGAACAACTTTGGCGTGTGCGCGGACCGACAATCGCCGCTCCGGAAAGGGAGCAAGCGCGCGCGACGTTTTGGGAGGCGATTGATCGATACCGTGAGATCGCCCGAGAAGCACCGGACGAAGAGTAGTCTTAGTCAGCTTATCATCGATGAGTCCAACACTGATGAACTACCGAATAGCTTCAACCCTGCACACCAACGACCCGATCTCGCTATGAAACGGAAAATCGCCTTCTCTCTCATCATCACTGGGCTCTTGCTTCTCACGTTTGGCTTCGGCGCGCGTCTGCGAGCCGCTGAAACTCGCAAACCAAATATCCTCATCATCGTCTCCGACGATCACGGCTACGGCGATGTGGGCGCATATGGGTGCAAGGACATTCCGACGCCGCACATGGATTCGCTGGCGAAGAATGGCGTGCGTTTCACCAGCGGCTATGTGAGCGGACCATATTGCAGCCCCACGCGCGCCGGACTCATGACGGGCCGCTACCAAACGCGCTTCGGCCATGAGTTTAATCCCGGCCCGGCGCAATCCGCAGACAGAAAATTCGGCCTGCCGCTGACCGAAATGCCCTTGCCTCAGCGGCTCAAGGACGCCGGCTACAAAACCGGCATGGTCGGGAAATGGCACCTCGGCAACGACCAGGCGCATCATCCTTTGAGCCGCGGCTTTGACGAATTCTTCGGCTTCCTTGGAGGCGCGCATTCCTACGTCAATGCAAGGGCCGACGGCGGCAATCCCATTTTGCGCGGTCGCGAACCGGTGGACGAGAAGGAGTATCTCACCGACGCTTTCCGCCGCGAGGCGCTGGCGTTCCTCGACCGGCATGCCCAAGACACTTGGTTCCTCTACCTCGCTTTCAACGCCGTTCACGGCCCGATGGACGGCGCGGCACGATACGCGGACCGCTTTCCAAACTTGGCCGGTGGACGAAAAACCTACGCGACAATGCTGACGGCGCTCGACGATGCCATCGGCGCGGTGCTGGCCAAACTCCGCGAGCAAAAGCTGGAGGAAGACACGCTGATCCTTTTCGTTTCCGACAACGGAGGCCCGCCGGTGAATTCGTCCAGCAACGGCCCGCTCCGGGGACAGAAAGCGCAATGTTGGGAGGGCGGCATCCGCGTGCCGTTAATGGCGCAGTGGAAAGGCCAATTGGCCGGAGGAACAGTTTATGGTTTTCCGGCCATCCAACTCGACTTCCACGCGACTGCTCTGGCAGCCGCGGGCGTCGAAGTAAAACCGGAGTGGAAGTTAGACGGCGTGAATCTGCTCCCATTCCTCACCGGTGAGAAAACCGGCGCGCCGCACGACGCCCTCTACTGGCGTTTTGGCCAGCAAATGGCCATCCGCATGGGTGATTGGAAGCTGGTGAAAGCGCCGGGGGCCGGTTTGCAGGGCCAAGGCGGCGGTCTGCGCCGCGACGTGGTGAATGACCTTGCCGGCGCACATCTCTACAACCTGGCCAAGGATCTCGGCGAAACGACAAACCTCGCCGGCCAGGAGCCAGAGAAATTCAAGCAACTCGCCGACGCTTGGGAGAAGTGGAACGCCGCCAACACCGAGCCGCTCTGGTTTCCCGGCCAGCGGGCGCGCCGGCAGAAACCGTAACGCCGGCACCCCTGTCGGCTGGGTGAATCACCCCATAGTTGAAAGGAGCTGTTCACCTACCTTTGGAGTCGCGAATCAGAGTCGGAACACGACGATTATGGAAGTGGAGTCGAACCTTCAAGGCGCGCTGGATCAGAGGGCCAGGATTGAGGAGTTTCGGCAGAAGCACCGGATTGGGCTGCTGACGCTGATGTTTACGGACCTGGTCGGCTCTACCCAACTCAAGCAGACTCTCGGCGACCGCGAGGCTGTCGCCCTTATCCAGCGGCACCACGCTCTGGTCCGCGAGATTCTGGCTCGGTTCAAAGAAGGAGAGGAAATCAGCACGGCGGGCGATTCCTTCTTCATCGTGTTCATGAAGCCCTCCGACGCGATTCAGTTTTCACTGATCCTTCAGAACCGCTTGCGGGCTGCGGCCCGATCTGCCGAATGTCCGCTGCACGATCGCGTGGGGATCCACATCGGAGAAGTGGTCGTCGAGGAACGTCCTGATTCGTCCAAGCCCAAAGATCTTTACGGACTGCAAGTGGACATTTGCGCGCGGGTAATGTCGTTGGCCAAAGGCGATCAGATCCTGATGACGCGTCCAGCCTTCGACAGCGGACGCCAAGTGCTCAAAGGGCGGGACATCGAAGGCCTCCGCGAGTCCGATGGATTGCGCTGGCTCAATCACGGACCTTACGTGCTGAAAGGAGTCGAGGAACCGCTGGAGATTTGTGAGGTGGGAGAAATCGGGGCGGCATGCCTGAAGCCGCCGCCGGATTCAGAGCGAGTGCATCGATACATGTCGCCGGACGCGGAGCCGGTCCTGGGTTGGCGGCCGGCCTTGGATCATGTCATTCCCAACACGCAATGGATTTTGGAAGATAAACTGGGGCAAGGCGGCTTTGGCGAAGTCTGGCTGGGGCGTCATCAGACGTTGAAGGAACGCCGCGTTTTCAAATTTTGTTTCCGCGCCGATCGGGTCCGGCCTCTGAAGCGGGAGGTGACGCTATTCCGCGTGTTGAAAGAACGGGTCGGCGAACATCCGAACATCGTGCGGATGCATGATGTCTTCTTCGATGAGCCGCCCTACTACTTTCAGAACTCATCCATCATAAATTAACGGTCAAGCTGACCGATTTCGGCATCGGCCAGATCGTCTCGCAGGAGGCGCTGGCGGGACTCACGTGTCTCGGTTTCACTCAAACGATGATCGCTCCCGAATCATCGTCCGGAGGAGGCACGCACCTTTACATGGCGCCGGAACTCATCGCCGGGGAATCGGCTTCAGTTCAATCGGACATCTATGCGCTGGGCGTCGTGCTCTACCAATTGCTCGTCGGAGATTTGAAGCGGCCCGTCACGATCGACTGGGCGCAGGGGGTGGACGAACCTCTCCTGCGGGAAGATTTGAGTCGGTGTTTCGCGGGCCGTCCGCAGGACCGTTTTGCCAGCGCCGCTCAGTTGGCGCAGAACCTTCGATCGCTGGAAGACCGGAAAATGGAACTGGCCCGGCAGCAGAAGGCTTTGGCGTTCAGGCAAAAGGTTTTATTTCCGTGCTGGTATGCCTTCGCGGGGGCCTTGATCCTAACGGGAACAGGCCTGCTGGGGGCTGTTCTCGGCGACGCCAGCGCGCGGCAGGAATTACCGATGCTGGGTTTTCTACTCCAGTTCGTCGAGGGACTGAGCTTGATCGGAGTAGGAGGCCTTGCGATCCTGGCTGCCAAGCTCAAGTACCGAGGCGGGTGGCTCTCCTTCATCGGTGTCGTTCTGGCCTGGTTTGGGACTCTGGGTCTGGGGCGTGAGTTATCTGAGCTGGTTTCGGCGGCTCATGCGGAAGATCTCGGCCTGGTCGAGTTCAAACTGCCAACCCTCCTTTTCACGATGAGCGTCCTGGTCTTATGGGCCGGACACCGGAGACATCTGCGAACCAAAACCCGTCCGCGACCCGCAGCCGCCTCGGCGAGATCAGACGCGATTGGATTGGAACGCGCCGTGACCGTATTGCAGGGATAGCAGCTTGGCCGTCATACCTGACGGCCTTTCACATCCGGCGCAATTTTTGGCGGGTTTGCCAATCGGTTTCCGCTTATATGGACAAAAGCGAAAACCATGAATGGCGGCCAGTCCTCTCCTGATTCACGCGAAAAAGAAATCTTCCTTAGCGCCATCGACAAGGCCACGCCGCAGGACCGCGCCGCCTACGTGAACGCGGCCTGTGCCGGCGATGACAAGCTCAAGGCCGCCGTCGAGGAGTTGCTTCGAAACCACGTGGCCGATGCCTTCCTGGAACAACCGGCCACGCTGATCGACGCCGCTGCCAAAGCTCAGCGACGCAAGGCAGCCGCAGCCGGCAGCCCTTTTGCGCCGGGGGAATTGTTTGCCGGCCGCTATCGCATCGTCGGCCTTTTGGGCGAGGGCGGCATGGGCCAGGTCTATCGCGCGGATGACCTCAAGCTTGGACAATCCGTCGCCCTCAAGTTCCTTCCGCCGGCTCTGGCGACCGACCCCGTTTGGCTGCTGCGCTTCCGCAACGAGGTCCGCATTGCGCGTGAAGTGTCCCATCCCAACGTCTGCCGAGTCTATGACATCGGGGAGGCGGAAGGAGAACACTTCATCTCCATGGAATTCGTGGATGGGGAAGACCTGACCTCGCTGCTCCGCCGCATTGGACGATTGCCCCAGGACAAGGCCGTCGAAATCGCGCGGCAACTGTGCGCGGGACTGGCCGCGGCGCACGCCCGGGGCGTCGTCCATCGCGATCTCAAGCCGGCCAACATCATGATCGATGGCCGCGGCAAGGTCCGCATCACTGACTTCGGCATCGCGGCTCTCGCCGACCAAATCCAAGGCAAGGAGACCCGCGCTGGAACACCGAGCTACATGGCACCGGAACAATTGGCTGGAACGGAGGTAACAACAAGAAGCGACATTTACGCGCTCGGTCTGGTGCTCTACGAAATCTTCACCGGCAAGAAAGCGATTGAAGGAACATCCATCACTCAAGTCGAACGCGCGCAATCCCGCGGCGCACCGCCCACGCCTGCCAGCCATGTCCGGGACATCGATCCGCAAGTCGAGCGGATTATTCTGCGCTGCCTGGAACCGGATCCGAAAAACCGCCCCCGTTCGGCCATGGCCGTCGCTGCGGCTTTGCCGGGCATGGACCTTCTCGCTGAAGCCATCGCCGCCGGAGATACACCGTCGCCGGAACTATTGGCTGAAGCCGGAGAGAGCGGCTCGCTTCCGCACTGGGTAGCAATTTCGTGTTTCGTTGGAGTTGTGGCGGGATTGGTCACGATCATTGGGTTCAAGGATAAGACGAATTTGCTTCTCCTCGTACCGTTCAACAAGCTCCCCGAAGTTCTGGCGGAGCGTGCTGAACAAGTCAGCGAACGCCTCGGATACACAAATGTTCCCGCGGACAAAGCGTATTGGTTTCGAACGGATCCCGCTGTAATGAGGTACCTCACTAACAGCCCCCCCGCATCGAACCGTTGGCAGCGATTGGCTTCAGGTTGGCCGGCGGCAGTAGTTTTCTCCTACCGAGCGGCATCGCAGAAGTTGACGCCACAGCAACCAGATGCCCGCGTTCGGTGGTCGGATCCGCCGTTCAGCGAGCCAGGCATGCGGCGGATGAACCTGGATACCAAGGGCCGGTTGATTAGTTTTCATGCAGTCCCGCCGAAATTCTCGGAGACGAAACTTACGAATCAAGAGGCGGATTGGTCGCTGCTTTTTCGTGAAGCGGGCTTGGAATTGACGAACTTCAACCGTGTCGACTCAAATTGGACACCGGAAATGTACTGTGACATTCGTGTAGCCTGGACGGGCACGCATCCGAACTGGCCAACGGAGACGTTACGGGTGGAGGCGGGGTCGTTTGCAGGCACACCTGTCTTCTTCGAGCTAAGAGGTCCGTGGACGAAAACTCCGAATCCAAAGCCTGGCAATTCGCAAGGCGATCGACCGTTATATGGCACTGTCCTTAGCGTTGTCTGGGCAGTAATCTTCTTTGCGGTACTGGCAACCGCCGCGTACTTCGCTCGCCGAAACCTTTTTACGGGACGAGGTGATCGAACTGGAGCCAGACGATTGGGGCTCTACATATTTCTGCTTTCGCTGGGCGAATTCGCGACCACAACTCACGCCTGGGTTTTTTGGGGAAATGTCACGAGGGCCTTCGCAACGATGGCTGGCACAGCCTTCTTGACTTGGCTCCTCTATATTGCCATCGAGCCGTCCGCGCGTCGCTATTGGCCCCACACTCTAATTTCCTGGAGTCGGCTTTTGACCGGACGAATCCGCGATCCTAGCATCGGACGCGACGTTCTCGGCGGTTGTTTCGGCGGGATGTTTATCAAGGTACTTGAAACAGTCGGTGGGCAATTGCCGCAGTCGTGGACTGGCGCCGACCCGACAGAACCGTTCATTCCAGGCAGAGCTGCTTTGCTTTCGGGCGGCTTTCATGTGGTCGCAAGAATATTGGATGGATTGGGAGGGGCAGGTGGGGTCATGGGGATTTTTCTTTTTCTCTTGCTGTTACGAATTCTCTTCAAGCGCAACTGGGTCACGGCGGTCGTGTTCGTCGGTCTCTGGGGGATCGGAATCATTAACACGCCTTCCGCCCCGTTGGCTGCATGGGTATGGTCCTTCTCGTGGGCGACGATCATAGTCGTTACGACAATTCGCTTTGGCCTGCTCGCGCTGTTTGTGATGTTCGTATCCATGGGCTTCATCGAGTCGTTTCCCGCCACCTTCGACTTCTCCGCCTGGTGGGCCGGCATAGGGATCATCGGTCCGCTTTTCGTGATCGGCCTTGCGAGCTACGGCTGCTGGGTGTCAATGGCGGGCAAGCCGCTGTTCAAGGACGAGGTGCTCGCGAAGTGACCATGAGCGAAGTGACGCGCATCCTCGACTCGCTCGCGCTAGGAAATCCGCAGGCCGCCGAAGCGCTGTTGCCGCTGGTCTATGAGGAACTGCGCAAGCTGGCTGCGGTGAAGATGGCCCAGGAGGCGCCCGGCCAGACCCTGCAAGCGACGGCGCTGGTGCATGAGGCCTGGCTGAAGCTAGCCGGCAGCCAACATTTGAAATTCCAGAGCCGAACGCATTTCATGGTCGCCGCCGCCGAAGCCATGCGCCGAATCCTGATCGACAAGGCCCGGCGCAAACGGAGCCAAAAGCGGGACCAGGGCGGTCCGCGCATGGAACTCGACGAATCGCAAATTCCTCAAGACTCCGCTTCGGATGAATTGATCGCCGTCCACGAAAGCCTGGATCGACTCGCTCAAGACGACGCGTCTGCGGCTGACTTGGTGAAGCTGCGGTACTTCGTGGGCATGACCATGCCCGAGGCCGCTGTGGCGCTGGCGATTCCTTTGCGCACGGCCGAGCGGCTCTGGGCTTATGCCCGCGCCTGGCTCCGGCGCGAGATTCGGAGCCTGCGATAGAATCTGTTGTCGGATGTTGCCGTGGTGTGGCTTTTATAGGGTGAAGGCCCATGACGGAAACGAGTGAATTGCTGCGGCAATATGTGAACGGCGGCTCGGACAGCGCGTTCCGCGAACTCGTGGAACGGCACGTCGATCTCGTCTATTCCACAGCGCTTCGTAAAACTGGCGGCAACTCCCATCTGGCCCAAGACATCACGCAAACCGTCTTTACCGATCTGGCGCGCAAGGCGCGTTTGCTCCCGGCCGGAGTGGTCCTGAGCGGCTGGCTTTATCGGCACACCTGCTTCCGTCGTGCGGACAAGAGTGTCCGCCATACGGCTGAGAGCTTCAACCCGCGTGGATCGACTCAATATGCCGGCCCAAGTGGGCGGCCAGGACTTCCTTGTGCAGCGCTTCGTTGTTCCGGAGCGATTCGAGGATTCCTTCTTTAAAGGGATTGCCCTTGGCGCCCCGGCCCATCGTGAGCACCGAACCAAAAGTCACGTGGAGAATCTGGCGGCCGGCGTTCTCGTTGAGAAACACCGCTTCGCGTTCCTTAGGCGGCAACGTCGCCGGCTTCGGCACGTCCGACAGTTTTGCCGAGACGTGATAGCTGGCCCGGTCCGTTTCGAAGCGGCTCATGGAATACTCGGCGATTTCCAGGAACAGTTGGGGAGCCTGTCGAGCCACGACGCGCAACGCTTCCAGATAACTGGTGCCGGCGGTTTTGACGTGCAGCAGTTCGCCGCAGACGCGACCCAAAATGGGATAGACTTTGAATTTGTCCGATCCGCTATGCACGCTGATTTTGTAGGGACCGCAAAACTGGGCGATGGCGAGATGCTGCCGCAGCGTGGACTCGAAAAGCTTCAAGTCGCCTTTGTAATCGATCGCTTTCTCAAACTCGCCCACGAATCGCGGCGCGACGCTGACGGCTCGAATGCCGCGCCGCTTCAACTCCAAACCGATAAACAAATGCTCCGCCGGGCTGGTCGGAGTCTCGGTTTCATCGACGGAAACCTCGATTTCCGCGCCCCGCGACGGCTTGGCCTGCGCAATCCACTGCGCCATTTTCTCCGCGTGGGCGATCGCTTTGCCGTACTTGACTGCGGCCCGATAGAGCACCTCTTTGCCGTCAAAGGTGATCGTCGAGTTATCCGGCAGCTCATAGCTCCGATTGAGGTATGAATCTTCCAAGGCTCTCAGGGTCTCAAAGGCGCCGCTGGTGATGAGGTCTTGAACCGACGCATCCAAGTCCGAGCGCGCCATTCCGTCCGCCTGGTTTTGCACATAAGCCGACGGATCGATCGTGAAGAACGTATATCCGGCGGCCGCGAGGCTGAAGACGTCTTCTTTGGTTTTCAGATGATCCGCATCAGCGCCCCAACTCCCGGACCAGCCTTCCTGTTGCAGGCCTCGCTGAGCCGCGGCCATCACCTCGTGGGGTGTCCGCTGGGTGCGAGTCATTTCCCGAACGGATTGCTGCGCGAAAATCGGGGCCAGTTTTCCTTTCCGCCACGCCGCGAGATGGCCAGGGGTCGCAAACCCCAGTCGATCGCCAAAACCGAATGAAGGGCGCAGGCCGAGCAAGGATGGCAGAGGAGGTGGTTGAGAGGGCGCTGTCATACTCGTAATCTCAGAGAATTGTTGAAGGCCGGCGTGCGATCGTAGGGCAGGTTCCCAGCCTCAGAGATCCTGATCCCTTGCCTTGGCCTGCTAGCTGTCATGGAAAGGGATTGATCCCAAACGCGAATGACGTACATGAAATTTGTTCCGTACGGAACAAATTTCATGTACGTCGGTCGGCCTGTCGGGCTCGATAGAATTCCTCCGAATCAGGACTTCTGAGCCTGCTTCCATTCCGACATTTTCGAACAAACCCGGAAGCCGGCAAGATGCCCGCCCTACTCTCGAGCTGCGCGCTCACGCGATCGGGGCGCGGCGGTGTGCGGAGCACCCGCCGCAGCACGTTGAAGCTTGGGGGAGCGCCGGATTCAACCCGGCTTCCGTCGCGATGCATGGCCGTTGCGGCGGGTCCAGCGGACACCACCGCGCTCCTTCGATTGCGGCTGCGCCGCGCTGCGCATTTCCATGGCCAAGCTGAACCTTCACGGCTTTGGAAAAATTCCGGGTCCTCCCGCTTTTTGAGTGGAAGCATCCACGACCAGCAGCCAATCGTTGCCCCGTCCTTGCGACGGCGGCGTGAATTGTTGCGCGCCAAGCGTCGGAAACTCGCCGATGAGTTTCAGACTGCCGTCGCGAGGATCGAACCATTGCGCTTTGATCCGGGAGCCGACGAACTTCCCGACCTTCAACGAGAAGCTCTTGCCCATCGGCGTATAGACCAGTCCAAAACTCCCATCGCTGGCCGACGCCGCGCAAAGATATTCCGCCCCTTCTCCGGGCTCTCCCGTCAGCAGCGACTGGTCGGGGACCAACTTTTGGTAGGGACGCGACTCCAGAAGTTTCCGAGCATATCCCATTTGGAACGCGCCGGGCTGGTCGATGGCCTTTCTCCATTCGGTGCGGGCTGAAGAGATTGGTTTTCGATCGGGCTGCCAGAATTGCCAAATGTTGTGGTTCCCGTAGGTGTGTCCGCAAGCGCCGGAAAGCACGGACCAGTACAAAGCCTGGCGCGTGTCCCAATCGTCGAACCATCCATTGGCAGGCTTCCAATTGATCGGGTGATCCTCGTAGCGCGGCTCGCCGTCGAGGGTGGGTTTGATCGGCGTCAAGTTGTAGTTGGTGGAGGTGAAGCGGTAATTGGGGATGTTGGCCGAGGCGTGGCCGGACTGGAACATGTTGAAATCGAGCCAAGCGTCGCCATGGAACCACTTGGAGGAATTGCCGGAGCCCTGAGGATGATACGTCACGAGATGCCTGCCGCCGTCGCCTTGCTTCAAGCCTTTGGCCAGCGCGCGGATAATCGCGAAGTGGCCGTCGTTTTCAGGGTTGCGGTCACCGCCGAGAATCCAAATGATGGGCTTGTCTTTGTAGCGCCGGCCCAAGAATCTGCCGTAGGCCTCCGCGTTGGCCGGAGTGAAAATCTCCGGACCAACGCCCCATTTCTTAGTCCATTTGTCGCCCCAAGTGGGAAGCATCCCAACGTAGAGGCCGAGCGCTTCGGCCTTGTTGACGACATAGTCAACGTCTTTGAAATACGCCTCGTCCGGCTTGGCTGGATCATTGTTCCGCAGCGGGCGATGTCCGTACGCGTTTGGCACCGTAAGCCCATCGAACTCCGCGAGCACGACGGCCTGGATGACGGTGAATCCTTTGTCGACACGATTGGAAAGGTAAAAGTCCGTTTCGTCGCGATTCAACCGATGGAAAAGCTCCCAGGCGGTGTCGCCCAGATAAAAGAACGGCGAGCCGTCTTCTTTGACGAGAAAGCGCTTGTTTGGACTGACTTTCAGAAGCGGCGCCGAGGCGAGCCCGGCGGAAGGAAAGCCGGCGAGCAAGGCGAAGAGCGCTAGAAGCCCGAAGCACTGCCTCAAAGTGTGGATCAAATATCCGGTTGTCAGGGTAGGGCAGGCTTCCAGCTTGCCTCCTCCGGAGTTTCTCGGAGCGGACTCCCGAGCAGGCAAGTTGCCTGCCCTGCTCTCGAAATAGGCTATTCTCACTTGTTCTCCCGCGCGTAAATGTCCACCGTCGGCTTTTCATTGTCCCTCTGTTTGTCGAAATTCGTGGCCAGCGCCCAACGGTTATCGTCCAGCGTGTAGATCATCTCACGGTCGTCATCGATCGACTCGGTCTGGTCGGCGGAAGACCCCGCCTTGATGGCGAAGAATTTGACGGCGTTGAACGGCCCTAACTTCGTCAATTTGATGCCGCCCTCAGCGTAGAGAAAAACCTGATCGTTGCCGCCCTTGATGGTGAACTTGAATTTGTCCTTCTTGATTTCCAAAGATTGCGTGTAGCTCTGTCCTTCGTCGTTGGTCTTCTTGACCGCCCATTTGCCTTCCAGCTTGCTCAAATCATCGGGCCGGACGGAAAGCGTTGAGAGGGCAAGCAACGAGACGAAGACCAAAATTGAAGTGATGTGTTTCATAGTGGCCGGAGAGTTGGCGTTTTCGCGTTCGGGTTCAAGCTCAAAAGGCGTGGGCTCTTTACGAAAGCGGATACGCTCCCCCGGCCTGTAGGACTTGACGCTGCAGCACGCGATCCGGAGCGTTAAGTTGCAGCAACCGCACTGTGACTTCGCCGATGGCGGTCAGGGGTTTGATACTGGATCCGTCCAGTTGGAAGTGATCGTGCCAAACATCAAGGCGTGGGTTGAATAGGCGCACGAAGGTGTCGCCCGGTCTTATGACTGAACCCACGTCGGTTCCCTTTGCCCGGTTACACCGCTCGCAGGAAAGCGCGAGGTTCGCCGCGTCCGTCAGCCCGCCGTGCTTGCGGCCGATGATGTGATCCACTTCGCAGCCGGCTAAAAGCGCTGCTTCGGGCATCCGGCAATACTCGCACTGGTGCTTCGCCCGTCCGGCCACTTCACGGCGCAGCGCTGGACTGATCGCCTCAGCCATGTCGTGGCTGGGTGCGGGCCTTGGCTCGGGCGAGAATCAGGAGATGTTCAAGCCGCTCGTAATCGTCCAACTCGCACTTCTCCTCTGCGGTCAAACCGCTCTCTTTCTCCTTCTGCACGAGTTCCCAAACGCGTCGGCGAGTGGCTTCGGAGGGGCGGAAACCGGTCAACGCGGCGGTGGGAATCTCTCGTGCCAGAAACTCAACAACTTCATCTGCGGCGCGCATGGCGGGACTTTACGCCTACGCCAGTCCTCCCGGCAACCTTTTGTGCAAGCTCGCCGCACAAACCTTCATGGCGCTTGCCCAGTTTCTTTCCTCTCCGAATCTCTTCCTGCAGTTCCGGATAGCCCGCTTCATACTTACTTCACGGGTTCCGGCCCACCCCGGGAAGGGTCCCGGTCTGTTTCATCCTTAAAGCAGCGATTCAAAGGCCGATAAACACCGCGTTGAAGCCCGCTTGCATAGTCAAGTCCCTCCCCCGAGATCGAGTGAAGGTGAACAAAAAAAGTCCAGAAAAAGTGTTGACATCGCCGGAAGAATCATCAGGGTTTTTCCCGTTAAACACAGCCAGCGTTGCGTGGAAAAGAAAGGCATCCAGACAGGACACCATGATTCAAGCGTTACCCGATTTAGTGAAATTCGTCAAAGAGACGATTCCTGATCCACGGTCCATTTTAAATCTGCAAATCAAAGAGAAGATCGGCGCGGTGGTTTTTATTTGGCACGGCGTCGAGTTTCTTGTGAAACCGTCCTTGCACGTGTTCGAAGTGCGAGGTTACCAGCTTTACATCACCGGCATCTCGACCCTGCTGCAAGTGGTATTCATGCGCCGGACCAAGAATGAAAAAATGTTTGAGGAAGCTGCGGACTGCATCAGCCAAGCCGAGGACTTGATTCGAGTTCACAACCGATACCGGGACGGCATGCAGTTGCTGGGCGAAGTCCGCGGCACTTTGAGCAAGTTGGTCGGCAGATAGTCACGCCTTATTCACGAGACCGTTGGATGAACGACAGGTCGGCGTGTGTAGTTCCGGCTTTAGCCGGTTCAGGCCGCCTAAAGGCGGGACTACAAACCTTCCGCGAGTAGGCCATCCCACGGTCTCCTCTGTAACGGGCCCTCACCACTCCGAAACCGGCGCATAGGGACACTAGAGCGAAAGCTCCAAGAGCCGCGCCTGAATTTGGTCCGACCAGCGGGACAAATAACTGAGCACGCGATAGATCTGCTCGAGGCGATCCAGCGGCAGCGCCTCGCGCCGCTCCGGGGGAGGAGTCTCCTGCGCTGTTTCCCAACGGACATTCATCGCCTGCAATTCCTCGAACATGCGTTCTCGCTGCACTTTGATCGTTCGCAGCAAAGCATTCAGCTCATCCATCCATCCTAAGCCTTGCTCCAGCCGCTGCACTCTGAGGAGCGGCGATGCGACTTTGGCGCGTTCGGCCAGAAAGCCGTCCACATCGCGGAGCACCGGACCGATTTGAAAAAACAAATCCATCATGGCCTGCGGCGTGCGCTCGATCTCCTTCGGTTTCGCCCCCAGTTCCAGTTCCAGGAGGTGGAGCACCCGTGCCTTCGGCTCGCCTAGGCACTGGTAGGCCGCGTTGAGCTGTGCGGAACGTCCGGTGGCATTGAGCTTCTCATCGTCCGGGCAGGTGTGGACGCGGTCGGGATGCACCTCTGCCGCCGTGGCGACCAGCTTGGCTTTGAGCTTGTCGGGATCGATCCACGGCCGCCTGGGCTCGTCCAAAAGGGCAAAGTAATCAACCATGCAAGGCAGGTGGAGACTCGCCTCCATTGAGGAACCTGCTGAGGTTAGGCGCTGAAGCTTTCGCCGCAGGAGCAAGTCGTCGCGGCGTTCGGATTGTTCACCTTGAAACCGCCTCCTTGGAGAGCGTCGCTGTAATCCAGTTCCGAGCCGGTCACATAAAGCGCGCTCTTGGGATCCACGACCACCCTGATTCCGGATGTTTCCACCAGAATGTCGCGGTTGGCCGGTTGATCCTGCAAATCCATCTTGTACTGGAGGCCGGAGCAACCTCCGCCGATAACGGCGACGCGCAGCACGCCTTGAGGCCGCCCCTGTTTAGCGAGAAGCGCGCTGACTTTTTTCGCCGCGCTGGCCGTCAGTTTGATCAGGCGCTCGTCTCCAATGCGGTAACCTGGTTGAGCGGCGGTTGAATTGGTCTTGGCAGCGATCATAATCTCAGAGTTGAAGCTAGCTTTGCAGACAGGACCAGTCAATAGGCTTAGCGCAAGTGCCTCAATTGGCGCCGCGCGATCAGGGGATCCACGCGAGCGACCAGGAAGTAAGCCCAGCGTTCTTTCAGCTTGTTCCAGAAGCTCCGAGATTTGCGCCAGTTTTTTGCTTCGACCTTCCGGCACTGGGCGAGGTCCGCCGCGAAGGTCGTTTCCGCATCGGATGCCAGGCCTCGATTGGGCAGGCGCAAGACCAGCTCGTAGTTGATATAAAAGCTGCGGCGGTCCAAGTTGGCCGAACCGACGTAAACCACGCCGTCGATGATCAGCAGCTTGCCGTGGAGGATTTGAGGCTGATCCTCGGCGGCGATGTTGAATCCGCCCGCAAAAGCCGCGGCCTCATCACACACGACCAACTTGCGATGGTTGCGAATCGCAAACCGCCGCAGGTTGATCGGATTGAACCACCGAACCTCGCCGCCGGCTCGCCGCAATGGCTCCCAAAATGAATCGTGCAGCGCGATGGATCCCCAGCCATCGATGAGGACTCGGACCGCGACTCCTCGGGCGGCCGCCCGTTGCAAAGCATCTCGAAACTGTTCGCCGATGGAGCTGGCCGTGAAAATGTAGGTTTCCAAGCGCACAGACCTGCGCGCCCGTTCGATCGCCCGAAGCACTTCTTCGAAGAATTGATCGCCGCAGGTCAGCCAGCGAAACGGCGGAGTGTCCGGAGTAGGGTTGTTCGGCATCACATCCAAGCCGGCGACTATGCCACTCAGAAACCGATTGAAAACTATCGACGCCGATTGGGCACAATTTGACACTGCCACCAAAGGTAGGGACGCCGGGCTTCCGGCGTCGCCGCCCGCGTGCAGCGGGCGGAACTCGACTCCCGAGGCCAGCTTGGGGTTTCCGGTTGCGCCGCTGAACGCGGCGCTGACAGCGCAGCGCGCCGTCCCTACCCAGCATGGTGGCGGTGTCAAGATGCGCCCACGCCGAATTCACCCCAGGGAATCTGCTTGTTTGAGGATGGTGTCTGTCGGTAAGAATGGCGCGTGGGCAACAACCCAATGTATAGACTGGGGATTCTGGGTTCGGGCAAAGGCTCGAACATGGTGGCGATCGCGGCCGCTTGTGCCAGCGGACGATTCCCCATGGAGATCGCCATCGTCCTCAGCGATGTCGAGGAGTCCGGAATCCTGGCGAGGGCTCGGGAACTCAAGCTTCCCGCGCGTTACATCGCTCCCGGCAAATTCCGCACGAAGTTGGACGAGGCGGCGGAGAAGGCTTACATCGCGGCCTTGCGGCAGGCCGGAGTCGATCTGGTCGTGCTCGCCGGATTTATGCGCATCTTGAAAGGAGAATTTCTCTGCGCCTTTCCGCAAAGGGTGGTCAACCTGCACCCAGCGCTCCTCCCGTCGTTTCCGGGTCTGGAGGCCTGGAAGCAAGCGCTCGACTACGGAGTGAAGGTCACCGGCTGCACCGTCCATGTGGTCGATCAAGGTGTGGATACCGGCCCCATCCTCGCTCAACAAACCGTCCCGGTCCTGGACGACGACACTCCGGAGGTTTTGCACGCTCGCATCCAGGAGGTTGAACGCGCGCTCTACCCGGCCACCATCGCCGCCTTGGCAGAAGGAAGGCTGCGAGTCGAAGGGAGGCGCGCTTTCCTTGTTGCCGAACGAGGCGATTGACGGCACTTTTGCGCGCCGATTTGGGTGTGCGAAGGTATTTCGACATGTGAGCACCCGAAAGTTTCTGTTCTCCCGCCCCGGCGAAACGGGAAGCGGATTGAGGAGCAGCGCGGTAAGTACACTCGATGAGGAAGAAACCGACATTGCGATTGGGGCTGCCGAAGGGCAGCTTGCAGGAAGCCACGATCGAGAAGATGGCGAAGGCCGGCTTCAATATTCAAGTGGGCAGCCGTTCTTACATCCCCTACGTGGACGACGAGGAACTGGAAGTTCGGCTCATTCGCGCTCAGGAAATTAGCCGTTACGTGGAGCATGGCTACCTGGACTGCGGCATCACCGGCCACGACTGGATCCAGGAGAACGGCTCGAAGGTCCATGAAGTCGGCGAGTTCCTGTTCAGCAAGGCCACGCGGCAGCCGGCCCGCTGGGTGCTGGCGGTTCCCGAAAATTCGCCCATCAAGACCGTGAAGCATTTGCGGGGAAAAAGAATTGCGACCGAAGTGGTCCGCTTGACGCGCCGCTATTTGAAAGAACACGGCGTCAAAGCGGAAGTCGAATTCTCTTGGGGTGCCACCGAGTTTAAGGCTCACGAACTCGTGGATGCCATCGTGGAGCTTACGGAAACCGGAGCCTCGCTGCGGGCGAACAAACTGAGGATTGTGGACACGTTGCTCCTTTCCACTCCGCGTCTGGTGGCGAATCACGCGGCCTGGAAGAACCGGTGGAAACGGCAAAAGATCGAGAACCTCGCGCTGTTGTTGAAAGGCGCCTTGGAGGCTGAGGCGAAAGTGGGCCTGAAAATGAACGTCGCCGAGAAGAACCTGGCGAAATTGCTGCACACGCTCCCGGCCTTGCGCAATCCGACCGTTTCCCATCTTAGCCAGGCGGGCTGGGTGGCGGTGGAAACGGTCATCGACGAGCATGTCGTCCGGGAACTCATCCCCCGATTGAAAGCCGCCGGGGCTGAGGGAATCATTGAGTATCCGCTGAACAAAGTAGTATATTGAAACCGCGAACAGAGCGAACCCTATGGGATCACTGAAAAAACGCCGCAAATCGAAAATCAACAAACATAAACGCCGAAAGCAGCTTCGAGCCAATCGCCATAAGAAACGGACCTGGCAGAGATAGCGCGAAGCGCTGCTCCTTCGGACGCCGCATCAGCATTGCGCAAGCCCGCGGCGCGTCGCCATCCCGCCGTTGTGCACGCGTGGACGACGGGTCGCGCCGGCGGAAAAGCTCGCTTCAACGGTCGAGGGTGTGGCTCAGCAGGCGGATCACTCCAGGGAATTTCACCGCGAGTGATGGCCGGGGAGAGTTTGGCGCCACGCAGCGCCCGGTGTCGATGGCGTGGGTGGTCCCTGTCGGAAAATGATTCAGATTTTGAAACTGTGGCTTGTCTTCATCGCGACGGCGGCCCTGCTGGCCAACGGGTGCTCCACACCTTCCGGACAGCAGCGCCCGGTGAGCGCCTCGAAATCCCTTCCCGCGAAAGGACCGGGAACAGGGAACCCGGCGGCTTCGCGCGAGAGGCTGGATGAGGAAATCCCGGTCGAAGCGCTCGCGCATTTCGCGGCCGGTTTGACTTACGACCTCAACGGACAAACAGAACTCGCGATTGAGGAGTATTCTCAGTCGGCGCTGGCCAATCCCAGTCATGAGCCGGTGGTGATCGAGGCAGCTCGGAGACACCTGCGGGCGCGCAAGCCTGAACAGGCGATCGAGATTCTCCGGAAGGCCACGGATTCCGCATCGGCTTCGGGATCCCTCTATGCGTGGCTCGGCCTGGCCTGCGGGCAGGCCGGTCAAACGGAAGCGGCCATTCGCGCGAACCGGACCGCGATTAAGAAACTGCCCCGTTCCTTGCCCGCTTATCAAAACCTGGCCCAGATTTATTTTCAGAGCAGCCAAACCAACGAAGCGTTGCGCGTGCTCGATGAGGCGGCTCACCAAGCCTCCGTGGACGCGCCGTTCCTCTTGGATCTGGCTGAACTCTATTCGCGCTACGCTCGAACGCAGGGCGCTCCGAACGACGCCGTGAGGGAACGCGCCGTCAAAGTGCTGGATCGCGCGGCGCAGCTCGATTCTCCCAACCCCGCCACATGGCAGCGGCTGGCCGACAGCTATGTGCAGCTTGGCGAACTCGGCAAAGCCGAGGCCATTTTTGCGCGGATGGTCAAGACGTATCCTCAATTGTTCATGCTCCGCGGCAAACTCGCGGAACTTTATCTTCGGACCGGGAAGAAAGAGCAAGCGGCGGAACAGTTGGAGGCGATCGCCCAACTGGAACCCACCAATCCCCGCACGCAAGCCTTCCTGGGTTCCTTGGCGCTCGACAACCACAACGTCGAACAAGCCATCCGGCATTTCGAGCGCGCCTTGGCCCTGAGTCCGGACCTGGAGCAGGTTTACTACGAATTGGCCGGGGTCAAAATCGTCAACCAGAAGAAACCTGAGGAAGGTCTCGCCCTGCTGGCCAAAGCCAGGACCCGATTCAGGCCGGGGTTCGTGATGGAGTACTACACCGGTTTGGCCCACGTTCTGTTGAAGCAGTATAGAGAGGGAATTCAGCATTTCACTTCGGCGGAGCTCCTCGCCAAAGCGGATCAACCCGCCCGGCTCACCCACCAATTCTATTATCAGCTCGGCTCCGCCTGCGAACGGAACGGCGACAGTGAGCAAGCCGAAAAGCATTTCCAAAAGTGCCTGGAAATCTCGCCCGATTCGGCCGACGCCATGAATTACCTCGGCTACATGCTGACGGAGCGGGGAACCAAGCTGGAACAAGCCCGAATCCTCATCCAGAGGGCGGTCGAGCTGGAGCCGAACAATGCCGCGTTCCTCGACAGCTTCGGCTGGGTCCTCTTCAAGCTCAACCAACCCCGCGAAGCCCTGACCTACCTCCACCGGTCCATCGAGAAATCCGAAGAACTCGATTCGACGCTTTACGATCACTTGGGCGACATTTACCGCACGCTCGACGAACTGGAACGAGCCCGGGAAGCGTGGCAGCGGGCGCTCGCCATTGAAGACTCCCGCGACGCCACCAGCAAATCGCTCACGGCGGAAGAGTACGGGAAGATCAAACGAAAACTGGAAGCCGCTCCTGGCTCCGGGCAATCTGCGCCGTAAGGCATGGCCTTTCAATACAGCAAGCACTACACCCGCGAAGAAGCTCGCGCTCTGCTGCCTTGCATCCGGCAATGGCTTGAGCAGTTGGCCCAGTTGCGCTCCCAACTCCAGGAGCACGACCGGCATCTCGGTGAATTGCTGGCTCAGGGCAGCGACGCCGGCGGCGAACCGGTCCATCGTTGGGCCAAAACTTTGGGCGGAATCAAGAAGGTGCTCGGCGAATTCCAAAAAAGGGAAATCCAGATCAAGGACCTCGATCGCGGCCTCATCGACTTCCCGGCCTTCGTCGGAGGCCAGGAAGTCTTTCTTTGCTGGGAAAAGGACGAAGAGGACATCGAGTATTGGCACGACCTCACCTCCGGTTACAGTGGGCGTGAACGGCTGTAGTCTGCCGATGACCTCGGAGCGCCGAACTCCGATCCGGCGCGGTTTGTGGTTCACACTGCTTCGGGTGGCGCGACACTCTGTGGAGCCCTGACTTGCTAATAGCCCATGTCGCAAGCCGTAGGAACAGGCCGCATAGGCCAAAGCCCCAGCCCGGAAATATCACAAACTCGTAGCGCAGATTTTCAATCTGCCGTATCGCAGAATTGGATTCTGCGTCGGCGGCGGACGGAACGCGGGTGCCGGGACTTTCGACGCCCTGCCGACTTCAAGTCGGCGATACGGCAGACTGCTATTCTGCGCTGCTGCATTGCGCGGCGAAGGCGCATCCTTAACCGGTGGGGCGAGACTGTGTCGAGCCCTGGATTCCTTCGCGGGAAGAAAGTC
>JACQWK010000740.1 GCA_016209525.1 Verrucomicrobiota bacterium
ATACAGCGTCGATTTCGATTGAAGAGCTGCGACGGCTGGCAGCGGAGATGTCCGTTTCGGCGAACCAATGAGCTGGCCGATTTGTCCTCGTTGTGGCCGGGAGGCATGGGGCTGGCCGCTGAAGCGGCGGGACCAGTGCAGCCCTGAACATTGGGGTGTCTGTATCCGCCAGCCCGCCGATGTGCTTGCGGATATCGAACGGCGCCGCACGAAGGGAGCGCGTTGTGAGCTACAACATCACGAGATGGCAAACGAAAACAGTTGATGGATTGCGTATTCCGGTTGAGGCGCTCTATGCGAATCCAGATCGTAGCTGGCGGCCGAAAGCGCCGGTTCGCTTGGCGGATGGTAGTCATCGGATTGAGTTAACGGAGAGCGGGTTCATCGACGCCATCATCGTTGACGACGTGGCTGAGGTACGGTCGATTGTGCTGCAGGGTGAAGCCAGCGGCCACATGTGGCATGAAACGCTGAAGCCAGCGCTCGAGCGGAGCACGGGAAGGCTCGAGGCGGTACGGATTTGGGAGGGTGGCGATTATGTCGATCGTCTTACTGTTGTGGATGGTACCGTCACCGAAACAGAGACCGACCTGTAAGTTTTCGTTGGCCGACGACTGATGCAGGATTAAGGAGGCGAAGGCGAAATGGGTTGGATGTTTGGATGGCATCGACGCCGTGATCTGGCCGAACACGTGACCGAATCGTTTGAACGCAGTGGCGTCAGGACAGAATGCATCGCAAAGTGCTGGCGCGGCAATACCTTCTCTGGCGTGTTGTGGACTGTATGGGAAGTTCGCTATCCGCGTGAGCAGGATGTCCTTGGGGTGCCGAAGATCGAGCGATTCATCTGCGCGTTTCTAATGAAGTGCATCGGCGGCGAATGGGGCTACAAGGATGTCGACGAGAGCATGGGGCCGTGCGAGCTGTCATGCCCATTGGGATACATCAACCTGGCGCAACCAGGTCCAGATGACGAATGTGCCAGGAATTGGCGGCAACGGGTGCGTGACTATCATGCTGAACGTAAGCAAGCAGGGACCGTTCATGAATTCGCAGTATGAGCTGGTGCGCACGGAAAAGTCTCGCTGTCCGTATTGCAGCACGCCAGTCACGCTGCTATCGGACGGACAGGAGGGCCGGCCGTGGTTCTACATCTGCTGGGTGTGTAATTCCGTATTCGAGGTTGGTGTTGGTGAAGTATGTCGGTGTGATCGAGCGCACTGTTGATCCTGCTTTCGAGATCTGCCAGCTAGACAATCGTCGAGTCTGGTCGTGTGCCACATGGTTCCGATGAATTGTTGCCGGTGAGGATCTATACCAAGCCGGATGGGTCGCTTGACGACAAGGCGTCGATTACATTGTCTGTCGCGACCAGTTCGGCCGTCCGTACTACATCCAGTCTGTCCGCCAGGAGGCTGGGTTCAGCGATCAAGGTTCTGCAGGAGGTCCAGCCAGGATTTCCAGAATCCATTTGACCACTCCGCTGTATCTGACATAATCCAACCATACCAACCTGCAATCCGATTGCAGGTAAAAACGAGGAGGATGATGACTGACAAAATCATGAACGATGCCATTGCTGCCTTTGGTGGAGCAGTGACGCCGATCGCCCCAGCGCAGCCAGAAAAGAAAGGGTCGCGGCCGGAACGAGAGCGCGTAGAGCTGGGTGAAGATCTGGACCATCTGGCGGCGCTATCACTTGTGTCCAAGGCGTTAGCCGACGTCGCAAAGGTTATCGGCACCGAGCAGAAGCAGAAAATGCTCATGGAGTTCGCAAAGCGCATGTTTCAGTACAAGACTCGGCCGGAGTCGTTTGTTGGATTCGGGCCGCGGTCGGAGGGCTACGTGCAGCTGTCGCGCAAAGGCTCGAACGCCCCACTGGATGAGCTGACAGTCAAGCGGATCGACGAACTGAAAGTTCCGTATGACAAACACGAAACGGTTCCTGCTCGGCTGGTCATCAATCCGGAAGTACTTGCCGATCAGAAGTTGCTGAAGGCGCTGGCGGATGCGGTCAAGAATGCGCCCGGCCTTCAGGGC
>JACQWK010000075.1 GCA_016209525.1 Verrucomicrobiota bacterium
CTTCACACCACCGGCGGTGTGGTTTCCTTATGCGTGGGTGCGCTCGGCGAGCGGCATCGCGTCCATTACGGATGAGCGCTTTGGGCCGTTCGTGAGCCAACTGCTGGTCGGCGAGTTTCAAAACGCCAGCGTCATGCGTGTCGCGCTGGAGAAGGTCAACGGCCAGTGGCAAGGGGCGGTCTTTCCGTTCATGAAAGGTTTTGCCTCCGGTGTAAACCGGATTGTGTTCGGTCCGGATGGCAAACTCTACGCCGGAGGGCTGCGCATGGGGCACTGGACGAGCATCGCGCCCCAGCCGTACTCGCTCGACCGCGTGAGTTTCACCGGACAAATCCCTTTCGAGATCCGCGAAGTCCACGCGCAGCCGGATGGCTTTGCGCTCACGTTCACGCAGCCCGTCGATGCCGCGAGCGCCGGCGACGCCGAGAACTGGGACGCCATGCAAAATACCTATGGATACGACGGCCAGCACAACGCCCCGGAAAAAGATCGTGACGAAAAAGTCCCTGGCCCGCCCGTGCGCGTGACCAAAGCCATCGTGTCCGCCGACCAGCGGAGCGTGCGTCTGCAAATTGAAGGCTGCCAACCCCGCCACGTCATCATGGTCCGCGCGCTGGATGTGAAGAACGCCGCCGGCCAGAAACTGCGGCACGATACCTTCCACTACACGCTGAATCAGATTCCGCTGCCGTGAATCCAGATCGAAGTTCGCATTCATTTGGACATCCGCTTGGTTTTCACTGAAGAAGCGGGCGGATTGGCTTTTGACTTTGCCGGCACACACGATGAGGTCCAGCGATTCTTGAAAGCGATGCGATGATTCAGATCCGTGGTCGTGAATGGGTTTCAGCCTTGTTTAGTTAAGATGTAAACATGAACCTGCATCTGGCATCTGATCCTCAAGCCGAAGCACGTCGCTTGGCTCAATGCGTTGAAAAGGACCCGGACCGACTGGGGGGCGAACCGGTCTTTCGCGGCACGCGCGTCCCCGTCAAAAGCCTTTTCGACCATTTGAGTGCTGGGGATTCGTTGGAGACATTTCTCGATGATTTTCCCGGCGTAACGCGCGACCAAGTCCAGACTGTCGTGGAATTGGCCGGACTCCATCTGCTCGACGAGGTCCAAACTCGGTGAAGGTGTTGCTCGACCATTGTGTCCCGCGGCGTTTCGGCAAACTGCTCATCGGGCACGAGGTTCGATCGGCCTTCGAAATGGGCTGGTCAGGATTGAGGAACGGCGCGTTGCTCACGCAAGCCAGCGGGTTCATCGTCCTTAAAAAATCCATCTGAACAGTGGTAACTAAAATCATGAGCCTGTCTGAATTAAAGCGAGCTGTTGACACTCTCACGATCGAAGATCGCTTGGAACTCGCAGAATACCTCCGTCGGACTTCTAAACACGATGACCCGCAGTGGCAGGTCGAGATTGGTCGCCGGTTGGAGGCTTGCCTCCAGGGCAAAGGACACCACGCGCAAGAACTTCTTGCCTTGCATGATCGACTCGCCGCCGAGGGCCGGTAATGGCGGCATACAAATACAGCGTTGACGACGCGGTGCTCCACGTCTTCGCTGCCGCAACAAACCGCCAACGCCAGGAACTCCTGAGGGTTTTTGATTTTCTATCCAAGGAACCATCCACAGCAGGCGACACGACTCAAGCGGACCACACTGGGCGTCGTTGTCAGGTCAAACGCTTTGGTCCGTGGACAGTCACCTAGTGGCCAGAGCATCTCGTCAAAGAAATTCACATCCTCGATGTAGAGCGCCTGGGGTAACACGTCATCGCGGATCGTGACGAAATCTCGAACACGCTCTACGAAGCGGTGGGAATGATGTGCTGGTTTCCCCCATCGTTTCGTTCATCAATCATTGGTACCTTGGCCGCTGAAAGAGCTTCACTTGCGGCGTGAACTTCACGTCCGGGTCCAGTGGGAAAATCGGGCGCGGGCAGCGCGTGTGGCCAAGGCTGCGGAGGTTGGCGCTCGTGGAACCGGGCGCGTCCACATCCACGTAACGGGCCGCCCACGCTCTGAACATGTGCGGCTCGCACTGCGGCGATTTGACCACTACC
>JACQWK010000764.1 GCA_016209525.1 Verrucomicrobiota bacterium
CCTTGGCCCTGCTCAGCGAATCGCGATTCATCCAAGTCAGGCGTTACCCGGTCCGCTGCCATCATTCACACTGCCGCTGAGATGCCCGCGGTCTTCTCCAGCACTTTTTCGAGCGCACGACGGTTTGGGAATTCTGGTCGGACCACGAGAATTGCTTGGGTGAGATAACCTTTCGTTAAATGTAGGCCGCGAATCGAGCTCATGGCTCGTTTTTTGGCGGCATTTTCTGAGCATTATGATCTGGTCGCCAG
Organism: Verrucomicrobiota bacterium; assembly: GCA_016209525.1. Taxonomy (GTDB): domain Bacteria; phylum Verrucomicrobiota; class Verrucomicrobiia; order Limisphaerales; family SIBE01; genus VHCZ01. Next base: position 252 of record JACQWK010000764.1, read on the forward strand.
CCATCGGGTCAGGCGCAGTATCGGTCACTTTTCAAGGGTCAAAACGCGCCTATGAGTTGATTCCGCAGAGGAATTGCGCTCTAAGCAGTTCCCGCCAAGCCGATTGTTGTGGTCCGACCAGAATCGTCAGAATCGTAAGAATCCGAGCCGGATGCCAACGGCGTCTCGACCAGCCTGACTTATGATGCCTTGGACCGCGTCTTGACCCGCACCTATCCGACCAACCGGCAGGAGACCTTCGTCTATACCGCCCGCGGCCTGACCAATTACACCGATCTGCTGGGCAAGCTCACGAAATTTGAGTTTGACGCCTTGGGGCGACGAACCAAAATCACCGACGCCAAAACAAACGTGATTTCGTTCCAATACGATGCGGCGGGGAACCTGACGAGTTTGGTCGATGCCAAGACCAATCAAACTCGCTGGGTCTATGACCTGTTCGGGCGTCTGAAGGAAAAGGTTGATGCCGCCAACAACACGGTCCTGCGCTTTCAGTACGATGCCATGGGCCGGCTGACCAACCGCTGGAGCGCGGCCAAGAGCCACATTGGCTTTGGCTACGACGCGGCTGGCAATCTCACCCAGATCAACTACACGAACACAGTGGCCAATCCCGATGTCAGTTTTCAATACGATGAGATGAACCGGATGACATACGTGGTTGATCTGTACAGCGCCGTGTTCAACAGCACCAACCCGGCGGCCTATCCGACGGTTTTCAGCTACACAAGCTTCGGCGCGCTTCGGACCGAGAACGGCCCCATGGCCAGCGACACCGTCACTTTCGATTACTTCACCAACCATTGGCGCGCGGCGGTGTCGGTCCTGCAACAAAGCGGGACCAACTGGGTGCAGCAATACACCTATGACGCGGCCCGGCGGCTCAAGACGGTGACCTCGCCGGCCGGCGCCTTCACCTACGATTATTTCGCCGGCGTGTCCGGCGGTCCGGTCAGCGCCTCGCCCCTGATCGAAAAGCTGACCCTGCCCAGCGGCGCCTACGTCAATATGGCGTACGATGGAGCGGCGCGGCTGCTTTCGACCATCCTCAAGAACAGTTCCCAGACCAGTCTGAATCAGCACAGCTATGCCATGGACACGGGCGACCGGCGCACCAAACAGACCCGGCTGGACAACAGTTACGTCGAGTACACTTACGACGACATCGGCCAGTTGCTGACGGCCACGGGCAAGGAAAGCGGCGGTGTGACCAACCGGCTCAACGAGCGGTTGACCTACGGCTACGACGCGGCCGGGAACCTGGAGAAACGCTCGCAAAACGCGCTGACCAACACCTTTGGGGCGAACAGCCGCAATCATCTGACCTCGATTACGCGGTCCGGAACGCTGACGGTGTTCGGGAACACGACCGTGGCGGCCAGCAGCGTGACGGTCAACGCCAACGAGGCCACAAAGTACGGAGACTTTACGTATGCCAAGGACATGGGCGCGCCCGCCGACGGGACCAACACCTTCACGGTGATCGCCCAGGACAGTTCCGGCAGGAAGGATACGAACGTGGTCACGGCCAACCTGCCCTCGACGGTCAACTTCCAATACGATTTGAACGGGAATTTGACCAGCGATGGTTTGAGGAGCTTTGAGTATGACGCCGAGGACCGGCTGGTGAAGATCACGGTCACGAACTCGTGGAAGACGCAGTTTGTGTATGACGGATTGGGACGGCGGCGGGTGTGGGACGAGTACGTGTGGTTCAACGGAGCCTGGGCGTGGTATCGGAATGTGCATTACGTCTATGACGGGAATCTGGTGGCGCACGAGCGCTGGGCTGGGGGCGAGCCGCCGGTCAACTACACGCGGGGCCAGGACTTGAGCGGGAGCTTCGAAGGCGCCGGAGGGATTGGGGATTTGCTGGCGCGGAGCCAAAACGTGAGCGCTACGTCCGATCACAATTACTACCACGCCGACGGGAGCGGGAACGTGACGGCGATGGTGAACTCAGCACAGAAGCTGGTGGCGAAATACCTTTACGATCCGTACGGCCGGGTCTTGGCCAGCAGCGGACCGCTGGCTGAGGCGAACTTGTATCGGTATTCGAGCAAAGAGGCGCATGAGTTGTCTGGGTTGGTTGACTTCGGGAGACGCTTCTACGATCCGAGTTTGCAGCGGTGGCTAAATCATGACCCCTTGGGTGAAGCGGGTGGAATTAACCTCTACGGCTTTGTGGGGAACGATCCCGTCAATCGAGTTGATCCCCTGGGATTGGATTACTATGAAGTAGCACCACTGTGGGGTGGAGGCAGCAACGTGCCTTATTACTACGGGGACACTTTCATTGAGGATCTGAGCGCCATCCCGTACAACACAGGTGCTGCACTAATCAACACTGTGGAAGGCGTCGGCGCTTTTATCGGGTTTGCCGGAGAGAAGATGTTCGGGGATCGCCACACCGTGGACGCAGCGATGCTGTATTTCGCCGCTCGAATTCCCCGTGGTGTATCATGCCCTCCTGGTAGAGTCGGGGAAATTGCGAATGCGGTAACTGGACGTGCTAGGGAAATGCGTGTGATAGCGAAGTTGGAGGGCCGTTTTGGGCAAGCGGCCGTTCAAAGAGAACAGTATCTCAGGACGGCCGAAGGAAAGATTGCTATCGACCCGAAAACTGGCGAGGCCCGAAGAGTCGACGTCGCTATCGTGCAAGATGCTCAAGGAAGATTCCTTGTGGAAGTAACGAGCAAAACTGCGGACAAGGCAGCTCAGATTGCCAAAGAAGTTCGCATCAGAGCCAGAGGCGGAACGTTTATTCGCGACCGCGTTTCAGGACAATTGATCGATGTTTCTCAAATACCAACTCGGTTAATTCGAGTAGAATAACGGCATGAATGATTTTCCGATAGATGACATCTCATTACACTTGAGAGCATCGAAACACAAAGAGTATCAGGAGAGAGTCGTCCTACGCTTCAAGACTTTTGTTGAGTTTCTGCAGAAGGAGAAGCTAACAATGCGAGAACTGCTCCCACCGCAGGAGGAGCCACCTCCTGACTTCAAGATAATGGAGTCGGATTTGACCGAAGAGGGCCTGGAGTTAGTCACGAAGGCTTACGATAAGTGGTTGAAGGCCCAAGATCGTGGAAAATCGCCGACAGACGTGACTATCCTGGCAACCGGGATAAAGAAGATTAGAGAGAGTCACAGTTGAGCGAAGGAACTGAAAGCAAGGGGTCAGTTCTTGGTTATGTACAGCCCGCAGTGCGTCTCCCATCGCGATTGGCCAATACCAAGAACTGACTCCTTTTGACTCCTTTTCGAGAAGGTGCAATGGGAAACCGACCGCGACGGGACCCAAAAGGTGTCAGTTCCGAATGGCGCTTAGTTTAGGTCCTTGTTTTTCTAGGGTTGTTTTTCCAGTAACGATTGCGATGAGCAATCTCCTTGAACTTGTGGCGAGGGCGATTGAGCAGGGGATAGGGCTTGGGC
>JACQWK010000076.1 GCA_016209525.1 Verrucomicrobiota bacterium
GCCCTCTCCTCCACTCCGTGGAGGAGAGGGAGTTACGCCGCTGGAGATTCGGTTGCAGTGTCAAGCAACTTAACCGCGTCCCGCGCGTGGAAGGGGCCAATGACTTTTGGTAAGCTCCTTGTTTCGTCGAGATGGAAACCACTTTTCGGAGATTGTTGATCATCAGATGCACGCAAAAGTGTCACTTGGAAGATGCGCCCCCCTGTTTACCCGAATTTGCAAATGGCTTGATCTTCGGTTGGTGATCCGCCTATATGAGAACAAAGTTGAAAGCGACCATCTATGGCTGACCTTGCCAATCGATACGGGGACAATGTTCCGGGCAAATACTACGTCGATAACCAGTGTATCGATTGTGATTTGTGCCGCGAAACCGCGCCGGCCAACTTCCGGCGCAACGACGACGGAGGCTACTCCTTTGTTTACAAGCAGCCGGCGGATCCCAACGAGGAAACCCAGTGCAAGGAAGCGATGGAAGGTTGCCCCGTGGAAGCGATCGGCAACAACGGCGAGTGACCGGTCTTGGAGCGTGCCTAGGACCCAAGAACGGTTCGACGCAACAAGTCCAGCGCTTGGCGCGAGGTGATGAATTTAAAGGTTGCGCGGTCGTAAGGATTCAAACATCGCAACGCCACCGTCCGCTCTGGGCTCGCCAAGGCGATGAAGACCGTGCCCACCGGCTTCTCAGACGTCCCACCGCCGGGCCCGGCAATTCCCGTGACTGCAAGACCAAGATCAGATTGGTGCCGCTGGCGGACGCCCTCGGCCATTTCCCGCGCGGACGATTCGCTGACGGCCCCATCCGCTTCGAGCGTTTCAGGCTTCACGCCCAAGAATGCTTGTTTGGCTGCGTTGCTGTAGGTCACCGCGCCTCCCAAGAAGACAGCCGAGGCGCCAGGAACATTGGTCAAACAGTGCGAGATGAACCCGCCGGTGCAGGATTCGGCGATGGCTACGGTCATCCGGCGTTCGGTCAGGAGTCGAATCACCACACCTTCCAGATCGTCATCGTCCATTCCGAAGACGTGCCTTCCCAGCAAAGGACGGACGATGCGCTCAGCTTCGAGAACAGCAGCTTCGGCGTCTGCGCCTCGCGCGGCCAAACGAACGTCCACTTCGCCGAATTTCGCGCAGTAGCCCAGCTCCAGTCCGCGTTCCAAAAGAGGTTGCAGCGGCCCGCCAATCCGCTCTTCCACCATGGATTCGCCCAGGCCCGCCGTTCGGACGACACGGCAGAGGAAGGGTGTCTCCAGCGGCAGTCTCGCGCGAAGCAACGGCACAACCTGATCCAAGAACATCGGATGCAGTTCGCGAGGCGGCCCTGGAAGCAGGATGAGGATCGCCGGGCGGTCACTCCGGCGAAGAAGGCTTGGGAGAACTTCGATGGCTAAACCGGGCGCGGTTCCGTGGGCATTCGGAAGAACAATCGCGCCGTCGGGAACGAGCGCCTGAACTTTCGTGCGTTCAGGCATTGGCCGATTCCGGACCGAGAAAAACCGTTCGATTTGCGCCAAGACGGCCGAGTCCTCCTTGAGCGTGCGGCCGAGGAGTTCGGCGATCCGCTGGCGCGTCAAGTCGTCCGAAGTCGGGCCGAGGCCGCCCGTGGTGATGATCAAATCGGCGCGGGACAACGCTTCGCGCACCGCCTGTTGAATCGCGCTCCCGGTGTCGGGAACCGCCACTTGGCGATCCACGACGTAGCCCAAATCCGCCAGTTTCCGGCAAAGCCATTGTTGATGGGTGTTGAGCACGGAACCCAACATCAATTCGCTCCCGGTATTGATGATTTCGACGATCACGGCCCGCAGAGTCTCGCAGCTCGCGCGCGAAAAGGCAACGGACTCGGATGGTTCTAACAATTCTCATTTGGGCCGTAAGGCGGACACTCCTGTCCGCAAAAACCGCGACCATCAGCGGACATGAGTGTCCGCCTTACGGCCGCCAACCGTGCCCGTGGCCACAATCAGACGTCCCCTAACCTTGCGCGCACCTGACACTCGTAAATCCGGTCGAGCTGATTTGCAGGTCAGCCATGCCAGCTTCATGGAATTGCTGAGGTGATCGCGACCTTGTTGAAAGCGTCCTGGGCTGGTAAGATATCGGAGCATTCGAAGTGATGAATTGGCAACACGCTTGAGCGCCGAGCCAGCAATTCTCATTTTGGCCGTAACGCGGACACTCTTGTACGCAAGACATCCGAAAATGTGCGGACAGGAGTGTCCGCCTTACGGTCACGAACCGCGCCCGTTGCCAAAATGAGAATTGCTGGCGCCGAGCACCTGAATGATTCGATTTCGCAGTCAAGATGAGAC
>JACQWK010000748.1 GCA_016209525.1 Verrucomicrobiota bacterium
CGCAATGCCCACGTCACGCCAGAGTCGGACGATGCATATGCATCGAAGTTTGGCGCCTGAAGGGCATAGTCGGACTCACACGATTTCCTTGGCTCGTCCAAATTTAAGGCTGGAGACCAAGCGTAATGAGTCTATCCAAGGAACTCGCACTAACGTTTGGCGCTGGAAGTTTCTGAGCGTCACGGTCATGGTTCTTCCTTCGCGCACAATGACGTCGCTCATCGCCCCCGATAACGCTTGGCCTCTTTGGTCAGTCATGCTCGCGGGCGTGGCGGTTTGCATCCATCTGGAGCAAAATCACCGATGGGCCGCGAAAGTCAGCGGGCCGGTGCTGGCGCTGATTGGCGGGATGCTCCTCTCTAATCTCAAAGTCTTGCCCATCGCCGCGCCGTCCTACGATTTGGTGGATGATTATCTGGTGCCGGTGGCGATTCCGCTCCTGCTGTTCCGGGCGAATGTCATTCGGATCATCCGCGAGACCGGCTCGATGTTTCTCTGTTTTCACATCGCAAGCCTCGGCACGATTCTCGGCGCCTTTCTGGCTGCCTTTCTGTTTCGCGGAAGTTTCCCGCAAGTCGCTGAAATCGCCGGCATCATGACCGGCAGCTACATCGGAGGCGGAGTGAATTTCGTCGCGATCAAAAACACTTACGCCGTCGGCTCGGAGCTGACCAATCCGCTGCTCGTGGCGGACAATTTTATCATGGCCGGCATGTTCGCGTTGTTGTTTGTAATCTCCGCCAGCCGGTTTTTTCTCGCCCGCTTCGCCCATCCCCATACGCAGGAGACCAACAGCGGCCAAGTCCAACAGCTTGCCGCCGGTTACTGGCAAAGAAAGGATGTGGCGTTGCTGGATATTGCCAACGCTCTGGCCATCGCCTTCGGTGTCGCGGCGGCTTCAATGGTGCTGACGCGGATCATCCGGTCGCAGGTTGAGTCCAGAATCATCCAATCAGTCTTCGCAAATCCCTTCGTGTTGATCACCTTCTTCACGGTCGTGCTGACCACGGTGTGCCACCGGGCGATGGAACGGATTCACGGCACGGAGGAACTGGGCGCGTATCTGCTTTATGTCTTTTTCTTCGTGATCGGCCTGCGGGCGGACGTTTGGCAAGTCGTCCTCAACGTTCCGGTGTTGTTCGCGTTCTGCACTGCCATGGCCGCGACAAATCTCATCGTGACGCTCGTGTTGGGCAAACTCCTAGGCCAAAACTTGGAGGAATTGCTGCTGAGCGTGAACGCGACGCTCGGCGGAGCTCCCTCGGCCGCGGCGATGGCAATTTCCAAAGGGTGGTCAAGCTTGGTGCTGTCGGGATTGCTGGCCGGCATTTGGGGCTACGTCATCGGAACCTTTATCGGGATTGTCGTCACCGAAACATTGCGGCGAATCCTGTAGCCTGACTATTGAGATTCCGTCAGACCGACATCATGCTCTCGTTCATGGAATCCACACCGATTGTTTTGGCCAAGCTCGGCCAGCTTTCCACGAAGTTCCACGTAGGAGCCGACGTGAGGAGGCTCACTTCGCCTGGTCTGGAAGTCAGAGCCTTCTCACGTCGGCTCCTACGGTTCATGGTCCCAAGGCATGCCAGAAGGACTTCGAGCTTTCCCATGAACCAACCCACCCCTGCCCCCCTCCCAGGAGGGGAACTGGCTTCGGCTGCACGACGCGCGGCTCCCCTCACCGGGAGGGGTACGGGTGTGGGATCATGGTCCCAATTCGCACCCCAATTTGGAGGATTCTCGTTGCCGATGATCGTGGCCATCCTCGGGCTGGCGGAGCCGCTCGTGGCCGAGACCACACTCGTCAACGGCTCGTTCGAAGAAGGAAAAGACGCGCCGACGGGCTGGCGGGCGCTGGCTGGAGGAAAAGTCCGGACAACGGACGCGCGGCACGGCGAGCGATGTGTCACCGGCGAATCCTCCAGGGGCGCGATGACATGGATGAGCGACATCGTCGAGTTCCAACCCGATCGCGAGTATCGGCTGGAAGGGTGGATCCGCTGTTCCTCCGGTGAAGCTCGGTTGCGGACGCAGTTGATGGACGGCGCGGGCCGAATCGTTGCGTCAGCCGAGACGCCGCGCGTGCGGCCTTCCGGCTGGCGATACGTCGCTGTGGAGTTCAATTCGCAAGGCGCCGCGGCCGGACGAGTCGTGTTCTGGGTCCATGGGAAAGCCGATCTCGACGCCGTGAACCTGGGGCTGGTTGAAACCAGCTTCATGGGCAACAAAGGTGTCGAAACGGACGAACGCGGGCGCATTCCGTTTTGGAGCGAAGAGCGCACCGACATGCTCCTCCCCGGCCGGAGGGCGGGAGAACTGAAGCTTGACACGGCCATCAAGCGCGAGGGCAAGGGCAGTGTTCGACTCACTCCAAGCGGGGATTGGTTCGCCGTCGCTTCGGTCAACTATCCCGTGGCGGCGTGGACGGAGCGGCTTGAACTCTCGGGCTGGGCGCGTTGCGCACCGTCAGCCACCGCGCGACTTCTGGCTTGCTGGACCGACGATGGGCAAAACTTGCTGCGCGTGGACACGAGTACGCCGGGCCGAGCAACAAACTGGGAACGCCTCTCGGTGGCACCCGCAGCCGCGCCGGTCAACGCCGCAGCGGTGCGCTTGGTGGCGGTCGCACTCGGCGGACCGGTTTGGTTCGATGAGTTTGAACTGCTGCGGTTGCGTCCGCGCGAGCCGCGCGTCGAGGTTTTTGTCAACCAAATCGGCTACGAACGCACCGGACCCAAAAGCGCGGTCGTCGCTTCAAACTTTTTCCCGCAGGATACGGACACGATCGGTTTCGAGCTTATCCCGGCAAGCCGGCGCCCAAATATGGTAGGGACATCGCGCCGCGATGTCCCCGCCCGCGTCAAAGCGAGCGGAACAGGCGGCACCCAAACTGCCTCCTCCGATCTGCTGGTTGCGCCGCTGCACGCGGCGCGGACGGCGCGGCGCGCCGTCCCTACCCCGCTGAACATGTCCCGGCCAGTAACAAGGGCTTTCCAGCCTACAGTTTGGAAGCAAACGGCAGTTTCCTCGGGCCGAATCCACAGTGGTCAGCCAAACGATTGGGGCTGGTACTTCTGGCGGGCGGATTTCTCGCGCTTCCGTCAACCGGGAGCTTACCGCGTCGTCGCCAAGGTTGGTCCTGTAACAGTCGAGTCCGCGGCGTTTGTCATCGGACGCAATCTCCTCTTGAGCGAGACCGCACAGAGCGCCGTGGACTTCTTCCACATCCAGCGGTGTGGATTCGACGTTCCCGGCTGGCACAAAGCGTGTCATCTGGACGATGCGAAGCTTCCCGATGGAAATCACCTCGACGCGACGGGCGGCTGGCATAGCGCCGGAGATTACAACAAACTGATGTACGAACACGGCGATGGCGGCGTCGTTTTCGCGCTGCTGAAGGCCTACGATTCAGCGCCGAAGATTTTTGGCCGGTTCGACCGCGACGACGACGAGTGGGCGGACGCTCTGGACGAAGCGAATTGGGGGGCGGCCTTCGTGGCCAAGATGCAAATTCCGGAGAGCGGCGGCTTGCGCAATCACGTGAATCAGGGACCGGGCCGAAATTGGACGAAGTGGTCCATCCCCGAGGTCCACACGGACAACCGGTCGGGCACCGAGGATGACCCGGTCATCCAGCCCGGGGAGGGCAATTCGCCGCTCGTGATCGCAGGCTGGGCTCGGCTCTCAACTTTGCTTAGTAAGAAGTTCAAAAGTGAACCGAAACCCCTCACCCGGCCTTCGGCCACCCTCTCCCCTCATCCGATGAGGGGAGAGGGCAGGGAGAGGGGAGTTTCTTATCAGGCAGCTTGTCAACCGATTGATAGCGAACGGACGAAAAGCAGCAGCGAACGTGGTCATTCCGCCGCTACAATTCCGCACTCGACACTCGACACTCCGCCTTCCGATTACCTCGCGCGCGCACTCCGTCTATGGACCCAAGCGACGAAATCCGGCACCGCCGTGGGCAGTCCATACCTATTGATCAGTGCGATCGAATTGCACAGAGCCGCCAAGGATCCTTCGTTGTTGGACTGGGCCCGGCGCGCCGTGGACCAACTTCTTTCGCAGCAAGCGACTGACGGCCCGCTGCGGGGCGCCTTCGGGAGTTACGGCGACACGAGCGCCGCCGCGCTGGCCCAGTTCGCCCTGGCTTATCCAAGAGAGGAGCGCAGCCATCGGATCAGGCGCGCGCTCGAGCTCTATGTCGCGTTCTGCTCCGGGACGGCGGACCACGCATTTGGGCTGAGCCCGCAGGCCGTCAGTCCGGCTGATACGTTCTTTCCCGCCGATCTCGGCCACAATTTTCAATTGCTGTCGCGCGCTTGGGCGGCGGCCTTGGCCTACCGAGTGACACGCGATCCGCGCGCGCTTCGCTATTCGCAGGACCACGTGGATTGGGTGCTGGGGAAGAATCCGGTGAATCTTTGCATGTTCGAAGGCAAAGGCGCGTTCAACCCGCCGCGCTATCACCACCGTTACAACATGATTCCAGGCCGGGAACGCGGCGCTGTGCCGGGCACGATCCCGAACGGTTTTGTGCGGGACATGGGTTTGGCGGACCGGCCGGGTTTTGATTTGAGCCGGACCGGTGGCCGCGCCCCTTCTTATCGAACGAGCGAGCCGTGGTTGGTGCACAACCTCTTTTATCTCCTCGCCGCCAGCGCGCTTGACCAAGCGGTGGGGAAATAAGCGAGCGTAGAGAGCCTGCGTGCTGCGGACCACGCAAGAAAACCCTTTGACAGCACAGCCACCGGAAACCAAATTCGTATCATGTCGATCTCAGTGACAGATTTGGAAATCCTTGGCCAGACTGCACTGCAAGAGTTTAGTGATCGCATCGCACGTGGCGAGAGGATCGAGGACCGGGATGTCGAGCGCCCGGCGCAGCGTCTGGAAGCCAAACTCGAACAGCTTTATGCTGTGGCCGCGACCATGGCTCAACGAGAACCCACTCTGGAGGGGGTGACAGCCATCTGGGCCAGAATGGTCTCGATTTGCGACAGCATGTCGAAGGCGCTTTCCGATCTGCACCCAGGGAAGACGCCTCATTCCGACAGTTACGACCGCATTTTGGACATCCGCAATGCCTGCGAAGAGAATCGATTGTTGCACGCATGATTTCGCGTGAGCAACTGGGGAGGCTGGCGGAACTTTACGATCAATACCAGAACTCATTGCGTCCCTTGGCGCCGGAGCGAGCCGAAGCGGGGCGAGCATTCAGAGAACTGCTTTCGACCTTGCACGCGACTCACGCTCCAGAGGTTCCCTTCGACAATTTTCGCCGGGAGTATTTGCGCAAAAATAAGATGCCCTGAAGTCGGGGTTTCCGGGAGTTCGGCCAATGGACTATGTGGCCTCGCGCCGTGTTGGGCGTTGGAGCTTTCGGATTTTGAAGGTAGCGACGGCCCCGCGCCCGCGCTGTCCCTGCCGCGTGCAGCGGTGGAACAGAGTGAGCCACCGTCGCCTAAGTCGCCCCTACCGTTCAAAAGGGTTCCGCGCCTGCACGGCGCGGGGATGCCGCAGCGCGGCGTCTCTACCTCGATTGTCGTGTGGATTTTGCTGCCTAAGCCTTTGCCAATCGCCTGCGATTCTCGCCTTCCCTGTCCAGCCGACCGCTAATTGCCGGGGTTCTTCGCTGCCGCTTCTACGGCCACATGCAGATGCGCGATCGCCGAAAGTCCTCGTTCATTGGTCCGCTCGACGCGCACCAGATAATGGCCCGGCTTGCGAAACCGATGCTGCGTCACCGCGTAGCCGTCCTTGGCGTGCATATTCACGTTGCCGTCCGATTTTACGGCCACCGTTTCGCTGCCGTCACCGAAGTCCCAGGTTTCATGGCCGGCGGTCGTCTTAAATGTTCGGACCTTGAACGTCACCGGATCGCCCGCGCGGATGCCCGTTGTGGGCGCGAAGACCGCGTGAATGCTGGGAGGCAACTGCTCCGGCGCGGAATTGTCAATGACGTCCACGACGGCGAAATCGTAGTCGATCTCGCCGCGCGGGTCCGTGATCTTGAGAATTTCGCTGTAGAAACCGGGCTGGGCATAGGTGCGTTCCACGATGGGACCGCTGGCGCTGGATCCGTCGGTGAACGTCCACTCGTACCGCGTTACCCGGCCTGAAGCGCTCCAGGATTTCGAGCCGTCCAGGACGACTTTTTCGCCCGTGGACACGAAATGATGCGGCCGGGCAACCGCCAGAATCTTGGGGGCGTATTGGCGCTGGTAGGTTTCCCAGAAGAACGCATAGGCTTCCTGAATTCCCCAGAGGCCGGACGGCTGGCGGCTCGTGATGTCAAAGTGCAAATGGGACCAGCCGCCGCTGCCTCCTTCTTTGCCGAGCACGCCGATCTTTTGCCCCAGGCTGATCTGCGCGCCAGGCCGAACCGCCGGATCAATAGTGAGCAGATGGCTGTAGCGATAGTACCAACCTCGATCATCCAAGAGATAAACGACATCGTAGCGCGGTTTCGCCGGAGTCTCTTCATAACCGGGCAGGAGCTCCTTTCCGGACGAAATCACGCGTCCCGCCGTGGCGGCCACAATATCAACCATTCCCTCCGCGCCTCCGGAGTCGAGTCCGTAATGATAGTAAATTTTCTTCGCGTTCGGCGCCTCTCCGCCATCGACGAACGTCGGTTCGTTGGCCATTTGCGTGCCGCTGGCGAACCAGCGCTGCTTGAGCGGATAACCGAATGTGCCTGGCTCGATCCAAGGCGAGCGCGCGGGCCAGAGCCTGAGCCGAGCATCTTTCAACAGGCCCCAAGCGTTGCCTTGGCTGCTGTTCCCGACGTAACCCTTGGTAATCGGGCAGTCGATTTGAACTCCGGCAACGGTCACAGGCAAATGATAGGTGGCTGAGGTCAGCACCAAGGACTGGCCATTCACTTCGATTTGGACGCGCGCTTGACGCACCGCTTCGCGGTAGGCGTCTCGGGTTTCCAACAACCGCAGGAGCTTGACGCGGGCGCGGCTGCCATCGGAAAGCTCGACATCTTGCGCCTCGTTCACATCGAGATCCACGGCGCGGACGATGGGGGTTCGGGTGGGCGGGGGTTCTGCGGCGTGCAGGCCGGGCAAAAACAGGCAGAAGACCGCCGTCAAAGTGATCGATAGTTCAGTCGTCACGGCATTCATGGTTCGAAGTTACTGAGAAGTCTGGTGGATAGGCAACACCGTTTGGGAATGGGCGCGGTTTGTGTTCGTAAGGCGGACACTCTTGTCCGCATTTTTCCAGGATCTTGCGGACAGGAGTGTCCGCGTTACGGCAGAATGAGAATTGCTGAAGGCGCCAAACAAGTCTGGCGTAGCGCCTCTTTTTCATACAAATTGAGCGCCGTCGGTGTCTATGAGGCGAAACGTGCAGAGTCGGCACCCAACTGAGCCTGATTGGTGCGAAAGGCTTTACGAAGCCAAAGCCTCGGAGCTCATCCTGTACGGCCGGGCTCTCGGTTTGAGCCACAGCGAGGCGGAGGACGTCTTGCAGGAGACCTTCCTCGCTTTGGTGCAGAAAGGTGTGCGCCCGCAAAAGCCGGAACATTATTGCGTCCGAAGCTTCCGAAATCGCGCCCGCAACTACCGTCGCAACCTCTGGAGGCGTCTGGCGAGGGAACTCGAATCCACGCGCTGGTTCGAGCGGTCGGACGGCGAGACTCCTGCCGAACGCGCGGCCATGCGCCGACTGGCGGAGCTGCCCGCCGAACAACGCGAGGTCATTGTGTTGAAAATCTGGCACGAGTACACCTTCGAAGAAATCGGCGAGTTGTTGGAGATTTCGCCGAACACGGCAGCGGGGCGTTATCGCTACGGGCTGCAGAAGCTGGGCAACGGTCTGCGAGGAGAGAATTATGAACGACTGGAAAGATTGGGAGAATCGCTTGCGCTGCTGGACACCACGGCGCCCGTCAACAACGCTTAGGCGCAGAATCTTCGCCAAACGAAGGGCGGTCCACCCAAGCAGGGCTGGCGATTGGGCCGGATTCTGGCGGTGGCTGGCGCCCGCGCTGGGTTGTCTCCTTGTGTTGACCACGCTCGTTGGGTCGAGACACGGCGAGGTCACCTACATGGCTGGGAGCGGGACAAACAGTCTTTGGGAGGGTTTAGGGAGCAATCGAATCAATGCCGCTTACCTCATGGCGGGCTTCCATAGCCAGCAAAACAGAATTGGCGCGGATACTTTGGAGTGGACAATCGGACGAGGTTCGTTTTCAAGTTTGGGCTCTTTTCTGGAATTAGGAACGAATCGCTTGATGCGGTAGGCTCAAACTTGGAAGACATTTTTGTTTTTGATGAACCCATCCATCGGTGGGGTGAGACTCCTGTCGAGCCCCGGAATCAAGGCCGGAAAGGAAGTCAGGGTTCGACAGAGTCTCACCCCACCTTGGTTAATGGAGAGGCGCCCCTGAGAATTTTGGATCTGGAAGGAAAGCATGGATAAACAGAACGCACCGAAGGAACCGGCGAAATCCGCCTCACCCGCCACTCCGCCGGGTCCGCCTCCGAAACGAACAGGTCCCACGGCGGCCGCTCCCCAACCTCTGCCTCCGCTGTTTCGCCGGATCGATTGGATTACCTTCGGAATCACAACGCTCCTGACGTTCATCGGTTATTACCTGACGCTGGCGCCTGATTTGACGCTGGAAGACGCGGGTGAACTAGCGGTCGGTTCCTACTACGCCGGAGTTCCGCATCCTCCAGGCTATCCTGTCTGGACGCTTTACACTTGGCTGTTCACGCAAATTCCCTATTCGAACATCGCTTGGCGCGTGGCGCTGTCGTCGGCAGTGGCGGGCGCCTTGGCCTGTGGATTGATCGCACTGATGGTGTCGCGCGGGAGCAGTATGATGCTCGAAAGCCTGGCCGAGCTGAAAGGCATCGACCGGCGGTGGGAGAATTTCTTGTGTGTCAAGTCCGGCTACATTGCGGGAACTCTTTTGGGTTTCAACGGCTTCATGTGGAGCCAGGCGGTGATCGTCGAAGTGTACACCTTGAGCGTCTTGTCCTTCGCGGCTGTGTTGTGCCCCTTGCTCCGATGGATCTACGCGCCGGAGCAGCGCCGTTACCTTTATTGGACATTCTTTTGGTTTGGGATCTGTTTCACCAACCATCAGACGCTCATCGTGGCGGCGATGGGGCTCGAGGTGGCCGTGCTCGCCGCCCAGCCTAAGCTGGGGCGGGACATGTTCCTGGGAAACAGCGTTGTTTATGTGCTCGGTTTGATGCTCAAGGCGACAGGCAAACTGACCGCGTTCGACAATAACTTGCCGCTCTTCATGATCTACAATTTCGTGGGCGTGGGCTCAATGGTGACCGCGGGCTTCGTGACCATGAAGACTGGTCGGCTTTTGACCGAGTGGAAGCCTGTTTTGATCATGCTCCTGCTTTGGGTGCTGGGGGCTTTTTTTTACTTTTACATGCCGATAGCTTCGATGACGAATCCTCCGCTCAACTGGGGCTACCCGCGAACCGTGGAAGGATTCGTTCACGCTTTGACGCGCGGCCAATACGAACAGACCAATCCAACGGGGAGCCTCGGTCGATACCTGGATCAGGTCTGGAACGTGTATGCCGATGGAGCAGTGAGTGAATTTGGCCGAGTCAACTTGTTTCTCGGCCTGATCCCCTTTTTGTTCTATCGGAAGCTCCAAAAGCGAGAGCGCGCCTGGCTTGTGGGACTGGCAGCCGTATTTGTTGGACTCGCCTTCCTGCTGTTATATCTGCTGAACCCGAACACCGACCTGCAAAGCCGCACCCAAGCGCGAGTCTTCTTCACGTCCTCGCACATCATTGTGGCGATGATGATCGGTTATGGGATCACTCTGGTGGGCGGGGTGTTGGCGACGCAGTATGCGCAATACCGATCGCACATTCTATACAGCGGGGCGGTCGCCACGGCGATCGAGCTGTACAGTGTCCTGACCACTTTCGGAGAGACGCAGTTTCCCCTCACGCGCGGGTCGGCGGTGCTTGGACTCGTCCTCGCGCTGTTGTTCACATTTGTCGTCTTGTTTTGGCGCCACCGAGCGCTGCTGTCGGTGCTGCTCGCGTTGTTCGCCGTGATTCCGGCCCGCTCGATCCTTTCCCACTGGGCCGAAAACGAGCAGCGCGGCCACTTGTTCGGCTACTGGTTCGGCCACGATATGTTCACCCCTCCCTTCGGGACTTATCCGGAAATGCCTCGGCACACGATCCTCTTCGGCGGCACGGATCCGGGCCGCTTTAATCCGACCTACATGATCTTTTGCGAGAGCTTCACTCCCGCAAAACACAAGCCGCTCGATCCGAATTTTGATCGGCGCGACGTGTACCTCATCACGCAGAACGCCCTCGCGGACAAGACTTACCTCGACTACATCCGAGCCCATTACAATCGAAGCGCCCAGTCCGATCCTTACTTCTTTTCCGAGTTGTTCCGATCGGAGAGAGCGCGCGAACAGGGTCGAACCAATCTCCTGGCTCGGGCCTTGTTGCCTTTGGATCGGCTTTTCACCGGCTTGGGCGAGAGGATCGAGGCCCGGAGGAGGGCCGAAGGCGTGTATCCGCCCGCGGAGATCAAAACTCCGTCGAACGAAGATTCCCAGAAAGCGTTCCACGATTATCTGAACGACGCGGCGCGCCGCCTGGCGCACGACACGCAGTTCCCCAACGAACCCAAACAGGTCAAACAAGGGGAAGGGATCGCCTTCACGCCGGATGGCCGCGTGCAAGTGAGCGGCCAGGTTGCCGTCATGTCGATTAACGCGCTGCTCGCGAAAGTTATCTTTGAGAAGAACCCGACGAACGAGTTCTACATCGAGGAAAGTTTCCCCCTCGACTGGATGTTCCCGCACCTGACGCCCTACGGGATCATCATGAAGATCAACCGCAGCCCGGTCCCGGAAATCACCGAGGACATGGTCCAAAAAGACCATGAGTTTTGGTCCAAGTACTCGGAACGGTTGATCGGCAACTGGATCACCTACGACACGACCGTGAAAGAAATTTGCGAGTTTGCGGAGCGGGTATATCTGCGCCACGATTTTACCGGCTTCAAGGGAGACCGCCGGTTTGTCCGCGATGACTTCGCCCAAAAAGCCTTTTCGAAACTGCGCAGCGCGATTGGCTGGATTTATGGCTGGCGGCTGAGTCCGGAAGTTCTGCCGGAGTACCGGCCCAAAACCCTGGCCGAACAGCAGCGGCTGATCAAGGAAGCGGACTTTGCGCTCAAGCAATCCTACGCGTTTTGCCCGCTCAGCCCGGAGGCGCTTTACAAATACGTCAACCTGCTGATCAGCAGCGGTCGCACGCAGGACGCCCTTTTGATCGCCGAGACCAGCCTCAAGTTCGACCCTTCCAATCCCATCTTCCAACAGTACGCCGCAAACCTTCGGAATCTGGGCACGCATCAGACGCAGTTTCTCCAGGCTCAGAATCAGTTCGCTGTTCTCGAACAGCAATTTCGTTCCGGCCCGACCAACTTCCCGCTCGGCCTGCAACTGGCCACGGCCTACATGCAGTTGCAGCGGCCCGATGCCGCGGCGGCCATCCTCGACGAGATCAGCCGGAACCCCCAAGTGGACGCCGGGACCCTCCTGCAGGTCGCCCAATCCCAGGCGCAACTCGGCCAAAAGCCGCCGTTGGATGCGACCTTGCAGCGACTCAAGAGCATGCAGGGTGCGTTGGAGGAAACCTACCGGGCCGACACCAACAACGTCGTCTTGGCGTTCCAGTTGATTTCGATTTACTTGATCACACAGCAGACCAATCCCGCCGTGGAATTGGTGGATCAACTCGTCAGCCGTCCCCAAGCCGATGCGAACACGCTTCTCTCGGCGGCGCAGGTCTATAATCAATTGCAGAACCCGAGCAAAATGGAGAACATTTTGCAGCGGCTGGTCGCGGCGATTCCGTCCAATCCCGAAGCCTGGTACGACTTAGCCGGGATCAAGGCCGCTTTGGGAAAATCGGCGGAAGCCATCACCTCGCTCCAGACCGCCATTCAACTCAGCCAGCAGCGCTTGCTCACGCAAGCGACGGCCAAGGACTTGCGCGCCGAAGCCGCCACGGACCCTAGATTCGGCGGCTTGCGGCAGGATCCGCAGTTCCAAAAACTGGTCACTCGCCAGTAGGATGTTGGGGGGCCTCGTTGATTTCGGTGGCCCCATGATCGGGCAAAATCCGAATGACGAAATCCGAAGGCCGAAAGAATTCCGAAGCGCGAAAACCGAAGGCCAATCCGACACCGAGGTTTTCATGAGCTGAACCTCGAGAGAGAGCGCCGGCGCCGGCCACGCCGGACGGTCAAGGCTATCTCCCGGCATGCCTTCACTGTGATCAGAGCGAGTTTTGGAATCCAGCCACGGAGTGGCGCCAGACAATAGCCCACAGCGCGAGCTGTGGGATCGCCGCAACCAAGTCCAGAAGCCCCGGGAGGGGGCGGCAGAAACAAATTCCGCTACACGGTCTTGGCACCATTCAGCGGCGCCTGCAATTCGTAGTTCAGCGCCGCCAAGCAATAAATGGCGGCGGTCTCGCACCGGAGAATGAGCTGTCCAAGCGTGATGGGCCAAGCACCGCTCCCGGCGATGGCGTTCACTTCGGCCGGAGTGAAGTCACCCTCCGGCCCGACCCACACCGAAATCGTGTTTGGCAACCGCCCGTGTTCGGCCAAAAACGACTGGAAACAAGATCGGGGATGGCGCGCATTCTTCTGCAAGGTGGCCATCAGCGACAGCTCCGGTTTCTCTTCCCGTGAGAGAAAGGCGGCCGGCGAAATCGGCGAATCGATCTTGGTCAGCCAGGCTGAACCGCACTGTTTGATGGCTTCGATCGCGGTCGCTCGCCATTTCTGCGCTTTGCCTGACGCCGCTTCCTCATTCACTTGTGCGACCGTCCGTTCGGAGAGAATCGGCACCACTCGATCCGCACCGAGCTCGGTGGCCTTCTGCACGATCAGGTCCATGGTTTTCCCTTTGGGAACGGCCTGGACCAAGGTCAGCCGGTAAGGGAGCGGAGGGATGAAAAGTTTACTGACCACCTCCAGCGTGACGCGGCGCGCATCCGCCTCCTTGATTTCACAAAGAAACTCGGAGCCTACGCCATCGAGCACGGCGACCCGATCGCTTCGCTTCAATCGCAGAACGTGGAGGGCGTGGTGAGCGTCGCCGTCGCTCAAGGTCAGAGAGGACTGCTGCGTTTGCTCTGGAGGCAAATAGAAGCGGTGCATTTGAGAAGTGGGTTATTGAACTGCTCATGAGAGAGAGGACAAGATGCGCCCCTCTCCCCTCATCTGATGGCATTTCAGGAGACCGTTTGCCTTCGTCGTAGCGCAGACTTGCAGTCTGCCGTATCGCCGATTTGCAATCGGCGGCGCGTCGGCAAGTTCCAGGGCGCTCGCACTTGTCGGCCGCCCGCAGAATGCAATTCTACCTAAAGAAATTCTTCGCTTTCTCAAAAAAGCCTTTGCTGATCGGATTGACGTTCGAATCGCACAGCTCGGCGAATTCTTGGAGCTTGGCCTTCTGCGCGGTGTTCAGGTGGGTTGGCACCTCGACGACCACCCGCACGTGCAGATCTCCCAACCCGTACCCTTGAACATTCTTGACCCCTTTTCCTTTAAGCCGGAAGACCGTGCCGTTTTGCGTGCCGGGAGGCATCTTGATCTGCGCCTTCCCCGTCAAGGTCGGGACTTCGATTTCCCCGCCCAAAGCGGCATCGACAAAACGAATCGGCACTTCGCAGATCAAATCGTCACCGTCCCTTTGAAAAATCTCGTGGGGTTTGACGTGCAACACGACGTACAAGTCTCCCGGCGACCCGCCTCTCACGCCGGATTCGCCATTGCCCGAGGAACGAAGCCGCGACCCCGTGTCCACTCCGGCCGGGATTTTGATTTTGATTTTCGAAGTGCGTTCCCGCCGGCCGGCGCCATGGCACGTCCGGCATGGTTTTTCGATGACGCGTCCCGCGCCTTCACAGCGAGAGCAGGTTTGGGCGATGCTGAAAATTCCGCGGGACATCACGACTTGCCCGCGGCCACCGCAAGCCGGGCAGACTTTTGTGGACGAACCCGCTTCGGATCCCGATCCGCGGCAGGCGTCGCAAACGTCGAGTTTCGTCACGGGCACCTCCTTCTCGCAGCCCAGCGCGGCTTCCTCGAAACCGATCTCCATGTCGTAACGGAGATCCGAACCGCGCTGCGGCGACGTCGGATCCCGGTGCCCGCCGCCAAAGAGGTCGTCAAAAATGCTTCCGCCCCCGCCAAAGACTTCGCGAAAAATATCGAACGGATCGTGGAACCCGCCTCCGCGCCCGCCGGCGCGCAAACGCGGGTCGAACGCCGCGTGGCCGTGCTGGTCGTACGCCGCGCGTTTTTGCGGATCCGTCAAAACCTCGTAGGCTTCGCCCAGCTCTTTGAATTTCTCTTCCGCTGACTTGTCCCCGGGATTCTTGTCGGGATGGTACTTGAGGGCGAGTTTGCGATAAGCCTTCTTGAGGTCTTCCTCGCTCGCATTCCGATCAACGCCGAGGACTTCGTAGTAGTCGCGTTTGGCCATACTGCCCGGAGGGAGTTAAATCGGAGTCGCTGTTACTAAATCGTTCATAGGGAAACCGAGATGAAACGTACCCCTCACCCCATTGGATGAGTGAAGGGTGCGCGTTGGACGAGTGAGGGAGACTTCAAAAAGCGCATTCACAATGAGGAGTCGCTTTTTGAGGGCTCACTGGAACGAGCCGCCGGCTTCTTGGCGACGACGACGGTGGCGGGACGGATCAAGCGATCCCGCAGTTTGTATCCTTTGCGCAACTGCTGGAGCACAAGGCCTTCGGGCACGTCCGCCGACTCCTGTTGGGAGACCGCCTCGTGCCAATTCGCATCGAAGGGCTTTTGAGTGGCGTCGATCTCCTCGAGGCCGGCTTCGCCCATGACGGCCTTGAGTTGGCTATAGATCATGGAGATCCCGGTGCGGATGGATTCGACCGTGCTGCTTTGCGGATTGCTGGCTGCGGTGATGGCCATGTCGAAATTATCCAACACCGGCACCAGCTTTTCGATCAGCGATTCGTTGGCGTACTTGACGGCTTCCGTGCGCTCACGGGCCGCCCGCTTCCTATAATTCTCAAGATCCGCCGTGGCTCGGAGCAAACGGTCCCAGTACTCGTCCGCCTTGGCGGCTTTGAGCTTCAATTCCTCGATCTGCTGCGGGGACAACGGAGCGAGGGCCGGTTCTGCGCCGGTCTCGGGCGTCTGCGAATCGGGCGGGGTCGAGACGGGTTCAACCGGTTGCAGGACCTGCTCATTCAACGGAGGCTCGATCAGCGCCTCGGTTCCTTTGGAGTTCACTTTGTTCGTAGTCTTACTCATCATTCTTCGAATCTTAGTCAAGAGGCGGGAACATACACAAAGGTTGCGCACACGGCAACAGTGTTGCTGAATCCCGGATTTGTTCGTAGCGGCGAGCGTCCCGCCTGCCGTAGAGCCATGGCGTCTCGCCCGGCGGATCAGGCGTGCAAATTCGAGCGCGCTCTGGGATTGGCGGCCAATTCCGGGCCGCAAGATGCAGCCCTCTGGCAGGTGGGGCCCGCCGCTACCGACCACTTGCAGACGCGCGAAAAAATTGCGGGTTGACAAACGGAACCGGGAATACTAGCCATTTGTCTAGTATGACAGGACTGACCGAAATCCAACGCAGAGTGTTCGATTTCGTCCGCGACAAGCTGGCCGCGGGCGATCCCGCGCCGACGTTGCGGGAAGTGGCGGCCGAGTTCGGCTGGAAGAGCAAACGCGCGGCGGAATGCCATATCGAGGCGCTCATTCGCAAAGGCCGGCTGGCGTCGGAACGGGGAAAGGCGCGTTCGCTTCGGCTGGCCGACGCCGCCCAAACGGTCCGGCGTGCCGTCGTTGAGGTTCCGATGTTCGGTTCCATCCCGGCCGGATTCGGCAGCGACCGCGAACAGGAAGCCGGCGAGTGCCTTCCCGTGACGATGGATTCCATCGGGTTCAAGCCCACGCGCCACACCTTCGCTTTGCGGGTGAGCGGCGATTCCATGATCGGCCGGCATATTTGCGACGGGGACATCGTGGTGCTGGAACACGGGCCGGACCCGCGTCCCGGCCAAATCGTGGCGGCGCTGATCGATCGCAAGAGCACGCTCAAGACGTATGTCGTGAAGAATGGCAAACCGTTCCTCAAGGCGGAGAACCCGAAATACCCGGACCTGATTCCATCCGAGGAATTGATGATTCAGGGGGTCGTATGCGCGTTGATCCGGCGGATGGAAAACCAGAAGTAGGGATGGAAAAAAAATCTGAATGAAGGACGAATGCAATCAAACGAATCTGCCCAACCTGGAGATTTGTGTCGTGCAAAACATCCTATGGTTGGGCAACCTGCGTACGCATCCATGCCCAACAGCGAGACATTGAATCTTAAAGCAGAGATGCAGAGCTACGGTGTCTCCAGCCGCAGCTTTCGCGACTTGGGTGGCCCGGCATCCTCAGGATTGCTGGACTATCTTGATCTCGTTCGGCGGGATGAGGACAGCCAGCCGAACAGTCTTCTGCCCGATGGTGTAGCAGAAAGTCAGGGGCGGCCTCTGCTTTTCATCGTCAACGAAAGTCGGCTGGTTCAAACGCCAACGGAACAGGAGATCAAAACTCTCCGGCGCAAACTCGCCTGTCGCGGCGACCGCGCCTACCTCGCGCGCATCCGTCTCGGTGAACTGGCGGTTGTGCCGGTGTCGCTGGACGACCGAATCCCAGCCTGGGAACGTTACACACCCGGCACGCCAGAGGCCTTGACCTTCTTTTCCCGGTTGGCTCAAGGTCATTACGACGGTAAGGGCAAGCCGAAGGAAGTGGATTATGTCTTCTCCGCGATGTTCAAGTTAGTGTGGAGCGTGGCCGACCGGCTTGCCAAGCTGGGATTGAAGCGTGCTGATGTCTTATCGCTCATGGGGCGGGCGCTGTTCTTCCGTTTTTTGCGCGACCGAAGTGTCGTCCGGGACAGCGACGTTAGAAAGTTCGCTCCCCAAGCCAGCGGCCTCCCAGACTGCTTCGTTAACGCGGAGAACGCAACCCGCACGTCCGCCTGGCTGGACCGGACTTTCAACGGCGATTTGCTTCCTCTTGTTGACGATGATTTTCATGAACTCGGGCGACGCACCAAGGGGATGGTGTTTGAACACCTCAGTGCGATTATCAAAGGAGACGAACCGGTGGGAGACAGGGGCTATCAACGTCCGTTACCCATGAACTTCGGTCACTTTTTCTTCGACCATGTCCCCGTGGGCCTGTTGAGCCAAGTTTATGAGCGTTTCGCGTGGGCGTGGGAGCACAAGACCGCCGAGGAAACGAGCATCCACTACACCCCACGTAACATTGCGGCCACGCTGGTGGATGAAGCCTTCACCAAGCTTCCGAACGCCCATGAAGCCCGCGTCCTTGACCCGGCTTGCGGCGGCGGAGTGTTTCTCGTTCTTGCCTTCCGGCGTCTTTACCAGGAGCGCTGGAAAGCGTCCGGCCAGCGTCCGGATACCAAGGCCATCCGTGATATTTTGGAAGGGCAACTCGCGGGCTTTGACATCAGCGATTCTGCCATCAAACTCACCGCGCTCAGCCTTTACCTCACCGCCATTGAGCTCGATCCGAAACCCGTACCGGAGAAACTCAAGTTTCGGCAACTGCGCGACAAAGTCCTTTTCAACTTCCGGCGTGAGGGCATTGATCCGGAAGAAGGCGCGATTGCCGGCAGCTTGGCCGAACATGTTGGTTGCCGTTTCGACGGGCGGTTTGACCTCATTCTCAGCAATCCGCCGTGGACCAGCCTCAAAGGCGAGGAACGTCCGCTGGCCGAGGAATTGAACCGCCTGGGCAAATCCATCATTGCTCGTCGAGCGGACCAGGCAACCGCCGACACGTATGAGAATCCTGACTTCGGCCCGGACTTGCCATTTATTTGGAAGGCTACGGAGTGGTGCAAACCGGATGGGCGAATCGCGATGACGCTGCCAGCGCGCATCCTGCTCAAGCAGGAAGACATTCCGCGCCGCGCCCGTGAAACATTCCTGCGGTTGGTCGAAGTCACGGGCATCATCAACGGAACGAATCTCTCCGACACGGCAGTCTGGCCGAAGATGAGTCAGCCGTTCCTGCTGCTATTCGCCCGCAATCGGAAGCCCAAGGCTGGCCACACGCTGCGGCTCATCACCCCGCAGTATGACACTGCATTGAATCGAAATGGGGCGATGCGGATTGATGCAAAGTCCCTCCAACCAGTCGAGGTCGAGGCGACCTTCGAACAGCCGTGGATTTGGAAGGCGCTGGCGTTGGGCACTCAACTTGATGCCGATGTGGTAGCTCGTATCGAGAGTGCCAACTTTGATTCACTTGCTACTTACTGGAAACGTCTGCAGCTAAGTGCTGGACAAGGTTATCAAGTTGCAGAGGAACAACAGCAGCGTGATGCATCATTCCTTCACGGGCTACCGAATCTCACTGGCATTGTGTCAGGGGTCTTTCTTCTCGATGTCAGCGTATTACCACCTTTTGACCGCCCCAAGCTCTGTTGGCCTCGGCAACGCGAGATTTATTACGCGCCTATAACATTGATGAAGCAAGCCCCTGGGCCAAATCGTGCCGATGGTTGGGCGCTATTGAGCTTCGACGATGTTGCTTACAACCGCAGTTTCCACGGCTATTCAGCCGTTTCGCATCCAGAAGCGGAATTGTTGTCTCGTTACCTGCATTTGTTTGCCCATTCTCATCTCCGCATTCACTACGTTCTTTGCACCAAGGCGCGTTTCGGCGCAGAGCGCCGCGTGCTGGACAAAGCGGACTTTGACGACTGCTCGATTTTCCCGTTTGAGAAACTATCGGCAGAGCAACGTCAGACCGTTATCCGGCTCTCTCACCGACTCATCGCTCGTGACCTGACAGTCTTCGACGAAATTGATGCCTTCTTTGGAGGTCTGTTCGGTCTCGACGGCAAAGACATGGAGGTCGTGCGTGACACGGTTGAAGTGGCGATGCCTTATCTTGAATCGCGCGACCGCGCCTGCAATCCGCCTCGCCCAGCCGAGCGTGAGCGCTTCCGCAAACGGCTCGAATCCATCCTGCGTCCATTCTTCAAAGTCAC
Source organism: Verrucomicrobiota bacterium (assembly GCA_016209525.1). Lineage (GTDB taxonomy): Bacteria > Verrucomicrobiota > Verrucomicrobiia > Limisphaerales > SIBE01 > VHCZ01. The sequence continues at coordinate 19,118 of JACQWK010000748.1, forward strand.
GGGTGACGAGCCGCAGGTGGAACTCTGGAAGCCGGACGCGGCTTTCCTCCAATCCTCTGCCCCCTTCGGTCTGCTGCTCATCTCGAAACGCAGTACGACGATGCCCGCGGCGGAGGTTTTGTTTCGTGAGGTCTTGCTCAAACTGGCTGAGGACACCGGCAGCACGCGCATCATCCAGCAGGTGGACGGCGGCTTGCTCGTGGCATTGCTCAACCAGTATCGCTACTGGACACCGAGCCGGGCGCGATTGCTCGGCGCGGAACTCGTCCGTGAATGGCTCTACGTTTTCGACACCTGACGCATGATGGTGGAAATGTTCAAGGAGACTGTGGGAAGCGATGAACTGCCGCATAAACCGCTTTCTCTGCGAGCTTGCATGGTTGTCGAACAAGCCATTGTTCGCGCGTGGCAGTGGATGCTTGAAAAGCCGCACGCGGACTTCGATCTCAAAACTGCTGAGGAAAACGGCATCACTCATCGACTTCACGAAACCTTGTTCGATGTCGTGTTCAAGAACGAACTCGTGGATGGATTCAACAAAGAGGTTTTCACCGTTGGCACGCGCGGAGCTGAACTTCGGAATTTCGACGGCAGCAAACGCGACCTGAAGCCGGACTTGCTTGTGGGCTTCGTTCACCGGCCGAGCGTGGCGTATCCATCGCAGGATTGGCTGTTCATCGAGTGCAAGCCCGTGGACAGCGAACACACCGTCGGCTCTCACTACTGCGACAAGGGACTCATCCGATTCGTGCGGGGCGACTACGCGTGGGCAATGCAAAGCGCCATGATGGTTGGCTATGCGCGAGAAGGCTATTCCCTTGTTCCCAAACTCTCCGAAGCCCTTGCCTCCCATCGCAAAGAACCGATCCCGACCTCCTTCGGCCCGGAGTCATGCCCATGCACGCGAGCGACACCGTTCGCCGAGCAGACTGCAATTTCCAAGCACCAACGCACATTCAGTTACATCGAGAACAACTTGCCGTCAGGTGTCATCATCATCCGCCATTTGTGGCTGAAACGTGGATGACTATTTCCACCCGTTTTCGGCGTATCGTCACGGTGCAGCCTTGCGCACGATCGTCCATCTCGACGCCGACGCCTTCTTCGCCGCGGTCGAACAGGCCGCGGACCCGAAGCTGCGCGGCAAGCCCATCGCCGTCGGCGGCGAGAAGCGCGGCATCATCGCCTCGGCCTCGTACGAGGCGCGCCAGTTCGGCGTTTACACCCCAATGCCGACGGTGCGGGCGCGAAAGCTTTGCCCGAAGTTGATCGTCCTGCCGGGCGACTTCGAGCGTTACGAGCAGTTCTCGGACTGGATGTTCGGCTACTGCTACGACTTCACGCCCGATGTCGAGCAAACTTCGATTGACGAAGGTTATTTCGACCTGTCTGCGGTCCGCAAACCGCCGGTCGAAGTCGCGCTGACGATTCGCAAGGCCATCGGCCAAAAACTCAAGATCAGCGTCAGCGAAGGCATCGGGACCAACAAGCTCGTCAGCGCGGTCGCGTCGAAGCTGACCAAGCCGGCCGCGTTCAACGAAGTGCCGCCCGGCGGCGAAGCGGCCTTCCTGCATCCGTTGCCGAACCAGTGGCTGCCGGGCATCGGCCCAAAAACCAGCGTGCGCCTGAATGCCGCGGGCCTGGCGCGCATCTGTCACATCGCCGCCACTCCGCTGGAGATGCTGGAACTCTTGCTGGGCAGCCAGGCGGCGGGCCTCCGGCAATTCGCCCGCGGCATTGATGATCGGCCTTTGATTCCCGCGCGGGAACCGCAGAAATCTTTCAGCCAGCAAGAGACCTTTGCCCGTGATCTGACAAACGAGGAATATATCGAAGCCACGTTGCGGCGCATGGCGGACAACCTGTTCGCCAAAGTGCGCGAGGAAAATCGAAGCATCCGCACGCTGACGGTCAAAGTCCGCTACAACGACATGGCCGAGGATCAATGCAGCGAAAGCCTGATCGAGCCGACGGACCTGGAGACGGACGTGTATGGCCGGCTGCAGGGGATGCTCCGGCAAGCGTGGAAGCGGCGGGTGAGTTTGCGGCTGGTCTCGCTCAAACTGTCGGGCGTCTATGACGGCCGGTTTCGCAGCGAACTGCCCTTGGAAGTGTCCGCGCAACGCCAGGAAGCGTGCGCCCGCTTGGCCCCGGTCATCGATGAACTGCGCAAGGCGCGCGGATACTCGGTGATCCTGCGCGGCCATGACTTCGTTCTGCGCGATGCGCCCGTCGATTCCGCAGCAGCCGACATAAGGAGGCTCCAGACTTCCGATCATGTTCCCTCTCCCTTGAGGGACAGGGTGAGGATGAACACGCCGGACAAACCAGAGCCGCTGGGATGTGCCGGCGACTCTCCCTCACCCCAACCCTCTCCCGCTGGAAGAGGGGGAAGCGTGAGACTCGCTCTTCAAAATCGCAAATCGCAAATCGCAAATCGCAGTTCGCAGTTCGATTACGTCCCGCTTCGGTGCCACAGCCATTATTCTTTCCTCGATTCAACGCTCTCGCCCACGGCCATCGTGCAACTGGCGAAGCAGCACGGTTTGCCCGCCGTGGCGCTCACGGACACAGGCAACCTGCATGGCGCCGTCGAATTCGCGCAGGCAGCGCAGGCGGCAGGCATCCAGCCGATCATCGGCGTGGAACTGCGTGTGGGCTCGCATCCGCTGCTTCTGTACGCGGCGAACGCAACGGGCTACACGAACCTTTGCCGGCTGCTCTCGGCCAAAGCGGAAGGCACTAAGAGCCTGTTTGAAAAAACTGTTTTGGGTAGCACAGGCTACCAGCCTGTGCCGTCCGGCAACCTGCCGGACGGAACGGGTGCGGCGTCGAAGAACAATCCTGGCGCGGGTTTGACTGAGACATCCGCTCTCATTCCGGTCGGCAAGTTGCCGACCAGGGCGGGCAGGTTGCCCGCGCCACCCATTTTTCAAACGCACTCTCAGGAGTTCCACAGTAAACCGAGATCCCTCACCCGGCCTCCGGCCACCCTCTCCCCTGATCCGATGAGGGGAGAGGGCAGGGAGAGGGGGGCTCCAATTCATAATGAATTGCTTAATGGAATGCACAATGAAGAGACCACCGTGGCCGCGAAGCAGCGGGCTCCGCTCACTTCCGCATTCTTCATTCGGCATTCTGCGTTTCTGGACGGACTGTTGGCCGTGAGTTCGGATGCGTCGTTGGCGCCGCTCTTTCCCGGACGCTTTTACCAAGCCGTCACGCAGCGCGAAGGCGCGGTGGCCTGTCCGGCGGTTCACTACGCCACGCCCGAAGACCGGCGCTGGTACGACATCCTCCAGAGCATTCGCACGCTTACTTTGTTGGCGCACGATCATCCCGAAAAACGGCGCGGAGGCCGCTATCACTTCCGCACGCCGGCCGAGATGGCGGCGGGATGCGGGCAGCATCCCGAATGGCTTCGCGCCACCCATGAGATCGCCGAGCGCTGCGAATTCGTCTTCCCTTTTGGCAAGCCGCAGTTTCCCGCCTTCGCCACTCCCGAGGGCACGCCGTCAAAAGAGTTTCTCCGGCGCCTCGTGCTCGACGGTTTGCGGCAGCGTTACGCGGGCCGGCGGATCGTCTCCGACACCGGGGCCGCAGTGCCGTTCGCGCGCGTGCGAGCCCAAATCGAAGAAGAGTTGGGCATCATCGCCGACGTGGGCTATGAGGATTATTTTCTCATCACGTGGGATTTTCTCCAGGATTGCCGCCGGCGCGGCATCGAGTGGATCACGCGGGGCAGCGCGGCGGACAGTTTGGTCTGCTACTGTCTTGGCATTAGCGGCGTTTGCCCGATTCGCTTCGGCCTTTATTTCCGGCGTTTCCTCAACAAAGAACGCATGGCGCTGCACAAACTGCCGGACATCGACATCGATTTTGCGCACGACTTCAAAGACGACGTGGTGCAACTCATCTTCGAGAAGTATGGCCGGGAGCATTGCGCCGTCGTGGGCGGGTTTTCCACCTTTCAGGCGCGGAGCGCGTTCGCGGAAGTGGCCAAGGTGCTCGGCGTGGGCGAGCGCGACGTGCGCAAGTTCACGGAGCATTTCCCCTGGGGATTCGGCGGCGGTTGGGTGCCCGACGAACCGGCGCCCAAGGGCGGCGCGGGTCTGATCGAATTGCTCCGCGCCGGCCCCGAAACCCGCGATTTGCCCCTGGACGAAGAGCCTTACCAGACCGCGCTGCTCATGGCGGAGTTCCTCGACGGCATGCCGCGTTATCCGAAGATGCACCCGTGCGGTCTCGTGCTTTCGCGCCAGCCGATGCACGAGTTGACGCCGACTTTCATCGCGAACAAAGGCTATGCCACGACGCATTTCGACATGGACGCCGTGGAAGCCATCGGCCTGGTGAAGATGGACATCCTCGCGCAAGGCGGCCTGGCGGTGATGCGGGATGTGAAGGCGATGCTGGCGAAACGCGGCGTGGCGGTGGATTGGGAGCGGTTTTCTGTGGAAACGGTGGAAAAAATACCGAATGCCGAATGCCGAATGCCGAAAGAAATCCGAAGTCCGAAATCCGAAATGGTGCCGCTGGCTGAGCTTGGGGGCGAAATCCGCGCTGGGAACGGCCACCCTGGCTGTGAAATGACGACACAGGCTGGCGATCGGCGCACTCCCACCGAGGTTGCTCTGGATTTCGATTTTCGGGCTTCGGATTTCTTTCGGATTTCGGATTTCGGATTTCGGATTTCCTCCCCTGCCGTTTCGCAAGCCGCCTTCAACGACCCAGCCGTCTGGGAGATGATCGCCGACGGAGGCGCGCGGGCGGTTCATCACATCGAGTCGCCCGCGATGACGAGCCTTTGCCGCATGTGCAACGTGCGCGAAATCGACGGCCTCATCGCGATTGTGAGCGTGATTCGCCCCGGCGCGGCGAACGAAGGCAAGAAACTCGCCTTCACCCGCCGTTATCAAGGCATGGAACCGGTGGCTTATCCGCATCCGTCGCTGGAGGCGTGCCTGCGGAGCACCTACGGGCTGGTCGTTTACGAAGAGCACATTTTGCAGCTCAGCGAGGCGTTCGCGGGACTGCCGCCGGGCCGCGCCGACGTGTTGCGCCGGGCGCTCAACAAGCAGAAGCGCGCGGTGATCGAGGAAATTCGCGGCGAATTTTTCACCTCGGCGCGGGCGCGCGGCCATTCGCCCGAAAAGATTGCGGAAGTGTGGGGATTGGTCACCGGCTTCGCGGGCTACGCTTTCTGCAAAGCGCATAGCACGGCCTACGGAGTCGAGGCGTATCAAGCGGCGTGGCTCAAGCGTTATTTCCCCGCCGAATTCATGGCGGCCGTCTTGACGAATGGCAAAGGCTTTTATCACCCGCTGGTTTACGTCCTCGAATGCCATCGGCTCGGCATTCCGCTGCTGCCCCCGAGCGTGAATGAGCCGGGACCGGAATTCAAAGTGGTCGTCACCGACGAGAAGCGGCGGATGGAAAATCCGAAATCCGAAAGCGCGGCGGAAGGTGGGCGTGCCCATGAACCGGAGCGCGGACGGCCTCGTCCGCAGCGCGCCGCTCTGGCCAACCACGGAGCGGCAGTTTGGGTTGACCGCGCGCCGGAACCGGATAACCCGACGCGGCCAATTCCGGCAGCGGCTCCGGCCCTTCCTTCGGAATTCGGGATTCGAAATTCGGATTTCTTTCGGCATTCGGCATTCGGCATTCGGCGTTCCGCCATCCGCGTGCCTCTGACGCGCGTCAAAGGACTCACGGCGCGCACGACCGAGGCGCTGCTCGCCGCCCGTGAACGCGGCCCATTCGGTTCGATGGCGGACTTCTTCCACCGCGTGGCGCCGACGGGCGAAGAGCTCGAAGCGATGATTCGCGCCGGCGCGTTCGATGAATTCGGCGAGACGCGCACGCGCCAGTTCTGGCAGGCGCAGCATCTTCTCAAGACTTACGGCGCTTCGGCCAAGCCAAACCAAGGCTGGCTCATCCCGCCGCCGGGTCTGGAATATCTGCCGGGAATTCCGCTCAGCGAGCCGTCGCGCCGCGAACGCCTGCAAGCGGAGATTGACCTGTTCGGCTACGCCGTGAACGGCCATCCGCTTGAGCTGTTCGACGATGTGGCGTGGGAGACCTACTGCCCAGTGAACCGTCTGGGCGAATTCGTCGGCCGAACGGTCGTGACGTGCGGCCTCGTCGTGGAGCAGCGCACGCATCATCAAATCACGGGCGAGCCGATGAAATTCCTGTCACTGGCCGACTGGACGGGCATAGTCGAGACTGAACTATTCGCGCAAACCTACAAGAGCTACGGGCTGGCGACGGTGCGCTATCCGGTGCTGGAAGTTGAAGCCAAGGTCGAACCGTTTGAAAACGGGCAAGGCTACTCCTTGCGCGTCTTGCGCGCCGGCAAACCGCGCACCCGCCAACCTGAAGAGTTCATACCTTCGTTTGACCGAGGCGCATGCTGAAGGTAGGGACGGCGCGCCTGCGCGGTCCCCGACGCGTGCAGCGGCGGAACAGAGTGAGGCCTTGGTGAAGGAGTTGTCCCTCTCGCTGAGAAGGGTTCCGCGCCTGCACGGCGCGGGGACGCCGCGGCGCGGTGTCCCTACCCGTTTTGCGGTGTGAATTCCCAGGGTGGCGCAGAGGCTTCACGGCCACGGGCGAACGCGATGAAAGCTTTGGGAAAGCTGTGCCGCTTGTGGATCAATGAAGTTGTTCATCCATCCGCCGCCAAGTTCAACTTCATATTCTCCAACTCTCAGTGGGTGCTACGGCCCAACGGAGCGCGAACGATCAGAGGAAAGTGCGCAGCGTCCCCAAATTTGCGCTTCCAGCAAACGACACGGCTGGCGGCATCGCTTCCGCCGATCTGCCGAATTTTGAAGAGGTTGGGAAGGCGGCTGAGGCCTCGGCACGGCCCATGCGACTCACCATTCCGCAAGAACTGCATGATTGCAGATGACAGAATAGTCAAATGCACAATCGACAACAAAAAGAACGCCTATGAAACAACAGCTCAATATCCTTGCGTGGTTATGCGCAGTCGGTGTGCTTCTGACGGCGGGGATAGCCTATGCACAGGAGGCCAAAACCGAAAGCGATCGCGAACGACCCGAAAACGCGGCGGAGCCTGCGACTCCTGCGGAACCGTCCAGACCCGAGAGCAAACCGGAAAGTTCTCAAGATCGGCCTGAACATGCGGCAACGGCTGCCACCCCGGCAACGCCGGCGACTCCCGCGCAACCCGGGGACAAGGAACAACGCGCAACTCCCGCAACTCGCGCCGTCCCTGCCGAACCTGCTTCGCCTGCCCACCCAGCGGTAGCCTTCGAGTCAGGCGACACGGACAAACCAGCAGAAGCGGCGAAACCCGAGGTGTCGAAGCCTGACGAGCCCAAGCCGGAGAAGCCGGTCAAGCCCGAGAAACCCGATCGACCGGATCGCCCGGACAATCCGGTTCGCCCTGAGATCCCGGCTGAAATCAAGAGATTGATCGACGAGTTCAAGCAGACCCGCAGCGAGTTCCTTGATCAACAAAAGGACCTGCGCCAGAAATACGTTGAAGCCGGAAAAGAGGAACGGGAGAAGCTCCGAGCGGAAATCAAAGAGAAACGGCAGGCCTTCCTCGAAGAACAAAAGGAAGCTCGTGTCGAACTCCGCCGGCGTTTGGCGGAGTTGAAGGACGAACTCAGAGACCATCGAGAAGTGCTCGATCAGGCCAAAAACGACGCTAACGAACGAGGCCAAGAGAGCAAAGGACGCAAAGGCGGAGGCGAATAGCCGGTCGAGCCGAAATTCTGCGACTGGCAGAAAACAACCCGTTCAATGCCAGTCGATGTGCGACCAAGCAGCCTGGGCGCTGCTTGGTTCGTTATTTGGCGGATGCGCGTCCGAGGCGGAACATGATGCTTCCTCGCATCTGCGCCAAGCCGTGGGTATCGACCCGGCAATCGGACGCGTTTGGTCTGGCGAATCAGCGAATGAAATCTTCCCGCAACGGGAAACTGAGGGGAATCATTGCCCGTTCTACTGCTTGTGTGGCAGCGCGGATTTTTACGTCCGAAAGGAGGGCCACCGGTGATCGTTGGCTGGGTGAACGCCGAGGATTGGCAGCCTCCGGGATGAAACCCGCCTCGGGATTTGTCGGAGACGCTCGTCCCATTCCGTCCCGCGAGCCACCCTATGGCGCAAGCTGCTCATAGATGACCCGGACGCGATGCCGTGATCGCCATAAACGTAAACGGGTCAGTTCCTTACTCTAAACGTAAACGGGTCAGTAAACGGGTCAGTTCCGAATGGCGCTTAGATAAGGCCTAAAACTTTCTTGCCGAGC
>JACQWK010000749.1 GCA_016209525.1 Verrucomicrobiota bacterium
CCCCTCATCCCATCCCTCTCCCCATCGGATGGGGAGAGGGTGTCCGTAGGACGGGTGAGGGGTGTCTATCAACTTCTGAACTCACTGATTATTGCGGTTTTGCCGCCTTGTGTCGAAAGAGAGTGACATGACAAGAAATCTGAATCTCTCAATTCTGACTGCCGCCGCCGCGATCGCGTTGTCGTCGCAAGCCGCACCGGAATTGCCAACCCAACTGCCTCCTCACCCACGGCTGCTCTTCAGCCAGCCGGACATTCCACTGATCAAGCATCGCATCGCAACCCAGCCGTGGGCCAAAAGTCGCTTTGCGGCTTTGAAAGACCAGGCCGACGGTTGGATCGGGCGCGAAGTCAAACTGCCCGCAAAAGGCAGCCAATGGTTTCACTATTACTCCTGCCCCAAACATGGCGCGCGGTTGCGCACGGAAGGGCCGACCCGCCATGTTTGCCCGATCGATGGCGAAGTGCTGTCCGGCTATCCGTACGACGATGTGGTGCTCGCGAGCGAACACAACCGGCTGGCCGGCGCAATTCGGACGCTCGGGATCGTTCATCAACTGACCGGGGAGCCGCGGTATGCGGCCAAGGCCAGGGAGATTCTGCTCGCCTACGCCGCGCGGTATCGCGATTACCCGCTCCACAACATCCGGGGCGAACCGAATGTCGGTGGAGGCAAAGTGGGACCGCAAACGCTGGACGAATCGACTTGGCTCATCCCCGTGGTCGAAGGCGCCGATTGCATTTGGGACATGCTCTCGGCCGAGGAGCAAGCCAAGGTGAAAGAGGGCCTGCTGCTGCCCGCGACTGATGTCATCCGCCAGCACAAAATGGGCATCCACAATATTCAGAGCTGGAAGAATTCCGCAATGGGCCTGACCGGATTGCTGATCAGCGATATGAATCTCGTTGATGAGGCGCTGAATGGCGCCTCGGGCTACTTCAACCAGATGATGAAAGGCACCACGCCGGACGGAGCTTGGTACGAAGGCGCCTGGGGTTATCACTTCTACACCGTTTCGGCCGTCGTCCGCTTGACGGAGGGAGCGTTGCACAGCGGCATCGACCTGTACCGCCCTGAGTTCAAACGCATGTTCGATGCTCCGCTCGATCTGGCCATGCCCGATTTACGTTTGCCGGCGTTCAACGACTCCCATGAAGTCTCGATTCCGAATAGCGCCGGTCTCTACGAAATCGCGTTCGCCCGCTACAAGAATCCTCGCTACCAGGTCGTGCTTGGCCGAAGCCAGCGCGACAACGACGCCGCGCTCCTGCACGGCGTGGCGGAGGTCGGCAGACCTCCGGACCTGGCGCCCGCGAGCCGCAACTTTCCGGCCTCGGGCTTCTCCATCCTGACTTCCGCCTCGGGCCGCAACGCCACTTGGCTCTGCCTTGACTACGGGCCCCACGGCGGCGGTCACGGACATCCGGACAAACTTGGGTTCGTGCTCTACGGGCTTGGACAGGTCCTGGCTCCGGACCCCGGCACGGCCAACTACGGCGTGCCCATCCAGGCAGGCTGGTATCGCACGACCATCGCGCACAACACACTGACGGTCGATGAAGGATCGCAAAAGGCCGCCGAGGGCAAATGCGAAGCGTTCCTTGCCGCCAAGGGTTTCTGCGCCGTCATGGCCGGCGCCGGGCCGATCTATGACGGTGTTGCCTTCCGTCGCAGTGTCGCGCTGCTGGGGGACAAACGGCTCGTGTTCATCGACCAGGTCCGCGCCGAGAAGGAACGCACGTTTGACCTGGCCTATCACAATGCCGGCATCTGCGATCCACCGCCCGGCGCCGCGGCATTCGAACCGCCGAAGAAGGCGGGCTATTCGTATCTGCGCGATGCGAAAATGGTCACCTCCGGGAATGGCCTTGGGTTAACCTTCAAGACGAGCCGTGGCGGACGAGAGCACTGGACGATGGCGGGCGGCGAAGCCACCTCGTTCATCGTCGGCACCGGCGTCGGCGCGCACACCGAGGATCGCGTGCCGCTGGTGATCGCGCGGCGCAAGGCTAAAGAAACCGTTTATGTTTGGGCTCTCTCATTGAGCGATTCCGCGGAGTCGTTCGAACTCAGTCCGATGGCGGCCAGGCTCAGCGACGGCAGTGCGGCGCAGCCAAATGAAGCAGTTGCCGTTGGTTTGAAGGTTGGCTCGAACCTTGACGTTTTCGTGGTAAATCCGAGGCAGGAAAAGATCGTGGTTGCGGACCAACCCATCAACGCCAAGCTCGCCTGGCTTTCCGGGGACAGCGAAATGAAGCTGCTCGTGCAAGCTGTGGCGAACAACTAATAATGAGTTCAAAAATTGATAGACACCCCTCACCCGTCCTACGGACACCTTCTCCCCATCGGATGAGGAGAAGGATAGGGTGAGGGGCATTCTTCATGTCAACTTAGTCAGGAGCTGATTAATCATAGGCAGTCCATACTTAACCCAACATGAACCGAGTCACAATTCATTGGATTCTCTTGATCATTGGCCTGACCGCCAACGCAGCGGAACAGCGCGATCAATTTGGCGGATGGCCCGGAGTGCGCGGAACCAAGACCGGCTTCTTTCACGCCGAGGAAGTGAACGGTGTCTGGTGGCTCATCAGTCCGGATGGCAACGGATTCTTCTCCAAAGGCGTAAACCATGTCAGCTTCATGGCCGACAACTCTCCGGCGCTAGGATACTCGCCGTATGCCCGAGTAACCAAAGAGAAATATGGCGCGGCGGAAACATGGGCTGAAGCGACGGCCACCCGTCTGCGCGGCTGGGGCTTCAACACCATCGGCGCGTGGTCGAGCCGGGAGCTGTTCGTGCAGAAATTGCCGTTCACGGTCATTCTCAATCTCGCCGCCAGCGCCGGCGCGAATTGGCAGAAAGGAGAAGTGGCCGACGTGTTTTCCCCGAAGTTCGAGCAGGCGATCCGTCCGCAGGCGCAAAAGCTCTGCGCCGCGCGCGCCGGCGATCCATTTCTCCTGGGCTATTTTACGGACAACGAACTTCGCTGGGGCGCGGACTGGAGGTCCAAGAAATCGCTGTTTGAAGATTTCATCGGCCGCAGCGCCGAGGCCCCGGGCAAACAGGCGGCGCTTCGGTTGGTGCGCGCACGGTTCGACTCGGTTGGGGCCTTCAACCAGACGTTTGGAACGACACTCAAGGATTTTGACGAACTGGCGAGACTCACGGCGCTGCCGATGACGAGCGACACGGCGAAGTCGCTTCAGCGCGAATTTTTGCGCGACTATGCCCGCGCGTATTTCAAAGCGTGCCGCGATGCCATCCAAGCCGCCGGTCCCAACCACCTGGTTTTAGGCTGCCGCTTCGCGGGCTCCGCGCCGCAAGAAGTGATCGAGGCGATGGGCGAGTTTGTGGATGTGGTGTCCTTCAACAATTACAGTTTCACGCCGCCTGCCGAGGGGTTGCGCAATTTGCACCGGCTGACCCGAAAGCCGGTCATGCTCACGGAATTCTCTTTCAAAGCGCAAGACTCCGGCCTGCCCAACACCAAAGGCGCCGGGAAACCTGTGCCCACTCAGCAAGACCGCGCGGCGCATTTCGAACGTTACGTCTCGGCTCTGGCGCAAATGCCGTTCATGGCGGGCTTCCATTGGTTTGAGTATTGCGATGAGCCCGCCGAAGGCCGCTTCGACGGCGAGAACAGCAACTACGGTTTGGTGAATATCAAAGACGAACCGTGGCAGGTGCTCGTCGAGCGGATGACGTTGGTGAATGTCAGGATTGAGGAAGGTCACAGGGCGGCCAATCGAAGTCGGACTGATCCTTGAGCGCTTGACGCTCAACTCCAAGCTCTGAGCTTGACGCCGAGCCAGCAGGGCTTGGTCCAACTCAGAGATTGCACTTTGTCCGCCAGGACAATGCCTCTCGAAGGAGCCAACAAGACGAGACGCCTTCGACCCATGCCTTTTTCGGGTAGTGGCCCTCCTCAAGAGACAACAGGGAGGCCAATCCTGCGGTGATCAGGCATTGATGCATCGTCCATTCATTGATGTCGGGTGCTGTGCGTCTCAAAGAATCGCCAGAAAACTGCTGAAACCTCCTGGTTCGGATTCGTGGCCATTTGAGGAGCCGCTGTTTTTTGTGTTCAGTTTCTTCTTTGCAGAAACCACAGTTGCGGCATAGGATTCGATCTGTCTAAGGAATGAACCGACGATTCGCATGGCCACTCGCGTGCTGGCGCAAAATCTCTGGTATTTGCCTGGCGTCGTTTACAGGGCTGCTACTCCTCGCCGCTGATTTTTTCGTACTTCACGGTGCCTTACAGCGTGCCAGTATGGATTTTCTTTTCGCTGCGCGACATTGCTACCCAGGTGTCAGTAAGAAGCCTCAAGAAGACGTCACCGTCGTTTTCGTCGATACTCCTGCGACTGAGGACTCGAATCCGTACATTGAGCTTCTGGAGAAACTAGCAGACGGCGGCGTGAGAGCAGTGGTCTTTGACATCGTTTTCGACTCGAAGGTTTGGAGTAATCCTTCGGTCCTGCAGCGACTCAGTCGTGCTGTCAGCAATGCAACTGAGCACGCCAACATGAAGATCGTCTTTGGGGCGGAGGGATATCAAAAGCCGGATCAAAACGCAGAGCGGCCGCCAGCCGAAGGAATCCAAAACATAGTCAAACAATTCTCGCAAGATACGAGGATTGGCGTCGTCAACTTAGAGATTCACACCGCGGATAAAGTTGTTCGTCGACACTCCTCCGACAACGGATTCCAAGACGATCCGTTGGTGATCGCCGTCGCCAAACTCCTAAAACAGGAAGTTTATGATTACACGAACTGGGTGAACTACTACGGACCCGCCGGCACGTTGACGAAGATTGAAGCTCGAACAATCCTCGCTGAAAGGGATGAACTGCGCCTCGCGTTGGAGGATAAGGTCGTGTTCGTCGGCGAGCATGCTGAACCCGACCTGCATAAGACACCGTTCACACGGATTGGATACCCCGAGTCGAGCGGCGTCGAGATTCATGCCACGGCTTACTCGAATCTCGTGAAGGCGAATTGGATCACCGACTTTCCAATCCCGGAAGGATGGCAAATCGTCTTCCTCGGCGCTTTCTTCGGGCTTTTCTTCACATGGCTGACTCCAAGACTCGCGTTTCGCCTGGCCATCTGTGGTTTCTTGCTCGTCGGTCTGATGTCGTTTCTCTTGTTCAAGCATGCCAATTTGGTCTCGCCGTGGTTGCTACTAGGCGCGACGCAAGTGCTCACAGCGTTTGTGTCCTTCATTCCGGTCAAGAACGCGTTCATCTCGTATCGTGGAGAGGATGGCACCTGTCATGCCGCATTAATCAAGGAAAAGCTCGAACGCATTGGGATCGAAGTCTTCATCGATCTCAAGGGCGACCAATCAGGCAAGGCGCGTGACGCTCTGATACCTGAAGTCCGCCGACGCCGGAACTTAGTTTTAATAGTAACGCATGGAGTAATAGACAAGTCAGGGCCGGATGATTTCATCGGAAAAGAGGTCAAAGCTGCGAGAAACGTGGTTCCGGTTTATCTGCCAGGAGTAAGAGCCTATTTCCTTGCAGAATTGAAGAACGGAAAGCAGCTGCACCAATCGCTTGAGAAGGCGCTCAAAGAACAAATCTGGTTGGAGTTCCACATCGACCAAGCCGACGCATGCACCGCGAGCCTGGCACGGAAGTTAAGGAGGGGCGTTCGGGAATTTGCAGCTTTATGAAACGGAATCCAGTCCGTGGAGATGAACGGAACACACACCGGATCAGACAATGATCCAACATCAAGGCTCAGGCACGGTACATGTGAATCTTGAATTTCCACAGCCATGCGTCACTTGATTGAAGACAGTACTGCTGGAAACAGGTTCGGACTCATGAAGTCGGCCTTCGCTTCGGCGTCAGTTGCATTTCTTGGCTTAATGCCACTCGCTGCTCAAGAGCGAAACGCCGCGAAGATCATCCACATTTTGAATGATGTGGAAGTGTTAAGAACACCGGGGGGGAAGTGGGATCGTGCATCGACAAATGCTCCCTCCGCTTTTCTTCAGCCAGGGAATGAAGTGCGAACTCACTTAGATAGCCAAGCTCAGATCAAGATCATTCCAATCAGCGGCTCGGAGGGGCCCGTTGTGAAAATGGGGCCGGGATCTCGATATCGAACACCATCGGACAAAAAGCCTTCCGGGCTCGTCCAAGGTCTCTTCCACTTTTTCAGCCGAAAGGCGGAAAGCGCCTGGGCGTGGGAAACTGAGACAGTCTCCGGCGGTGTGCACAGAACCGACTTCATCGTCGGCGTCCACACCGACGGCGAGACTTTCATCGTGGTTGATCAAGGACAGGTTCGTGTGACCAACAAGAAGAAACCGGAGAACAGTATCGACTTAATGGAACAAGAAGCTGCGTGGTACGATCCGAAGGAAGAGATTCTCAAAAAAGTCCCATACTTTGACATGCGCGTCCAAGCGCTTGCTCAGACGTTTCTTTACTATCCCGGCGTACTGCACCTGGAGGACCTCGCGCTCACTCAGAATATGAAGGATGAATTGAAAGGTTCGTTGAGCGCCTACGCGGCGGGGAATCTGCCTTTGGCACTCGCGGAATATCCTGTTAATCGGGAACCCGTCGATAACGCTGAGGAACTGTATTTGGCCTCTTTGGTGCTGGTTTGTGGCCAGTTCCATAAGGCTGAATCCTTGGTCCGGAGTTTGTCTGACACTGAGATCGACTACCCGCGACAGAAGCGGATTGCGGAGGCCATCCTCCAGGTCATCGCTGGAGTTCAAGGAAGCGAATGGAAGCGTGCCGCCAAGCCCGCCTCAGCCACCGAATGGCTGGCGGAGTCTTATTACCAGCAATCCCGCGCCGGGCTCTCCTACAGCCCAAGCTTGTGGGAACGAGAGGTCTATGGAAGAGCCTCGACTGCGCTGTACCGAGCGTTGATTGCAGCCGAACAAGCAACGCCTGATGGTTCGACGTTCGGATTCGGCTGGGTCCGAAGAGCCGAGTTGGAATTTGGTTTTGGCCGCGCCAAGAGGACTGAAGCTGCTCTAGCTAAGGCCGGAGAACATCGGCGGAGCAACGCTCAAGCCGTCGCGTTAGCAGGTTTCCTGGCGTGGGCGCGGAATGATTACGAGGCCGCCCTAAAAAACTTTCAAGACGCGGCCGCACTGGACAGCCGGCTCGGAAACGCGTTGCTTGGGATTGGCCTCACTCAGCTTCGGCGCGAAAACGTGATTGAGTATTTCCGGCGAGGCAGGCTAATCGACTACTGGCGAGCCAAACCGGATTCCGTAGGCTTGAGTAATCTTGAGGCGGCGGTGGCCGCGGAACCGGACCGGTCTTTGCTGAGGAGTTACCTCGGCAAAGCCTACTACGAGCTGGCAGGACTGTGGGGTGATACCTCGGCGCTCAAATCAGAGGCCTTCGAACAATTGGAACTGGCCAAAAGACTGGATGCCAATGATCCGACCCCGTACCTTTACTCCGCCCTGATTAAGCAACAGGAGAACCGGATTAACGAAGCGATTGGGGATTTGGAGCGCTCGATTGAACGCAACAGCAACCGGCAGGTTTACCGATCGAGTCTCCTTCTCGATCAGGACCTGGCTACTCGAAGCGCGAGCCTGGCAAGAATCTATGAAAGAGCCGGGCTAACAGAAGTGAGCGTGCGGGAAGCAGCGCGGGCTGTGTCCTATGACTACGGCAATTACTCGGCACATTCGTTTTTGGCACAAAGCTTCAATGCGCTGCGCGATCCGACCCGGTTTAACCTGCGCTACGAAACCGCGTGGTTCAATGAACTGCTGCTGGCCAACCTTCTGGCTCCGGTCGGCGCCGGGCTCCTCTCACAGAGTGTCTCCCAACAGGAGTATTCGAAACTATTCGAAACAGATGGAATTGGACTTCTGACCGATACGGAGGTGCGAAGCGATGGGCAAATCCACCAAGTCACTTCCCAATACGGAACATTCGGCGGCACGAGCTACTCGCTGGACCTTGACTATCAGCACAACGACGGCGTGCGGCCCAATAACGACCTCTCCCGCATAGACTGGTACAGTCAGATCAAACAACAGCTCACGCCGCAGGACACACTTTTCCTCCTCACGGAGTATCAAACCTACCGCTCTGGCGACAATTACCGATACCTCGATCCGAGCAAAGAGTACAGCCCTTCTTTTCGGTACGACGAAGAACATAAACCGGTTGTGGTCGCGGCGTATCATCGAGAATGGATACCCGGAGTGCATACCCTTCTGATGGCAGGACGACTCGTGAACCGGCAGGATTTTAGCGATGATGAGTGGCGGGAGCCAACATTCTTCAAAGATCCGCAAGGGAACGTGACAACGTGGGATACTCGTCCGTTCGACCTGAAGTTGCGTGACGAATTTGAGACTTACACCGTCGAATTACAGCAGATTCTTCAGCGCGAGCACAATACCCTTATCGTTGGGAGCCTTGTGCAGTCGGGGCAATTCCACACTTCCAACCTGTTAACCGCGGCCCAATTCAAGAACCAATTTGCCAACCCTCCCGCAGTCGCAAATCTTACCGACGACTTTAATCGAGCCTCTGGCTATGCCTACTACACGCGGCAATTGTCCGAGCCGGTCTCTCTGACGGTGGGGTTAAGCTACGACGATATCAAGTATCCGGAAAACTTTAGGCATCCACCGGTACGGAGTGGCGAGGCTAGTCGCAGCCAAATAAATCCGAAGGCGGCACTGGTTTGGAGTCCCAGGCCTGAAATCATTGTGCGCGGCGTTTATACGCGAACACTCGGGGGCGTCAGCTTCGATGAGAGCTACCGGTTAGAGCCGGCTCAACTGGCAGGTTTCAGCCAGGCTTTTCGTACGGTTATTCCCGAATCTGTCGTGGGGTCGGTGTCGGCGCCACAGTTTGAAACGGCTGGCGCCGCCCTCGACCTGAAATTCAGGAGCCGAACATACATCGGCCTTCAAGGAGAGAACCTACAATCTGAGGTGAACCGAACGCGCGGTGTTTTCGAACACGTGGGCAACCGCTATCCGCCATTTGGCCCCCCCATTGTTCCCTCGTCAACTTCCGAAGAATTGGATTACGCCGAGCAGTCTTTCGCGGTCACAGTGAATCAACTTGTCGGAAACGCATGGGCCTTCGGAGCACAATACATGTTTCTACGGTCTGAACTTGACCGCCGTCTGCCTTCAATCCCCGCTTCGATCTATCCCGACGCCCAGACGAGTGAGCAAGCCGATCTACACAGGGTGGGCTTCTACGCGGCCTTCCATCATTCTTCCGGGTTCTTCCTCCGCGGCGAATCCCAGTATTATCATCAGAACAACTCCGGTTACGCCCCCGGCAGCCCAGAACTGGATGGCGACCGCTTCCAACATCTGAATCTATACCTCGGCTACCGGTTTTTCAGACAACGTGGGGAGATCCTCGTGGGCTTGCTGAATCTACTCGACGAGGATTACAGGCTCAATCCGCTCAATCCTTACACACAGCTTCCCAGAGAAAGGGTTTTCATGACTCGGCTCCGGTTGAGTTTCTGAAGCTGGCTCGCATGCAACTCGGTGGGAGCTAAGAAATCCCTCCGCAGGGGCTGATCCATGATGGCTGGCCACCGGTTGGACTCCTGGCTCGACGAGAGGATTTCATACCGGTGCCTGAGGGCACGAAAGAGAACCATCATGGAGGCTTCGGAGCCGCTTGGATAAATGTTTCCAGGCGACTCTTGATGCCCTGCAGGTGCGGTGCGAGTTGCTCGAATTGCGGGTCGGCTAGCCACTCTTGCACGACTCGCAGAGATTCGCGATCCAGGTGAACAATCGCCGCGTGGTCGGGGGTCGTGGCCTGGGACAGCAAATTGAAAGAGACCATGTAGCTTGCGTGCGGGTAAAGACCCGCAAAAGCGTTGAGTTCGCTGCCCCCGATTTGGGGAGAAAGCAAGTACTCCTCGAGGATTTTTTTCTGCCGCGGGTCGCTGACGTCAGCCCGCGCGAAGAAACTGGCCCGAGTAGCCTCGCGGCCCTGCAGCGAATCCAGATTGCCGAGCAACTGGCTGAGCGAGTCGGCTGGGGCTTGAATAATCAACCGATCAAGCGACAAAAACGCAGCATGGGCTACGGCAGGGCGTTCCATCCGTCGAACGAGATCCGTCAGCAGAGGCATCAGCTCGGTGCCTCCAAGGTACACTGCGACGTCGAATGCCTGAAGAAACCCAATCGAAGGTTCGCGCTGCCAGGTTTCATACAGAACCATCTCTCGCCACTTCTCCCGTAAGAAGCTGCGTGCGTTCGCGTCGGTTCGGCCCAAGGCATAATTCCGCAAAGCGACAGCCCATTCATCTGGAGAATCCTTCGAAACAAGAATCTTTTCGGCATGTGCAGCCGCTCCCCCACGATCGACTCGCGCGAGATTATCCAATAAAAACACGCGCAAAGAACTCGCCTCGGCCAGGAAACCGTCCGGTCCGATCGAGAACTCCAACCCGCTTGGCGCGTCGGCGTTGGAATCCAAGAATTCGCCCACGGCGGCGAACGCGGTTTCTCGATCTGCTGCTCCCAAATATCCACGAAGCATCGCGAAGGCTCTGCGTGATTCTTCTGGCCCTTCCCGTTGCCGCAATTGTTCTGTGGCCTGTTTAATTCGGTCCAGGACTTCATTGACCCGCCGGGGCGTCAGAGAGTTCAGCGAAACCCCTTCATCCTGGGCGTGGGTTGTGGTCGCAGCCGACAAGTTGGAGGTAGCGGTCTGACTGGACAAGACTTGGCCTGACGTATCGGAGCGCATCTGGAATTGCCTGACTTTTCGGCCCAGCGCGAAGAGAAGCAGTCCAGCTAGGAGCACAACTCCCAGAGCAACCCATACCCCGTGGATTCGTTGAGTGTTCATCGGCTAGATCAAGTGCAGCCGTTACGTCACGAAGGATCGTTTCCTTTCTGAGTGAGGCTAGTGTACCGCCACGGCGGACGCAATACCATACTTCCCGTTTCCAATCTGGTGCTAGCGCGCAACAACTTCGGGATTAGAAGTTTTTCATTGTCCGAAGCCTTGCCTTCATGTACAAAAGCCGTTAAGCATAGCGGCTCACTCTCAGCAACCACAATAGTCTTTGGGGCTACCCGCTTGATGCTTGAAGGGAGATGCGAGGCCATGAAGTTCGAGAAGGATGAGAAGGACGAAAAGACCGATGGGGATGAAAACTCACCTCGGCGGCGCGTCGTAACGGCATCTGACGGCTCACGGCTGTCCGGTTTGCGGGCAAAGGATGCCTTGCACGCCGCGGCAGAGAGCCTCTCGTTCAAGAGTCGGGTCGAACACGCGCTTGGACGTTCCTCCCGGCGTCGGCGCGTTTTGAATCTGGATTCTGCCTTCCTCGTAAGCTTGTCACTAGTCTCATCCCTCGCGAGTAGTAATTTTAACGACGATACCTTTTCCGACCTTCTGTTTCAGAAAGCCGATGGTTCGATCCAGATCTGGTATATGCAGGGTACGAACCGTACAGGAATTCCGAACAACGATCTGAGAAATCCAGATCCCGGGTCGCGACTCATCACTGCAGACGATCTTGATTTGGACCGCTACCCGGACGTGCTCTTTCAGCACAGGGGCGGGCTCTCAGTGTGGCATTTGCAGCGCCAGCCGAACGATACGATTCGAGTCGTGTTCAACCAGAATCTCGTGATTGAGCAAGATATCGCACCTCCAAGCATCGAGGCGCCAGCAGTGCAATGGCATGCGGTCGGAACGGGCGACTTTAATTGGGATCAGAAACCGGATTTGGCGTTGCAGCACATCGATGGAACGGTCCAACTATGTTACTTGGAGGGCCATGTGGGCCGGAGTCTCAACCTCGTCAAGCGGGTTCAGTTGCCGACTGCCGATTTAGAGCCTACGCAATGGCGCGTGGTCGGGGTAGGGAATTTCCGCCTCGGAGCTCCTTCAGATTTGCAGGTGCAGCGTTCGGACGGCCGGCTTTCGGATTTGCTATTGCAGCATTCGGACGGCCGGCTCTCTGTCTGGCGCTTGGGCAACACTAATGTCGTTGTCCGTGCGTTGACGAACTTGGTCAACGCCAACGTGGTTGTTCATGCGTTGACGAATCTGACGCGGCTTGCGGAGCCGGGATTGGAAGGGAAGCCCGATCCGCATTTTCGAGCAGCGGTGAGCGATCTGAACGGGGACGGCTATGGGGACATTGTCTTCCGGCATTCTTGGGATGGAACGTTCATGGTCTCGTTCAATGCCACGAATGGTTTTGGCGCGCCCCAACTTTTGGGGCCTAAGACATCCGAACCAGGTTGGAGGCTTGCCGGGCCTGTCCAGACGCCGAGCATCTCCGGAATCGACACGCAGTTTGTTTGGGATGATGACCCCACACCCATGCTCCGCTTCTCGGTGGGTGACATCGATCTGCCAGTCCACAACCTCATTGTCACTGGAACTTCATCGAATCCGAACATTGTACCCTCGGTGGAACCGGGGATTCCGGAACCAGGGAATAGTAAACCAGGGATTCTTGTTGAGGGCAGCGGAACTAATCGCACAGTGCAGGTCACACCGATTATCAACCAATCAGGCACACTGACGATCACTCTAACGGTTACAAAAACTGCGGTTACCAACCTCGCTCTTCGCGCGGAATCGAAATTCGATCTAGTGGTCATGCCGACAAACGACCCTCCGATAATTACGTCTGTGAAAACGTCTGATCCGAATTCCACGAATGTTTTCCGAATCCCAGATCAAAGGATCCCAAAGAACACGGCACTCGGTCCGATTCCCTTTTACGTCTGGGACAAGGAAACCCCTGACGGGGGGTTGACGTTGGAGAAAAGCTCAACCGATCAACGGCTCGTCCCTGACGACAACATCATCATTGCTCGTTCAGGCACCAATCGCTTCTTGGTCGTCAATCCAGTGTACGGCGCCGTGGGCACCAGCGAGGTCGCACTTTCGGTCACGGATGGGAGCAACTCAACGCAAATGATCACCTTCAAGCTGGACGTCACGGGCCCCAACAATGAGGATTTCAATGGCGGTGGATTCCCGGACCTCCTGTTTCAACATCCTGACCAAACGTTAGGGGTCCGATTCATGGGGGAGACGAATCAGGGACCGTCTGACGTGCTGTTCACGCCAAACACTCTCGGACTGGGCTGGCAAGTTATCGGCTCAGGTCAATTCGACTCGGATGACAAGCCGGATTTGGTGCTTCAACATACCAATGGGACTTTCCAGATCGGGTATTTGATCGGAACGAATCGCCTATCTTTTGTTGGTTTGTCTCCCCCCACCGACGCAACTGACGGTTGGCGTGGCGCAGGTGTTGCCGATTTTGATCGCGATGAGAAGCCAGACATCCTCCTCCAACACACGAATGGTAATCTCCGAGTTTGGTACCCTGGCCCCACTAACCGAGTGTCTCCGGACTTGAAATCCCCAGGAGACAAATCTTGGCGAGTTGTGGGGATTGGGGACTTTGACCGGGACGGTAGCGCAGATCTTTTGGCTCAGCGGTCGGATGGAGGATTAGAGGCATGGAGAATCACTACGAACACTGTCGAAGTTCTTGGTTCAATTACGAATTTCCCTAGCAACGATTCACCTAGCAAGGATTCAAAATGGAAGGATCCAAGATGGCGTCCCAAGGTGACGGATTTGGACCAGGATGGCATGTCCGATCTGGTTGTCCGCCATTCCGAGACCGGAGAGTTGGAGGCCTGGTTCATGAATGGGTTGTCCGTAGTTCGAGCCCAGCCTCTGGATTCATTTTTCGACAGGGATCCAGGATGGAGGTTGGCTGGCCCCAATTACGGACCCACGATCACGCCTATAGGAGCTCAGATCATCGTCGAGGGGACAATTAACGTTGTGGATGTGACGGTCGGAGATGTGGAGACTCCACCAGCAGACCTCAAGGTGATGGTGGCATCGTCCAATCAAAAGTTGCTTCCAAACAACAACATCAACATTGTTACAAAGCTCGCCAGCAAAGGCATCATTCAGCTCATTTCTCGCCCCAATGCGCCGAGCCCAGGCGAGGAAACTAACACCTTGGTCACAGTGTCCGTTCGTGACTCGCAACAATTATGGGGCGAGACAAGTTTCTTGCTTGCGGTAATACCCACCAACGACCCTCCAGCGATTCAAGGACTGCCCAATGAACCGATTCGGCTGCCTGAGAATACGCCGTTCTTCACCTTTAGGTTTGAAGCGACTGACCCTGAGACACCGCAAGATCTGATTGTGACGGCCACGACCTCAAATGCCGATCTTGCCAACGTCTCAATTGGTGGCAGCCCTACCGATCCCATCCTGTTGGTCCTCCCGCGTCCGAATAGGTCCGGGAAAACCCAGATCACGATCGTTGCCGATGACAGGCATGGCCTTAGCGTTAGCAACACAGTGAACCTCGCTGTTATCCACATCAAGGGAGATATCAACCGCGACGGCAGGTCCGATCTCTTCTTTCAGAACGCTGACGGTTCGCTGCGCGTTTGGTTCATGAATGAAACCAATCGCATTAGTGGGGCGGATATTACCCAAGGACCTCCCGACCCGGCGTGGCTGGCCACGACGTGGCGGGCCATTGACGTGGAAGATTTTGACGGGGATGGCGATCCGGACATCCTTTTCCAGCGCCAGGATGGCCGTCTGGCGGTTCGGAAGATGAAAGGCACAAATTTCGGCGACCCCATGTACTTTTCGCCCTTCAAACCGGAGCAAGGGGCATTGGCGGTTGGGGCTGGGGATTTCAACAACGACCTCACCGCCGACTTGCTGCTTCAGCATCCGGACGGAACGTTGGAAGTGTGGTACCTGACGAACAGAACGATTCAGGTGAGTTCTGCTCGTCTCAGACCGGAAGGTCTGGACACGTCTCAGTGGCGCGTGGTCGGAGTATCGGATTTTGACCGAGACGGCGACCCGGACCTGCTGCTCCAGCACTCCAACGGGAGCTTGGCCGTCTGGCGCCTTACCGACTTTGCGCTCGATTCGGGCGAATTCTTGGCACCGTTAAGCGCGGATGATCAAGGCCTTCTGACACGCGCCGCGGAAGGGCGATCGGCGCGCCGGTTCGATGAGCGATTCAGAGCGTCGGTGGCTGATCTTAATGGAGACGGGAATCCGGGCATCGTCTTTCGACATTCTGTTGACGGGAGATTAGTAGCCTGGATGATGGGAACTGCCAACGATATCGTTCGATATGTGAATCCCGGCAATGCCGGACCGGGATTGAGGATCATCGGACCAAATCGCATTCCGAGCATTTCGCCGCTGTCGGACCAGATCATTAACGAAGATACGAACTTGGTCGTGAAGTTTTCGGTCGGGGACGTTGAGACGCCATTGACCAACCTTGGCGTCACGGCGGTTTCGTCAAACCCGCAATTAGTGCCTAACGCCAAGGAAAACATGGTCCTTGAAGGTGGCGGAGAAGAGCGAAGTCTGACGATCAAGCCCGCGTTGGACGTCAATGGCGAAGCGACGATCAGGGTGGCAGTGAGTGACGGCTTTCTGGAAGGAGTCTCCAACTTTCCATTGAGGGTCAATCCCGTTCCAGACCCGCCGATTGTTCAATTCAACGAACCTTCCGATAGTGAGGAGTTCTTGGTTCGGGATCTCGTGCCAATCACCGTGACGGCTTCAGACAGCCGCGACGAAAACGGGATTATTACCAATCTAGTGATTCGGACCGGATCGGAGGTTTTAGCGGACACAAGAATGAATCTCCCAAACTTCAGGACGAACATAACTTGGATTGCGCGAGAAGCAGGCTTGCAGACTCTGACGGCCACAGTGGTTGACCGAGACGGCCTGACTTCCACCACAAATATCCAAATTAAGGTGCTGGAGCCGAAACCCGTTTTCCGGTTGAGCGCTAGCGCGTACTCTGGAAGTGAGCAAGCGAGCAACGCTGTAGTCACGATCCTCAAGAATTTCAGCGTGGCCGGAGCGGTGGACATTCTTGCGCTAGGCCGTTCCGCCGTTCCAGAGAAGGATGGAGTTGGGGATTATGAAGAATTGGGACGAACTCTGCCATTTGGCTCTGGAGAGACCTCGCAATCGGTCACGATTCGACTCAACAGGGATGGTCGAATCGAAGGGGACGAATTCTTCCTAATTTCACTCGGAGGTCGAGGAGGATCGGAGATTGCCTCCCCATCCAGTGCCACGGTGACGATTCTTGACGAGCCACCCGACGGTAACTGGCCAATCTGTGCGACGGCCACAAATCAGTCACGTCCCTCCTTTCTGGTTTCGGGATCCTTGGGAACGCTCATCGTCAACATCCGGCCGAACGCTGCAGGGGGCCAATGGCGCTTCGCCCGCGAACGAATCTGGCGGCGGCCAGGCGCTGTTGATGGAATCGCTGCTGGGAAGCACGCCATTGAGTTCAAGCCGGTCAACGGCTTCATCCAACCGGCCGATAAGCTCATTACCCTCGCCAAAGGAGATCTCAAACCGGTGGAGGCCGATTATATTCCCACGCAAAGAGAACGAGTGGGATCGCTTGTGGTTCTGATCCAGCCGGACAAGGATGGTCTTCTGGGCGGGCAATGGCGCCTCAAAGGAGACAAGTGGTACCGCGGCGGCGAAACGAACGCGAACGTCCGAATCGGCTCGCACGTTGTGGAATTCGATCTTGTGGAAGGATGGACTCGACCCGAAGACATAGACGTCACCATTGTGGAGGGCGGACTCAAAATAGTGGCGGCAAGCTATGAACAAGAAAAGAAGCCCACAGTTGTGGTGGGGACAACCCAGGTCACATGGGCTCGAGTGAACGAATTACCCGCTGACGCGCTGACTCCATTTCGTTTCAACGGCCTGGTGCGGAGCGAATTTGGCTTTGGCAGCGGCTGCGTCGTCAAACCGCATGTCGTCCTGACGGCGGCTCATGTGCTTTTCGATAGGACAAATCTGGTTCAGGCGACCAACATCACCTGGATGTTTCAGAAGTACGTGGGAGACCATGAACCTTCGCCTTTGCTGGCGCGCGGATCGTATGTCTTTGTGGATTACGCCGACCGCCGAAGGAAGGACGCGGTTCTTCCAGGAGTTGCGGTCAAATCGTTCTCGCTCGACGCGGCGGCGCTTTATTTCTCGGAACCGGCGGGAAGGGACGGATCCGCAGGCTACCTGGTCTCCGACAATTGGAAGGGCGAATGGCTGTCGGGCGGACGCAACGTGACGCTCGTCGGCTATCCGTCATTTACAGAAAGCCGCGGCGACCAGGCTTGGGGAAAGATGCATCAGACTGTACCGTCCGAGATCGGCTTGGTTCTCTACGACCCGTCCGTCCCGGGTGTCTTTGCGACCGACAGGCTCAAAGGCTTTCCTGGGAGCAGTGGGAGTTCACTTTTCGTCCAATTGAACAACAATTTCTATCCTGGAGCGATCTATTTGGGACAAACGACCGAAGCTCCGCCGCGAGCCCTCTTCCGCGCGATCGACTGTTCGGTTGTGGCGTTAATTGAACGCGCCGAGCGTTCTGCCCCTGACGGTAAACCCTATAACGATGGAGGTATTGTTCAGAAATCCAGCGACGCACAAGCGCCTCCGAATGTCGGATTTCTTTCTGTGAGGATTTCTCCCCAGGCGGCGCTGGCCTCAGGCGCCGGTTGGAGAATCGTAAACACCAACGCGCCGGTACTGTATATCACGAACAATGCGGTCGAGCTCGACCTCTTCCCCGAGGCCTATACTTTGGAATTCAAGCCGGTTGCCGATTTCACGCTACTGACCAACCGGGAGGAGACTGTATCACGTGGCATGACCAACATCGTAACCGTCCAATACAGGCCGATGCCGATCTCGTTGACCGCGACCAACAGGGAAGGCGTTATCTTCTTGCTTGCGGCAGGGCCGATCGACAGCCAATACACAATTCAAGAAGCGGACAGCCTGAGAGAGGCCATTGCTTGGAGGCCTCATTCGACCAACGTGCTGCAAATTTCTCCAAGCGAGATTTTCGTCCGCAATACTCGGAACGACAGGGACAGCACTCGATTTTACCGAGCCGTGTTGACGAAGAATGAAAGATTAGGATTTCCGCCTCCGTAAACGTGGCCGCTTATCCGGCCAGGTCGCGGGCCCTCCACTCTTGTCTGTTTCAAGACTTGGCCTCCACACGAACTCGGCCGAAGGTTTGGTCAGGGGCCAACGGCTGTCCGGCCTGTTCTTGGTGGTCTTCATCCAATGAAGAGTGCCTCGACATGGCTCCGGTTCCCCAAGTTTCGAGGCTTATTTCATGCGGTTCACGTTTGTATTGGGCCGTGTGTTTCATTTCTCCAGCAGCTAAGCCCACCTCGTGCAACACTTTTTGGTTCATAATCCGCGGCGATGAGTTCAGTTCGACCGGTGAGACTTTCCCCCCACGTTGGGGTCTGTTTCGCCGTCGCAGGTTTCCTCGTCTCCGGGGAGCCATATCACGCTTTTGCATGGAGATGAGGACTCCCTCGTCATTTTTGGGAGTAGCAGGAATTGCATTCTGCAATGTGCCCGACAAGTTCGAGCGCCTCGGAACTTGTCGGCGCGTTGCCGATAGCAAATCGGCGCCACTGCAGACTTCAAGTCTGCGCTACGAGAAATTCTGTCGTGCGCCCCTTCTGACATGAGAGGCGATCAGCCCTTCGCCGCCGTCTCTTCCATCCACTTGCGCAAACTCAGGGGCCGCATGTCGGTCCACACTTCTTTAATGTGAGCCAGGCACTCGGCTTTGGTGCCGCTCTTGCCGGCGTCCCGCCAGCCGAGCGGATTGGCCCGCTCGGCCGGCCAGATCGAGTATTGCTCTTCGTGGTTGACGACAACCTTGTAGAGGGTCTGGTCCTCATCCGCATCTGTTGTTGGGTTCGTGTTCATAGAATCAATGAATTCAACCGCATGCAGTCACTCCTCACCCGACCTTCGATGACCCTCTCCCCATCCGGATGTGTTAGCGTAGCGCAGATTTTCAATCTGCTGTATCGCGGAATTGCATTCCGCAGCCGCCGGACAAGCCCTAACGTCCCGGAAGTTGCCGTACCGCCGCCGATTGCAAATCGGCGATACGGCAGAGTGCAACTCTGCGCTACGCCGGTAACTTCGCTAATCAGATACTCCCATCCGATGGGGAGAGGGGCTTGTTCCATTTTGGTTTAATTCAGAACTGTTGACGCACTTTCATCCCCGCAGCACGGGAGCCTTGAACCAACTTTGCCGCCGCTCCGTTGTCACGAGCTTGCCATAGTCCAGCTTCAAGAGTCGGTCCGCGAGGTGGAAGTATTTTTCGTCATGCGTGATGACCAGCACGGTTTTGCCCCGCGCTTTGAGTTCGGGCAAAACTTGCGTATAAAAGACTTCCTTGAATTGCGGGTCCTGGTCCGAGGCCCATTCATCGAAGACATAAAAGGGACGGTCTTCCAAGTAGGCCGTGAGGAGGGCGAGGCGCTTGCGCTGGCCCTGGGAAAGGGCGGTCGTGGAAAGGACGCCGTTATTGACGCCCACCTTGTGATTGAGGTGCAACTGCACCAGGTACTCCCGCGCCTGAGCGTCGAGATTTGGGCCGGTCAGACCAAGAAAACTGTCGAAGAGGTAAAAATCCGAAAAAACCGCGGAGAAGACCTGTCGATAACCATCGCGGTTCTCGTTGGTAATGGCGCGGCCGTTCAGTCGAATGACTCCGGATTCGGGAAGGTAGAGTCCGGTGATGATTTTGGCCAACGTGGATTTGCCGCTGCCATTGCCGCCCGCCAAGAAAACGAGCTCCCCGCGGCGGAACGTCAGGTCGATCGGCCCGAGGACGAAGGAACTATCGTCTCGCTCGTGATTGTAGGAATGAGTGACCCCCTCGAGTTCGAGTTCCTCGAAGAAGATTTCTTTCTCGGGGCCGGTCAGCGAGCATTCATCCGTGGAGTGGGCCGAGATTGATGTGCACAGGTCTTCCACCTTGGCCAAGGCGACTTTCGCCCGGCCAAAGATCGAAAAACTGGCCAGCAGTCCGCCCAAAGGCCCCATCAAGTAGAGCACCGTAATCACATAACCGGTCAGAGCCTCCGTCTTCAGATTCTCCAACTGGGGCAGCAAGAAAAGGATCAAACCGATCAGGAGAAAGAAGACGAAGTGAGCCCAGCCGTGCGCGGTGATAAAGCGAGTCTCAGCCGCCACGTTGTGCTTCCGATACTGTTCGCTGGCGCTTTGAATGTTTTGCACCAGAAACGCGCTCCGGCGGTCTCGATGGAGCTTTAGCTCTTTGATTCCTTCGGTCAGGGCCCGGAAGTGGTTGAACAACCGATCTTCCGTTTCCCGGGCGGAATGGAGCTGGTGAAAGCCGCTGGCGATAAGCCCGCGGTAGGCGACGGCTCCCACGAGCATCAAAACGAACATCGCCGCCAGGACTTTCCAGGAAAGCCACCCCAGATAGAGGGCGCCTCCAAAGAGGATCGACAGGTTGATGGCGAATCCGGGCACGGACAACAGGGCCTGCGCGATGTGGAGCACATCTTCGGTGAGCGCCACCATCAGGCGCGGCGCGCCGATCTCCTCCAGCTTGCGCAGCGGCACGGAAAGGATCTTGCGGCTCAATTCCTGCCGCAGCGAGGCGATGGCTTCCTGAGCGTAACGCGCGAGCAGCAGTTGCGCGGCAAAATTCGTCAGCACCTTTCCTAAGCCCAGTGCCGCGAAGCCCGCAACTAGGGCCGCGGTTAAGTTCTGGGAACGATGCAGCGTGGTGTTGACCATGGCGATCAACCCCGCGTTGCAGGCCCCGCTGAGGGCGGCGGTCACAATGGTCAAAACCATTGTCCCTTGCGCGCGGCTGCGTAGAAATCGAACCAAATTCATAGGCGCTTATTTCAATGCACATTCAGGATGAGACGAATGCTCCTCACCCCATCCCTTTCCCCATCCGATGGGGTACGTGTTTAGCCTCCGGTAGCGCGGCCGTCCCGGCTGCGAGTTTCGGCAGCGTCTCGCTGCCGTTCGGGACGAAAGTGGCGCCGAGACGGCGCCAAAACCCGCAGGCGCGGACGCCTGCGCTACCCACGCTAAACACGTATCCGATGGGGAGAGGGTGTCCGCAGGACGGGTGATGGGCATTTGAAAAATCAGATTCACATCGATTGGTCTCATCGTGATTGGGAGCTCGAATTAGTGCGGATTCTGATGTTGGTCTTCCTCCAGGCAGAGCCTCACCTCGTTTGCCAGCGCCTGCACGTGCGGTTCTTCCAGCATGCTTTCATGCACTCCAGGCACTCTCCGAATCTCCAATCCGCTCGTGATGAAATCCTCCCATCCGTTCCGAGGGTCAAACGAACAAAACGGCGGATGTCCGCGCGTGCGAAACAGCACGACCCGACCGCGATAAGGTTTCGGGTGGTACGCGATCAACGCCCGGATGTGGGCCTCCCACAACGCGCGCTGCTCCCGTCCGTAACTCGATAAATCGGCTAGCGCCTCGACGTCGATCCCTGCCCGGCCAGACTTCTCCGGCAAGGCGCCTTCGGCAAATCGCCGCCGGAAGGTGCGGAGCTTCCAGCCGACGTACTCCTTTCGCCGCGCCGAGCTCAACTGCATGAAATTGCGAGTCCAATCGAACAGGTTCTTGAGAAAACGAAGCGTGTAGGCCGGTGTCCACTCGACGCGGTCATAGCTCGAATTGGGCGCCGAACAATCCAACAAGACCAAAAGAGCAACCTCCCGGCCTTGCGCCTGAAGCTGCCGGGCCATCTCATACGCGACGTCGCCCCCAAAACAGTATCCCCCCATGCAGTACGGCCCCTGCGGTTGGAACGCGCGGAGTTCGTTCACATAGTGGCCCGCCATCTCCTCAATCGTGCCGAATTCTTCGGAGCCATCCATTCCCCGCGACTTGATGCCATAAACCGGCTGGTCCGGACCCAAGTGCCGTGAGAGATTGGTGTAGCCCCAGAACATCCCTCCGCCCACGCCGTGCACAAGGATCAAGGGCGGCTTGGATCCTTTCGGCTGAATCTCCACCAAGGCCGAACCCGATCCTTCCGGCGCTTGCTCCCGCAACAAATTCGCCAGCCGCTCCACCGTCGGACACTCAAAGACCGCCGCCAAACGGAGTTTGCGGCCGAAGGTTCTTTCGATCAATCCGATCATTCGGACGGCCAAGAGCGAATGGCCGCCCAGCTCGAAGAATTTGTCCGTCGCTCCAATGGGACGGACGCCGAGGACCGTTTCCCAAATCCGGACCACTTCGCGTTCGACCTCATCCCTCGGGGCCACATAGGCCTTCTCCGTTTCCGCCCGTCGCGTCTCCAGCGCCGGCAACGCGCGGCGGTTGACCTTGCCGTTGGGCGTCAGTGGCAATGCGCCTAGGAAGCCGATCGCGGACGGGATCATGTAGTCGGGGAGCTTCGTCTGCAGGCAGCGCCTGAGTTCGTTGACAGAAGGCGTGGCTCCCGGATTGGGAATGACATAAGCCAGCAGCCGTTTCTCGCCAGTTTCATCCGGCGAAATAACAACGACGCAGTCTTTCACCGACGGATGCTGCCGCAGGACCGCCTCGACTTCGCCGAGTTCCACACGGAACCCGCGGATTTTGACTTGATTGTCCAAACGCCCGAGGAACTCGATCTCGCCGTTGGACCGGTATCGAACTTGATCGCCGGTGCGATACAGACGCGCCCCGGGCTCAATCGAAAACGGATTGGGAATGAATTTCCAAGCCGTGAACTCAGGCTGGTTCAGGTAACCCAGTGCCAAACCGGGACCACCGATAAACAATTCGCCATACACCCCCACCGGCACCGGTTTCAGGTTCGGGTCGAGAATGTACGCCTGCGTGTTGGCGATCGGCCGCCCAATCGGGACGCTTGTGGCCGTATCCGCGACCTCTTTGATCTCCTGACAAACCGCGAAGGTGGTTGTTTCCGTCGGCCCATATCCATTGAGCAATCGCTCCGGTGGACCGTTCCTCAACACGTCCGCCACACAGCGCGGCGTCAGCGCTTCCCCGCCCGCCAGCACGTGCTTCACATTGCGAAATAGACCCGGCGCTTCCCGCGACATTTGGTTGAACAAGGCCGCGGTCACGAACATGGCGGTGATGCCCCGCCGCTGGATTTCCTCGGCGAAATCCCGCGGTGAAAGCAACGTGTTCTGAGGAACAATCACGAGTTGGGCGCCGTGCAGCAGCGAACCCCAAACCTCGAATGTGGCCGCGTCGAACGAACTGTTCGAGATCTGCGCCATCACGTCCGACTCGGTCAGCCGAACGTAATTGGTTTCCATGAACAGCCGGTTCACCGCTCGATGCGGAATCCGGGCACCCTTCGGCTCGCCCGTCGAACCGGAGGTGTAAATCACATAGATCGAACTTCCGCTGGTCGTCTGGTTCGCGGGGTTCTCGGTGGACAGCTCGGACAGTTGGCTCATCGTCGCCGGCTCATCCAAACAGAGCACCTTGAGAGATTCTCCTTGCCACTGGCCCGTCAAGCTGCTCTGGGTCAAGAGCACCGGTGCGCGCGTGTCGCGGATCATGAACTTCAGCCGGGCCTGAGGATACGCCGGGTCCAACGGCACATACACTCCGCCGGCTTTGACGACCGCCAGCCACGCGGCGATCATTTCCAGTGATCGCGGCAAAAGTATCCCGACGCACACTTCGGGGCCAACTCCCATCCTCCGCAGATAATGCGCAAGCTGATTTGCGCGGTCATTCAATTGCCGATAATTCCACGCGAGCTCCCCGCCGATGACCGCCGTCGCCGCGGGTGTCCGGCCGGCTTGTTCCTCGAACAACTCGTGCACGCATTTCCGTTCCGGGAACGGCGTCTTCGTGTCGTTCCATTCCACGATGATGCGGCGCTCTTCAGCAGCCGATAGAAGCGGCAGCTCCGCCAATCGCAACGCTGGATTTGCCGTCACCGCTTCCACCAAATTCCGGTAGTGTTCCAGCATCCGCGTGATGGTGACTTCTTCAAACAGATCGGTGTTATATTCCATCGAAGCCACCAAACCTGCCTCCAAATCATCCACCGAAAGTGTCAGGTCGAACTTCGCTGTGCCGGTGGCTGCTTCGATCCGGGTGATCGACAATCCCGGCAGTTTGAGATCGAAATTCGCCCCGCTTTGCAGCGCGAACATCACCTGGATCAAAGGCGAGTAGGCGGGGTTTCGATCCGGCCGCAGCGCTTCGACCAATTTCTCGAAGGGCAAGTCCTGGTTGCCGTACGCCTCGAGCGTCATCTCCCGGACCTGGCGCAACAGCTCGCGGAACGTCAGGTTGCCCGACACCGAAGTCCGCAGCACCAGCGTGTTGATGAAGAATCCGATAAGCGGCTCGGTTTCCACGTGGTTGCGGCCGGCGATGGGGCAGCCGACCAGAATATCGTCTTGCTGCGTGTACCGCCAAAGCAGCGTCTTGAACGCGGCCAGCAAAGTCATGAACACGGTCACGCCTTCTCGCCGGCTGAACACCTTCACGGCTTCGCTCAACGGCCCCGACAGCGGCAACGATTGCCATTGTCCGCGGAATGTCTGGGAGCTCGACCGCGGAAAGTCCGTCGGCAGCTCCAAGAAATCCGGCGCGTCCGCCAGCCGCTTTCTCCAGTAACCGAGCTGCTTTTGCAGGATGTCCCCCTGCAGCCACTGCCGCTGCCAGACTGCAAAATCGGCGTATTGGATCGGAAGTTCCGGCAAATCGGCGGAACACCCGTTGGCGGAGGCCTCGTAAAGCGACGTGAGTTCGCGAAAAAACACGCCCCACGACCAGCCATCGGAAACGATGTGGTGCATGTTCAGGACCAGGACATGGTCCAACTCCCCCAATCGAGCAATCGACGCCCGCAGCAGGCGATCCCGAGTCAAATCAAAAGGGCGCCTGCACTCCTGCGCCAAAAAACTCTGCAGCTCGGCATTCCGTTCGGCATCGCCGCGGTCAGACAGTTTGGCAAGTCCGGTCCGGAACGGCGACGGCGGGTCGATCACCTGGATCGGACCATCGTCCGTGGAGAGAAAGCGCGTTCGCAACGATTCGTGCCGAGCCACGATCCGGTCCAGGGCTTGCTCGAAAGCCTCGAAGTTGAACTGGCCCTGGAGCCTCAGAATCGTCGGCATGTTGTAGAGAGGACTCGCGGGATCCAACTGGTTGAAGAACCAGAGCCGCTGCTGGGCAAAGGAGAGTGGAGCGCCGGTGGATGGAGCACAGCGGGAAATCGTCGGACGCTTGCCGACGCCCCTCGATTCGCCGCGCAGCCTCCTTTCCAGCAAGGCCTGCTTGGCCGCGGAAAGCTCAGGCCGCCGCGTGGCCGGAGTTTCATTCCCAACGATCATGGTTCTCCATCCTGGAAACAGGCGAAAATCAAATCGACCGATCCGCGCTTTTTGTGCTTAGGCAGAGCCTCGCCTAACGTTTTCAACGCGCACGATCCTAAGGAAATAGAGCACGGTCGCTGAAGTGGGTGAACCCCTCAGATCGCAGGGGGAAAGACCCTAACGCATCCTCAGACCTCAGACGCCCGCGCTACGCCGACTTTTGCGCCCGCCTTCGGACCAAGCGCTTGGCCAGGGTGATCGCAGCGAGCATGCTCGAAGGATTGGCTTTGCCTTGGCCAGCGATGTCGTAAGCGGTGCCGTGGTCGGGCGAGGTTCGGATGAAGGGCAGACCGAGCGTCCAGTTGATCCCACGCTCGAATCCGATCATTTTGAGCGGAACCAACCCCTGGTCGTGGTACATGGCGACCACCGCATCGTACTCTCCTTGAAAAGCTTGATAGAACAATGAATCCGCCGCGAGTGGACCCACGGCATCGATCCGGCGTTGCTGCGCCGCCCGCACCGCCGGCGCGATCACCGAGATTTCTTCCGTTCCCATCTGGCCGCCCTCTCCGGCGTGGGGATTCAACCCGCAAACACCAATCCGCGCTCGACCGAGGTCCAAGTCCTGGCACGCACGGGCGGCCAAATCGATTGCGACTTCGACCTTCGCTTGGGTCAATTGGTCGGGGACGTGTTTCAAAGGCAAGTGCGTGGTCGCCAGCGCAACCCGCAGCCAGCGTCCACGGTCATCGTCGCCGAGCAGCATCATCGCGGTGCGTTCGGTGTGGGCCAATTCGGAGAGAAACTCGGTTTGGCCGATGAACCGACGTCCCGTGCGAATAATCGCTTCCTTGTTCAGAGGCGCAGTGACCAGCGCGTCCAGTTCCCCGTTCAAGCAGCGCATGGCGCCGTCGGTCAGGTAGGACAATGCCGCCAACGCCGCCGTCGCGGACCCCGGCGTCGGATCGTCCTCCATCGGGTCCGTCTTTGGGTCGAAGAGAAAAAACCTTCCACGGCTGGCGGGTCCGTCGTAAGGCTGCAAGCCTAGTTTCAGTCCGAGTCTCGCAAGAAGACGCTCAACGCACGGTCCGTCTCCGATCAGAAGGTAACGGGTGTCATCAGCGGCATCCAGTCGCGAAAGCGCTCGGAGGGCGACCTCGGGTCCAATCCCCGACAAGTCGCCCAAAGTGATACCGATCCAGGGTTTCATGGCAGAATGCGCACTCCAAGCACCAGATGCGGCTCACACCTGGCGCTCATTCGAATTTTCAGTCAAGATGAGACGATTCGATGTGAATGCGCTTTTTCAATTACCCCTCACCCCATCCCTCTCCCCATCGGATGGGGAGAGGGATGGGGTGAGGGGTATTCGTCTCATCTTGAAAGCGAATTAGAATATGTCTCGAAGAACCGTGGCGCAGATTGAATATCTACGCCACGCGTTCAAAACGGATAAATCATGACAAACGACTTGGCTTTCAGACGGTCGATCCACTTTTTGCGCAGGCGTTTGATTTCTTCGTCCTTTAGAGCGGATTCAATCTCGCTCCGCACGTCGGGCAGAGCTTTGATGTGGGCGGGTTGAGTTCCTTCGACGAGCATCAGGTAGCATCCGTCCGGAGCTTCAATGACGTCGCTGAGCTGGGTTGGCTTCAGCGCGAAGGCTTTCTCGGCCAGGTCAGACCGCAGGACCGAGCGCTCGATCCATTTCCAGTCTCCCCCTTCCGTGCTCTGGGAACCTTGGGAATAGATTCTGGCCATTTCGCTGAAGGGAGCGCCCTCCTTGATTTTCGCCAGGATTTCCTGCGCCAGTTTCTTGGCGGAAAAACCCGGCTCGTTCGGCCGGTTCGGCACGACGATCATGCGAAGCTTCACTTGATCTTCGACCTTGTACTTTTCTCGGTTTTGGACCCAGTAGATTTCGATCTTGTGGGGAGAAATGGTGGGTTCTCTCGGGACGTGGTGGCGCGTCATCGCCGAGACAATGAACCGTTCCCTAAGCTTGTTTCGGTAAGCTTCGTAGGTCTGTCCTTGGGCCTGAAGCGTCTTGGTCATGGTCGCCCGATCTCCGTAGTCGGTGCGGATGATCTTATCGACCTCTTCGTCGATGTAGCTTTCCGGGAGATTGTACCCCGCGGTTTTGAACTCGTGCAGGATCAACTGTTCTTCCACGAGTTCGTCGATGGCGCTCTGCTCCAACTCGCGGAGCTTCCGTTCGTAGGCGGCAGGCTGCGCGGCGAATTGGCGTTGGAGGAAGTCGAGGTTGGGGCCGATACGGTTTTGGACGTCTTTGTAAGTGATGACCGCGTCGTTGACTCGGGCGATCACACCATTCAGCACCCGCGGTTGGGCGCCCAATGCCTGGCCGCCCAGCAGAACCGCCAGTGTGCCGATGAACGCAAGTTTCATGTCGTGAGGGTGCGACTCTAAGGAACGCGCCAGATGGGGTCAAGCGCCGGGAGAATCTAAGCTTCACCGAGGCTCTCCATGAACCGTGTAGCAACGGACGTGAGTTCTATCCCATCCCGAGCACGTCTTGCCCTTACTCTTACTCCTAATCTTAATCTCTCAACGGAGTTGCGGAGTAAGAGTACGAACACGATTAGAAGCAAGACACGTCCGGTTGTCTTTTGATTCAACGGCAGAGGGGGGCTCAGCGGCAATGTTCGCGAAGATCACCCGTCATGTGAAACCGCACTTTCGTCCCAGGCCGGCATTGCCCCAGCCAGGCCAGATCTCCAGGATCGATCATCCCAATCTTTGGGTAGCCTCCAACCGTCGGTCCGTCGCGCATCATGACAATGGGCTGCCCGCTCGCGGGGACTTGGACAGTCCCAACGCGCACCGGTTCACTCATGATTTGGGATTCTTCTGAACCCAAGCGCGGCCCAGCGAGCCTATAACCGACTCGATCGCTCTGCGCCGTGACCACCCACTCCTGTGAAAAAAAGCGTTCACGATCAGCCTGCGAAAACAAATCGAATTGCGGTCCAGGCCACACTTTCAACGCCGGCGGCGCATCGTAATTTCGGCGCTCGCCCCAGGCCACGCTCCGACTCGCCACGGCCGGCACCGGTTTGAAAGACGATCCGCATCTGCGGTGAAGAATCTCACCCCTGGCGACCGCTTTTCCAATTTCGCCTCGTGGATAAACGCTGGCGCTGCCGAGAAATCGTTCAGCTACGATTCCACCTTCGACGGCCAAGTAAATCCAAACGCCTGAGCGTTCGCGCGGGAACTGGATGATCTGCCCGGTCTTCGCGTGGCAGGCTCGCCACATTGGCAAATTGGATTGCGCGTCAGCGCCGGTAATGGCGATCCAGAAATCGGCAAGGACAGCGAGCTTTGCGCCCTGCAAGAGCAGCTCCAATACGGGCGCCTCCGGCGGGTTATCCAGCAATCGATTCGCCCAAGCGGCGGCGTGGTCATCCATGGGGCCGCTCGCGGGCACACCAAAGCGCCGCCAACCCGGACGGCCTTGGTCTTGCACCGTGGCGCCAAGGCCGGGGTCGATCACCTTCAATACTTCAGTGCCATTCACGCGGTATTTTCTTAACGCATATCCAAACAACTCTAGGTGCAACAGGCCACCGGCCTGTTGCGGCGGACTACCAGCCCGCCGGGTCTTCTGGCGGCAGGTCGCCGCCTAAAACGGACGGGTAGCCCGTCCCACCCATTTTTCAAACGCGCACAAATCGCACGCGGTCTCCGTGCCTGAGCCAGAACATCGCTTCCCATGGTTGGCCGGCTCCCGCTCGTCTCGGATCGAAGATTCTCAGTGCGGTGTGGCCGATGAGATTCCAGCCGCCCGGACTCTCCACCGTGTAAATCCCCGTGTGCGCTCCGCCAATCCCTACGGAGCCGACAGGCACTCGTGTCCGCGGCGAGGCCAGGCGCGGTGTGTGCAACCGGGAATCCAGATCGCCGAGATAAGGAAAACCCGGGGAGAATCCGAGCATATAAACCTTGTAGATAGGGTCCGAATGAAGGCGGCAGACTTCGGCGGTCGTCAGGTGACAGACTTGAGCGACGCGGTCAAGATCCGGGCCGTCGTAAATGAGAGGGACTTCTTTGATGGGTGCAGGGGGAAGCTCGGACTGGGAGGCGGCCTCGAATCGGGCCGCCAACTCTGGCGCAATTCGCGAAGGCTCTGGCACTTCTTCAGGGTCGAATTCAATGAGGAGGGTGGTGAAGGCGGGCACGAACTCCCTGAGTCCCGGCGGCGGGCGTCTCTCGAGCTCGGCGACAATGGCCCGGCCTTGCGCAAAGGCGGCATCTCCCGTGTGGTCGGCGAATTGGAAGAGAAGAGCGTCCGGGCCGTAGCGAGTCCATTTCATGGGTCGTGTCCGGCGCAAGCTGTCGCTCCGGCCTCGAGTCGTCAAGCGCTGAAGGGCCGGCTCTTCGGGTAGTTGTTGGGCGTAGCGGCGGGCGTCCCGCCTGTCGTAGAGCCGAAGCGTCTCGCCCGGAGGACACAGAGCGTGTTTTGAAAATGGGTGGAACGGGCTACCAGCCCGTTTTCGGCGGCAACCTGCCGCCGAAAATGTCGGAAGGCCGGCAGCCTGCCGCCACAGGCCAGTGTCCTGTTCCACCCAAGAAGCATTTTCAAAACACGCTTTCAGCGTGGAATTCAACACGACGGTAGGATTTGAGGCCTCTGCCGGGCGGCGAGACGCGCGCCCTCTACGGCACGCGGGACGCCCGCCGCTACGAAACGGTGCATCAAGCTTCTCGAATCCTCCCTCTCCTCCATCGGATGGAGGAGAGGGAGGATTCGAGAAGCTTGATGC
>JACQWK010000743.1 GCA_016209525.1 Verrucomicrobiota bacterium
ACCGTATCCTTTCCGCCAAAGCGCGTGGTGAAGAGGGTGCCGCGGCGGAAGCCCGCCAAGACGAGGCGGCCCAACAAGGCGCTGCAGGCCGGCGGGCGGCGCGCATAGGTTTCGGCTTGATGCAAAGTAACTCTCGCGCCGCTCGCGGCTGAGCGCCAGAGACGTTAGGCCGCTGAAAGTATGAAGCCAGCAAAATACTACATCGCCAAGGCCAGGCTCTCAGGGTTGCTCTCTTCGAGGCTCCCTGGCGGCGCCCTCCTGCTCGTCGCCGCGATCATCGCGATTTCATTTGCCCGGGCTAATCTCACGCCGTATTCCGTCCACGTTAGGAGTTACACCCGCTCCGATGGCACGCGTGTTTCGTCGTACAACCGCAGGCCTCCGGGCTCAGTTCCACATGACAGCCCATACTCGATTCTGGGGTTCTTTGCCGTTGTTGGATTGGGGTTCGGTGGCTATCTGGTCGGCAAACCGCTGTGGCTGTTTTGTCGGGCCGCACCGGAGACGCTCTTGCCTCTGCCAAAGGACATGCCTTCGCCACCATCCCCGCCAAAGCACGTCGATAACCCAACTAAGAGTGCACGAGCAAGGCGGGATTGGCACTGTCTAAAGTGCAATTCACCGATCGCAAAGGGTTCGATCTATTGGTGCGCGGATGTCGTACCAAGAGGACGTGCCTTTCGACGGCGGTACTGCGAAACTTGCGCGACGTGCCTCAAGGCGGAGCATCGGCTTCAACGTCAACGACAGCAGGATTACAAGCTAACGCTTGCTCAATACCACGACGTCTGTGCCAGACTTGTTCGGGATCAGTTTCGCGCGGTCTACGGGTGTGACGTTGGGACGCGGCCTAACAAAACGTTGCAGCCGCCAAACCGCGCGCAACGGTAATGTAAGCTTGCAACAGTTTTCTCGCGCGGCTTGCGGCTGAACGTTAAGCCGTTAGCCGGACAAGCGAGAACATTGCGCAATATGGGAACACTGGCCACGCGGTTTATCGAGTTCTGTCGGACGTTGCCGGACGCTGAAGAGATCGACGCGTTACCCATTGAACAGAGCCCGGCGCTCAAGCGTGCTGACTTCTTGCTCGACCACCGAAGCGTCATCTGCGAAATCAAGACTCTTGAAACCGACACTACTCCGAAGTTTATTGGGTTTCTAAAGCAGCAAGGCTTCGATCTGCCGCCTGGCCAATATGACGTTCGTCAATTATTCAGGACGAAACCCAACGGCGATCAGCTCTTCGCCAGAGCAACACAACTCGTGGCGACAGCCCTCTCAGATGGCTTGGCGGAGGCCAATCGGCAGATCCGAGACACGAAGTCCCTCTTTGGGATCTCAGCTGCCGATGGTGTCGTCGTGATCCTTAATGGGATGGTCGAAGTTCTCGGTCCGCAGCTCGTTATTGAACGAGTGCTTCAACGCCTGCAAAAATCCGCAGCCGATGGCACCCCTTACCACGCTCACATCGGACTGGTCCTTTACTTTAGCGAGAAGCATCTTCGCGAGACGAGATCGGGGGACGCGGCGGTCACGTTTCCGATTAGGAATAGACGCGTCGTGCCCATTCGGGACCTTGACGCTCTCGCGAAAAGGTTCGTCAAGGGCTGGGCGGAGTTTAACGGCCGGTGGTACGATGAGCAGGCTTGGGACCTCAACGCCGGCTAACATTGCGGCCGGCAAGCTGCTCGATAACGATTCGGGATGCGACAACTGTTCGGCTCGCGCAGCTTGTGGCTGAACGTTGAGCCGTTAGCCGGCTGAACCAATCCAGGGGCCGTCCGATGAATAACACAAAGACTGATGCCGAGCTCGGACGAGAGGCGATCATCCTCGCTGATCAAGCGGATCGCTTCGTGAAGCAGTTCGGTGTCGATCTGTCCGGAGCCGAACAGTTCACCAATGGATCGCGCGCGTTTTGCCAGGCAGGAAATGCGTACGAACGAATCGCGCTTGCGGAGAAATCCGTCGACCTTGCGGAATGGTATAGAGCTACAAACGTCGACGGGCGAACTGCGCAGGACATCATGGAGCGGCTGTGGAGTGTCCGGGAGGAGCTCCGGCGGAGAGACGAAACTCGACGGCGGAAGTGATCAGCAATGCACCTACGCGACCCTCAGCCGGCTAACTCGGCGCTGCGGTCGCCGCGGCCCGCGCCACCGTTTTCGCAAGTGCGTTACTCTTTCGCGTGCGGGCCGCGCGGCTGAGCGCCAGGTCCGTTAGCTGAACAACGACAGTGCAGTACAAAATCGGAGCACGAGATTATCTCTCGCGAGCGTCGGCCCGCCTCGCCGAGAATACGAGCGAGGGACTCTTCTACGCGGCATTTGAATTGCGCTGCGGTATCGAGGCCCGAATGGAGGAATACCTCGACGCAGCAAAACACCTATCGAAGCGTAAGAAGAAGGGTTGGCGAGTTGCAGAACTCGGACGGAGTCTGGAACGAGCCTTTCAGGTCGGCAACAAAGTGGTCAGGCTGGGAGTTCATGACGAATACTCTGGAACGCTCTTGGTATCTTTCTATTTCACGCCGATTACAGACCGGCTGAGGAAGGCAGGCGAAAAGCTCGGCAATTACCTTCACTCTTTGAAGACGTTCCGTAGATCGGAGGATTCCTGGTGGGTCGATTTCAGGGCAGAGCTCGAGGACATGAGAACCCAGTTGGAGATCGCCTGTACCGGAACATTGCTCGGGCCACCGTTGATGAAACCCGGCGACACCCGGTTTGACATGATGATTCAGTTCCGGGACTCAGAGGATGCCCAAAAAACAACAAATCTGATGGGCAATCAATTTGTACTCGATGTTCAATACTTGGAGGGTCTGCCGAGCGCACTTGAACCTAACGCGCATGTGTGGAACGCCAGCTAACACGGCAATGGAGTCGGCAATCGGCGCGTCTTGGTTTCGTCGAACTTAACACTGACGGCTCGCGCCGCTTGCGGCTCATCGCCAGACCGTTAGCCGGGCGCGGTCTGCGCAAGTCACTTTGAATAGATAATCGGAGGAAGCTATGTCAGTTCTTGGGGAACTCAACAAACAAGTGAATCGGCTCGGATTCATCGACCTGAAGCTATTGACGGGCGCCGCATTTGTGACTGGCTTGGTGGTGGCTAAGCTGTTTCCTGACCTGCTTACAGCAGGCACTGGATGGTACGTTCTCCTTGCCTTGGCGTGCGCATTCCATCCGATGCTTCTGCTCCTGACTCGCGACGGCGGGGGAGCAACGTCCGACGAAAGTTGATAAGCGTTGAAACCATGATGCCGATTCCGGGATCGCCGGCTAACAGGCGGCTGCACCTGACGGCACCACGGCCCGCTCGAGCGTGCCCCTCGCGCTCGGTTGTATCGTGACTCGCGCGTGCCGCAGGTGAGCGGCAATGCATTAGCCGGATCGAGGTGTTGCTATTCTTGTCGTTGGCAGGCGGGGTGGCTTGAGATTTAAGGTGCGTGGTGGCCTTGTCAGTTGGGGCCACACCGAGGCGGCCGCCAGGAAACTTTTCGTCTTGCGTAGATCGGTGTTCCCTCTTGTCGTTCGCAAGCGAGGTTAAGTCGGCCGGTCCCGGCGCGCTGACGCCGGTCGCCCGAAATGCTTTTGGGGACCGACCGGACCGACGCGTAATGCAACTTGGTTTCGGGAGCGGTAGGTCCCCAGTAAACCGGCTAACAATGGCCTGCAGCCGACGAGCGGCGCTATCGGCGTTGCAGCTTTTGTTGGTTTCGGCTGCGCGCCGCTCGCGGCTGAGGCCCAGGCCGTTGGGCGGACCAATGTGCGGCGTGGGAGGAAGACCGGTGACACACGACGAACTTCGAGAGGCGATTTTGGAAACCCGTGCTCGTCAGGCGGCGGTGCAGCGTTCCGGCGTTCCGGAAGGTGTGAAGCTCGGTCCGCTTACTTCGACTATTCGTGATGGAGCCGCCTGGAGCACGGAGGACCAGTTTCCATCTGACCAAACGTGGGCGGACGAAGTTGAACGTGTTCTGAGTTTCGCTCAAGTTCAGGGGCAGTTTGAAAACTACGTGGGGGCTCTCCGCGGAAACGCACGTCAACGCCACTCCGCCTTAGCCGAACTACGGGTTGCATTCTTTTTTTCCCGGAACCACTTCCCAGTTGTGGAGTGGAAGCCAGTCGGGGCAAACGGCAGGGAGGGTGAGTTCACGGTTAAGCCACCATCTGGCGCGAATGTATTCGTGGAGGTTAAGTCCCCTTCCTGGGAGGGTGAACTATCGGACGCTGAAAAGACTGGTGACCGAAAGCAACAGGGCAAGCACTTGCATGCAGAGGCCAGATCCATCGCTCCTTGGGAAAGAGTGCAGTTCGCTGTGAACAAAGGCTACGGGAAGTTTCGAAGCGACACACGGAATCTACTTGTAATCGCTGACGATCTCTTCGTTAGCTTGGAGCACGGTACCAATCTCCAAGCGGGGCTTTATTCAGTGAATAACAACGGCAGCTTTACAAGCGCGGCTCGTCAGAATCTTGGCGGCGTCAGCTTCTTTTGGATTAAGAACAACTTGCGTGAAGTGTGGTACGAAATGAAGCTTTTCCTCAATACCTACGCTCTCTCGGCTGTTGCTATTCCTGAAGAGTTCGCGAGTGCGTTTCACGCGAGCGACCACTCCTGATGCCGCCCAACACCATGACGCAGCCGCGAATCGGCGCGCCACGGTTTTGTCTTGCCTACAGGTGACGCCCGCACCGTTTGCCGCTGATCGCTTGGCCGTTGGGCGGACGGCGCTGGTTCAAAGGTAGCACTCAATGTTGTGGGTTGTTCTGATCGTCATCATCGTCATCGTCGGCCTTGCAGTTCCACGATTTGGTAAAGCGCTACTCATCTGTGTCGGCGTTCTTGTAGGTTTGGTGTTGATCTGGTATTTCAACCATCTACAGGAGGAGGAAGCGTCAAAGAAACGAATTGCCGCGAACGAACTTGATCTGATTGAGTTGCGTCTCTTGCCACAAACTTACAGCGCTGAGAGCTTCGAACTGGTCGGTCGGATCCGCAACAAATCCGGCCGCTACACTTTAACGGACCTGCGTCTTCGAATCACGATGAAGGACTGTCTCGCTGCAAATCAATGCGAAACCGTTGGGGAGTCTTCAGCCTGGCTGTTCCAGAGTGTCCCTCCGG
This sequence comes from Verrucomicrobiota bacterium, assembly GCA_016209525.1. Classification (GTDB taxonomy): domain Bacteria; phylum Verrucomicrobiota; class Verrucomicrobiia; order Limisphaerales; family SIBE01; genus VHCZ01. Next base: position 5,134 of record JACQWK010000743.1, read on the forward strand.
GCCAATCGAGAGAGATCAAGGAATCTGTCTACTTCAGCCATTTAGGAAGGCCAGGCGGTAAGTTTGAGTGGGGTTACATCATCGAGCAGATCTCAGGCAAGTAAACAGCTAGCCCGGGCACGGCATGCAAGAACACTCCCGGCCCGCGTCAGCGGTTGGCCGTTCGGCGGAAGGAGTCATCGTCCATGAATAGAAACTTGAAGCACTGCATTCTTGGTCTCTTGCTCCTCATGGGAGTTGCCTGTTCATCTAATTCGTCCTCTGACCGCGAAGACGCTAAGGAGGCTGGCACATCACGTGACTGCAACAAGTTGGAACCGGAGAATCCTTATTCCGCTGGCTCAGGGCACTATGCTGGCTTTGAATGGTCAGAGAAGAACAAGCCTGGCTCTTGCGGTGGCAACTCCACCTCGTTTATTGCGGGCTGTGAGGAATACCAAGAACAATTGGTGGCTTACGAGGCATGCTTGAGCAAGCGGTGAAGCGTCATTGTATTGAATTGCCCGAGGCCACATTGACGGGCGGTCAATAAGATCGTATTGGAGGGCCGCCCAACACCACGATGCAGCCGTCAAGCCGCGCGGCACGGTGACCCAGTCCGACAGAGTTTGTTCGCGCGGCTTGCGGCTGATCGTCAGGCCGTTAGACCGCCAGACCGCGAGGACGCCGATGATTCAACTCCTGATTCGGTCTGGTAGAGGAACACTCGCGCAGATGGAAACGTGAATCATTCGAAAGGAGACGCCAAATATGAGTAGAGTCGCAACATCTTTGTCGAACGATGACATATCAACGCTGGCAGGAATGTTTAACGCTACCGTGAAGCTCCTTCGTGCCGGAGATTGGGCGGGATGGGCAGCGCAGTACGCAGAGGACGCTGTGTTTCAACCGCCAAATGGGCCGGCCGTGCGCGGGCGGAAAGATATCCGGAAATGGGGAGATGCGTTTCCACCAATCGAGGCGTTTGGTTTCTCGAACGTGCAGGTTTCTGGCGAAGGTAATTTCGCTTACGGCATGAGCGCGTACACGCTCACGCTAAAGGGTCTGCCGCCGGACACTGGAAAGCAGCTCGTCGTCTTTCGTCGCGGAACCAATGGCTGGCAAATCGTCGCGGTCAGTTTCAATTCAGATCTGCCTCTGCCGGCTCAGACGCAGTAGCTAAGATCACAGCGGTCTAATACTACTGTGTTATAAAAGTTTTGGCCCACAAAACGGGCAGCAGGGGAGCTGCCGGATTAGGGGGATCGCCACGCGTATGCGGATCGTCGCAATCGAGGAAGGGTTATGGCGTTCGGGCCGGATACGCAGAGCCACGGGGGTGGAAGTGCGGCGGGATTTGCGGGGTGCGTAGTCCAATATTGCCGACATGTGTCGAGGGGGAAAAACGGTTCCGCTCGGCGACGAGGAACCCATAGGTGGCGATACATAAGGTCCCATGATGATGAAAGCCACGCCAACCCCTTCCTTCATAG
>JACQWK010000744.1 GCA_016209525.1 Verrucomicrobiota bacterium
AGCGACACTCCGGAGACAGCCTGGCAGCGGATTCCGAAACTGCACCGGCAGTTTATCAAGGATAACAACATCCGGGTATTTATCCTCCCTGGTTTCGAGATCGCGCGCGGGGCCACGCAAACCCCCGAACTGCAACTGCGCATGCAAGGGAATTCATTCCTGGGCGCGTTCTTCCGCGTCTCGCCGTTCCTCAAAGAGTACGGCATCAGCGAAGAACAGTTCCACAAAACCGTCCGGAAGCAGTACGAGAAAAAGTTCGGTCGGTTCGGCGACGCCGTCGTCGCCTCGAACATGAAGGTGATGGACGACGGTTTCAACCGGGTCCAGGAAATCAAATACGGCGGATCAGAAGACGCGGACCGTTCCAGCATGCGCAATCCGCCAGTGTGGCCGCTGGGTATCCAAGAGATGATCCCAACCGCCGGTTGCAGTGTGGGGAGCCCTATTGGAGGCGTTGCGATGCCTGCCGGCCAGAACCGCGCGCCATTCCAAACTTGGAGCAAGTTCGACAAGGAATACCGGAGCGGGCTTGGCTATCACCAACCTTCCGGCGCCCTGGCCTCTTGCGGCGTCATGGCCGCGGGTTCAGGCGCGACGCAATCGAAATATGTGGCCCGCCGCGAGACGCCGGTCTATATCGCGGAAAACTGCACGCAATGCATGGAATGCATTAGCGTTTGCCCGGACACGGCGCTGCCCAACACCGCGCAGGAAGTCGGAACCGTGCTCAAGACCGCCGCGGTTCACTATGTCAAAGACGTGGCTGAGCGCGGCAAATTGATCCAGGAACTCAAGAGCGTCGAGGAGCGCGCCCGCGCCCGGATGAACGCCGCCGTGCAGAAGAAAGAAAAACTGCCGTTCAAGGAGATCATTCGCGATGAGGTTGGCCGCCTCGCGGACATTTCCGAACAAGCGCGCGGCGAATTCATGGGTATCATCGACCAACTGCCGCTCGCCTACACCGCCGTTCCTGCCGTCTTCCGCTCGCTGGAGACCAAGCAAGCCGGCTCCGGCGGCTTGTTCTCGATCTTTGTCTCCGACCTCTGCAAAGGTTGCGGCGAATGCGTGCAAGTTTGCGGCGACCACGACGCGCTGCGCATGACTGTTGAAACCGAGGAGTTCAACGCGAAGCATACAACCGCGCAGATTTTCTCCCGCATGCTGCCCGATACGCCGCAGAAATTCCTTGGCCTTTACACCGACGATTCGCCCGAGCAATCCCGCGAAGCCGCGTTGCGCAACCACCTCATGGTCCGCCGGAATTACGAAGCCTTGGTGTCAGGCGACGGCGCCTGCGCCGGCTGCGGCGAAAAGAGCGTCCTCCGCGCCTGCACTTCGGTCACCGAGGCTTACATGCGCCCGCTTTATCATAAGAAAGCCGACCGCCTGGCCGCCAAAGCGAACCGCCTCGAACAAGAAGGACCGGCAAAGCTGCGGGTGCTCAAAGAGAGGGCGCCCGACCAATACGAAATCTTCCGCAAGACCGTGGCGCACACGCTCCTGGGCTTGGGCGGGGAAAACGACGAAGACACGGCCAAACGCATTTCCGCCTACGAAGCGCAAAAGGGACCGATCACCGAAGAGACCGTCGTCCAGGCCATGGTGGCTGTGATGCGGCAGGATGCCTTCAACCACAAGCACCTTCAGGCCATCGATGGCCGGCGCGCCAACGGTATGTCCGTCATGTTCATGGGCGCCAGCACCGGCTGCAATACGGTCTATGGCTCGACGCCTCCGTCCAATCCCCATCCGTACCCCTGGATGAACTCGCTCTTCCAAGATGGCGCGACGATCAGTTGGCTGCTCGGTGAGTCGCTCATCCTGAACCATGCACGCCGCTCGGTAGTCCCGGAGCGCCTTTGCGACGCCTTGCTCGACAAGACCGCAGAGGTGGTCTCGCCGCAGGATTACTTCATGTTCACCCACATGGACGACGCGCTGATGACAGACCAGGAAATCCGCGAGTTGCCGAAGGTGTGGGTGATCGGCGGCGACGGCGCTTTCGGGGACATCGGCTTCCAGAACGTCTCGAAGGTCATCCTGCAAAACCGGCCCAATGTGAAGATGCTCATGCTCGACACTCAGGTGTATTCGAACACGGGCGGTCAGAACTCCGACTCCTCCACGATGCTGGGCGGCTATGACATGAACCAGTTCGGCGTCGCTTCCCAAGGCAAGTTGATCGAGAAGAAGTGCGTGGCCGAGGCGTTCACCAGCGGTCACGGCTCACCTTTCGTCGCTCAAGTTTCCATGGCCAACGCGGCCAAGCTCTACAAGGCTCTCCTGGATGGCCTCGAATACCGCGGCACCGCTTTCTTCCAAAGTTACACAACTTGCCAACCGGAGCACGCCGTCGGCGACAACATGTCGGCGGACCAAGCCAAGCTCGTTCGGGATGCGCGCGGCATGCCGGAATTCGTCTTCAACCCGCGCAAAGGCGAGACGTCGCAGGAAGCTTTCGACATCAAAGGCAATCCGACGCCCGATCGCGATTGGTGGCGGACCAAATTCAAAGCCACGGGAGAGGCGTACAACTTCGGCGTGGCGCACTGGGCGCTCACCGAAGGCCGCTTCCGCAAGCACGTGAAATCGATTTCCGAGGAGGAAGCCAAGTCGATGCGGCATTTCGACGACATGCTGACGCTGATTACGCAGGACGATGTGGTTCACCGGCGCGTGTTCAATCCGAACCACCGGAGTTACGTCCCCAACTTCGGCGTCTATATCAAGGCCGAGGTGAACGAGAAGCCGAAGTATTACGCGGTGTCGCGACAGATGGTGCTCTTCGCGGTCGAACGCCGCAAAGCCTGGAGGATGCTCCAGAGCAAAGCCGGCGTGACGAACAAAGATTACCTCGCGCAGAAGGCGCTCTTGAAGAAGGTGGACGAAGGGAAGATTTCTGCCGCCGATCTGAATGCCCGTCCGCGCGAACTGTTCGAAGCCGAATTGTCCGCCCTGAGCGCGCCTGCGTCTCCCGCTGCTGCCGCCACGCCAGTGAAGTCCTGAGCGGCGAGGCGCCGAACTCGCATCGACTAATTGAACCACCAGCCTTTCACCAACTGAATGCCGCCCAGGCGACTCGGGGTGTGACCTAAAAGCCGGTAAAATCCAGCCGCGTTGGTGGCAGTTATCGGAACCAAGATTGGACCCACGGAAGATGGCGGATACGCCATGCCGCGCCACTTGGCAGAAGGTCCGAGTCGGTCCGAGGAATGCAATATCAGGAAACCACCTTTGGGCGCCTCCCATTGCAGAGCGGCAATCGTCCGTGGATCCACGTTGTTGACGACCACCGCGATTGGCCGACTGACCGCTTGAGTGGGATGGGTCTTCAGACATCCGGATGCCGATCTGTCCCAGACGTTGCCAAGTCGTTTGAAGTCGCTATACTGCCGGCATGATTCTTGAGCGATTTCCTGAGGTTCAGCGTCTCTCACCGTCCGAGAAGCTTATCTTTGTTTCGGAACTCTGGAACGATCTCGAAGCTCACCCGTCGGAAGCGCCCGTCTCGCGGGAAATCATCGCTGAGCTTGACCGGCGCATGGAGCACTTTCGGCAGCATCCGGACGAGTTCACAACTTGGGACGCTGTTAAGGAGCGGATTCTTGGCTCCCGGCCATGATCGATCTGATTCTGCTACTCCGCTCGCGCGCTCCACGTGTCACTCATAGCGCAGCGCCACCATGGGATCGACTTTGGTCGCTCGGCGCGCGGGCACGTAGCAGGCCAGCAGAGCTACGATGGCGAGCGTGAGCACCGTGACCACGAGCACGGGCGTCGCGGCCGGCGTCAGTCCGTAGAGGACTTTTCCAAGAATTCCGGAGATCCCAAGCCCCGCCGCCAGGCCAATGACGATGCCGATCAAGGTGAGGCGCAAGCCGTCGCGAACCACCAAACGAAAGATGTCCAGCTTTCGCGCGCCCAGGGCCACACGGATGCCGATTTCGCGCGTGCGCTGGCCCACGACGAATGAGACCACGCCATAGAGCCCCATCACCGCGAGCAAGAGGCCCAGCAGGCCTTGCACGCCGGCCAGCGTCGCGCCCATGCGGAGTGGCAACATGGCGAAGGCGCTGCTGCGCAAGTGCTCTTCCATCGTTCGGAGGTTGTAGATGGGGAGGTGCGGATCGAGCTCGCTCAAAACCTTCCGCACGCTGGCGGACAGCGCCGCCGGATCGCTGGCCGTCCAGACGTGCAAAGTAATCGGAGAGACGTAGTGCTGGGCCAGGGGCGTGTAGAAGTAAGGCCGCGGCTCTTCGCCGATCATGACGTAGCGGGCTGTGGGAAGCACGCCGATGACTTGCCAAAGTTCGCCTTCCGGGTTCCAGCAGCGAAAGCGTTTGCCCAACGGGTCCTGACCCGGCCAGAGGCGTTCGGCCATCAGCGTGTTGATGACCGCGACCTTCGGCGCGGATTCGTTGTCGTGTTCGGTGAAGACACGGCCGCGCAAAAGCCTGGTGCCCATCGTTCGGAAGTATTCGGGATCGACACGATTGCAATGCGTCGTGCCGAAGTTGTCCTTGTTGCCGGCCTTTTCCTCCGACGCGACCGACGAGAGTTCGAAGCCGTAATCAAACGGCACGCTTTGACCCAAGCTGGCCGATCGCACCCCGGGCAGCGCTTTGACCTGTTCAATCAGTTGTTCACAGAAGCGTTTGCCGCGGGCGTCGTCATACCCTTGGAGGTTGAGATCGAGCGATGCCATCAGCAAGTGATCCTTGCGGAAGCCCAAGTCCATGCCTGCGACCTGATGCAGGCTGCGGACAAACAGTCCCCCGGCCGCCAGCACAAAGAGAGAAATCGCAACCTGTGAAACCACCAGCGCGTTCCGTAAGAAGTGCCGCGAAGTTCCAAGCATCGCCGCGCCGCCTTCCTTGAGCGTGGTTTGGACGTCGAGCTTGGTCGCCCGCAACGCCGGCGCCAGGCCCGTGACGACGCCCGCCAGCACCGACACGACAAGTGTGAACACCGGCACATGCCAATCCCATCTTTCGTCGTAGCGGATGGGAATATCGCCCGTTGGAGTGAATCGACTCATCAGGCCGCCCGCCCAGGAGGCCAGCAGGAAACCTACGGCGCCGGCGGCGACCGCGAGCAACACGCTTTCGACCAACAGTTGGCGGATCAAACAGGCGCGCGAGGCGCCAATCGCCGTGCGAATGCTCATCTCCCGTTGCCGCGACAAAGCGCGGGAAAACATCAGGTTGGCGACATTGGCGCAAGCGATCAGCAGCACCAACCCCACCATCACCATGAAGACCGAGCTGACGATGGGCATGAACTCGCTGAACGTTGGCTCAGGCCGGCAGTGCCGTTCCGGAACCACGAACACCCGCGCTTCTTTGTGCTCGTCGGGATAGTCCTTCGCCAATTGTTTGGCGACGATATCGACCGCCGCGCGGGCTTGGGAGAGCGACGCGCCGGGCTTCAGCCGCGCAAAGACTTTGAACGCAGGAGCGCCTCGGCTGCGCAAAAATTCCTCTCCACCCGCCCGGAGGCGGCCAACCATCGAGGCGGGCACGAAGGCGTTCACGGCGATGGACATCTGCGCGCTGAGAAATTTTTCCGGAGCGATTCCAATAACGGTGTAGGGGCCACCATTAACGTGGACGGTTCGGCCCACTACCGCTGGATCGCCGCCGAACTTCCGTTGCCAGTAAGTGTGCGACAAAACGATCAGCGGATCCGCTCCAGGTTTTTCGCCTTCGCCGGATTGAAAGAAGCGGCCGTGCGCAGGCTCGAGACCCAGCATGGAAAAGTAATTGCCGCTGACGGCTTCGATCCAAGCGCGTTCGGGTTGTTGGCCCGGCGCGCTGAAATGGACGGGTGTCATAAACGTGGCGATCACATCTTCGAAGGCGCCAACGCGTTCGCGATAGTCCTTGAAGTCGAGCCACGAATGCCCGTGCGGCATCTTCCAAACAGCGCTTTTCTGGAGCACCAGGACCAGCCGGTCTGGGTCCTTCACGGGCAGCGGCTGGAAAAACATGGCGCTGATGATCGAAAAGATCGTGGTGTTGGCGCTGATCCCCAGGGCGAGGGTCAGCACCGCCACTGCGGTGAAACCAGGCGTCTTGGCCAGCATGCGAAGTCCGTAACGAAAGTCGTTCATGAGAGTTGTCAGTTGCCAGCCACGATTTTCAAACAGCGCGTTGCGTTTCACGAATCACGCTTCACGTATCCCGTTGCGACAATTCTGTCTTTTCGCCAGCTTGACGATTCTCGCATACCCTAAATTGCTTCGGTCAGTGCAATGGACGTTTTCTTTCCGGGCACGCGGCCCGCTTCGACTTTGAGCATGCGCATAGGCGGTGCCAGCCACACTGACGATTCCCGCAAACCTCAATGTGGGCGCGTCACCCCGTGCGCGCCGCAGTCTGGCCACGGGAACGAATTCACAAGTTTGGAGCCTTTGGACGCCCCGCAGCCAAAGCGGTGACTTCGCAAGCTCCGTCACCGCAGTCCAAAACGCTGTCGCCGGGACCTCAAGTTCGTGGTTCTGGTGCCCACGGCCCAATCTCTCCATCCTTTGCGACTTCAATACTTCCTCGGCTTTCGCCGATATTGGGATTCGGTGTTCCCATGAATGGGACACAGATCCTGCGGCTGATTCTCAATCACCCCTCACGCGTCCTGCGGACACCCTCTCCCCATCGGATGGGGAGAGGGGGATTCGTCTGAGCTTGAAAGCGAATTAGAATTAGCGCCGCAACGGACCGGGCACGCTCGCCAGGTCTGTTCGCGTGTGGCCGCTCTCTGTGACTCGGGAGAGGAAATAGACGGTTCCATCTTTGCCGACCGCAATCGAATTCACGTAGAGCGGGCGGTGGCCGTTTTCAAAGAAAATGGGTCCGTGATCGGTGTACTTGGCGGCGCGAATGTCAAAAGTCACGAGATGCAAGTTCTCCAGTCCCTTGGCTTCGCCCATCGCGGTGCTCTCTTTGCCTTTCAGCCGTTTGCCATCGACGTAGATCGGGCCGCCGGTGAGATAGTGCAGCGTGTTTCCGTCCGGGCCGAGAGTGAAACCGAGATAGCCGTAACTGAATTGGTCGAACATCCCGCTGCGCTTGGACGGCTCAGATGTCAAGCGTTCGAGCACTTCCAAGCGCGGCTCGCGCGGATCAAAGCGGAAGAGGTAACCGGAGTTGCCGTGCACGCCGTAGATGGTTTTCGTCGCGGGATGCCAAGCCGTTTGACGCCAGTTGTAACCCATGTGGCCCGGCGAGGTTGGATCATAAAGCCCGAAATAGTCCTTCTTCAGATCTTCACCCGCGACGTTTTGGAGGAGATCGCTGTCGGCCCGGTAACGCAGGATGGCGCCTTCGCCGGTCGAGAAATAGGCCGAACCGGTTTCCGGATCGACGGCAATCGACCGGCAAATCGTGCGGTAGGTTGGGCCCCTGCCGTTCTCGCCTTCCAACGATACTTTCCCGAAGTCCTTCATCTGTTTCGCCGCCACATCGAGGCGGAAGAACCGGCCGCTCGGCCAAGTCAGGCCGAAGATTCTACCGCGGCGCGCATCCATGTTCATGGTCAGGATGCCTTCGCGCTCCGGAGCAATGCCGAGATCCTGGAACTTCCCGGAGGATAGATCGCAGGCCAGCACGTGGCCGCCTGGATAAGGCGTCCAGCCCTCGGGCGGGATGCCCATCTTCTCCATGCCGTCGATAATGCTGTAATAACCGATGTGCGTGGCGAAGTAGAGCTTGCCCTTCGCTTCCACGAAGTTCACGTGGCTCTTGCCTTGCACGATAGTTTTCCGGCCGGCCTCGCCGCAAGCCTCGGTGACGTCACCGAGGGACTTGATCTTTTGCGTCGCGGGATCGAAGACGAACATCCGCGCGCCTATATCAAAACGTTCCGTGCTGAGCACATAGTAGATCTTGCCGTCGCTCGCTGCGGAGAGTCCGTTGTAGGTGTCGTGGCCTTCGGGAAAGCGGGAATTGTGAGTGCGGGCGATGAGCTTCTTCGCAGATGACGGCGGCGCTGACTCGACGAGTTCGGCCGCGAAGCAGCCCAGTTGATCGGACGGCCAAGACAAGATGGCCAGCAGTGCCCAGATTTTACAGTTTTTCATAGTTTTTAAGATTAGGAGTAAGAGTAAGAGCAAGGCCTGATCGGGATAGAATTGAATTCATTCCTAATTCGACAGCAGTGGGGCTGGGGTGAGCGGGAACGCGGCATCCGATCGTCAAGCGAACGACTCTCTTTGCCACTTTGCACATGGTTGGTTTGACCTCGTCGCAATCCATCAACGCGACGCAGCGCCTGCCCTCCGTCCCAGCTCGACCCCCTTCGTCGTGACATAATACTTCGCCAGCATGTTGGGTTTCTCCCAAGCCGGCAGCGATCTTGGATCCCGGACATAATCGAGAAATTGACGGCTGAGCAAGCCGAAGTGGGCTTCGTGGCCAATCCGGTAAGCGTCCGGAATATTGATGCGAAAACAGTCCGTTTGCTCTTCCAGTTCCAATAGTGGGTAAGTTTTCCGCAGCGCATCTATCTTGCGTCTGAGCGCGAGGAGGACCTCGCCACGGCTTTCGGTCCGGTTAGGGACGACAAACAGCTCCGGGAGAAAGTCCTCCTCCTTGCCCTGCCGCACTTCCACGCGGGCCTTGGTTCCGCGAACAATGGCCAGCTCAGTGTCTCTCCCGCCGCGGGGCGGCTCATAATCCCATTTGATGTCGAGCCGGACGTGAATGCCCCGGATCGTGTAGTGAACGCTGTTGTTTGCGAAGTAATCGAAGCGCTCTGAATCCATCGAACCGATTTCGGCCTTGGGCTCCAAGCTGCCGGAAGAAACGGGGCGACTCGGACGTTGGACGGCGCGTTCTCCCTCACCCCGGCCCTCTCCCGCTGGGAGAGGGTGAGCAGAAGCCCGCGCGCGGAGCGACGCAGCCGTTCCTGCTCCCCCTAGCGTGGAGAAAGATCCTCCCTCTCCCGGCGGGAGAGGGCCGGGGTGAGGGGGAAAAGCCAGTACATTCTGTTGGGCCTTGGACAAGCCCAACGTGCCCTGAAGACCGCTGACAGAAACCTCAGGAAACTCGTGCCGGCCAGTGACGCGTTGAAATTGCTCGCGCGTCAGGACCGTGGGCCAGCGTTCTCCGCGCAGCACTTGGATTTCGCTGCGATAATCGATCGCTTGCTCCGGGAAGAGGATCCATTGCACGAGATCCACCAAATGCGTGCCCACGTCGGCGAGACCCTCGCCTTGCTGATGAATGTCAAAGAACCACGCCGGACGCAGCATGGGAGCGCCTGCCACTTTCTTCAGGAGATAATGCACGCTCTCCATGCGCACGGCGGGTTCCTGCACGGATCCGGTCAAGCAAGTGCCGAAGACCGCGGGGTCGCCGACCAGTTGCATCTGGAGCCAGCAAGAAATCTCGAAACGTTGCGTCATCGCATCGAATGCCGCCACGCCCTTCCGCTCCGCCGCTTCCAAAACCTCTTTCAATTTGGGCAGCTCCGACGGCTCGATGACCCAAGGCTTGTCTGCCAGGACATGCATGCCGGCGCGAACGATGGCCAGGAGCCGGTCGATCTTCCCGCGATTGTTCCCGGAGATGACCACGATGTTCCCCGGTCCCTGCGCCAACATTTGCTCGATGAAGTCTGCGCCAGTGCGGATTTCCAGATTCCAGCGCGTCGGATTCACCGGGCGCGTGTTGAACTGAGCGATGCGGTTCAGGTGGGCGAGCAGGTCGGGTCCGAGCGGAGCATAGACATACGCTTGCTCGCACACTCCCGGCAACATTTCCTTTTGAAACAGCGCCGCGTGAAAATGGCCGGGGTCGAGTGTGATCAGTTTCAAGTTAGGCATGGATCTTGGGTTCGAAATACTCTGGCCGCTCGCAGCCAAGGAGTACCCCACGAAAAACACGAGACTGGCACAACGGAGCACGTGCTCGAGAACCGCTCGTCGCCTCCTTGCGGGAAAAACAGGGAGAGTGAAGGGGGTAGGGACGCCGCGCCGCGGCGTCCCCGCGCCGTGCAGGCGCGGAACCCTTATG
>JACQWK010000091.1 GCA_016209525.1 Verrucomicrobiota bacterium
CGTTAGTTCCTCAGGCGGCTTTGTGCATTGAGCCGCCTTTTATTGTAGCCAAGCGGCCCATCCTTTAGGCGCACAACGGGACCATGAACTGTAGGAGCCGACGTAAGGAGGCTCTGACTTCCGGGCAAGGAGAAGTGAGCCTCCTCGCATCGGCTGCTACGAGGTGCCTCATGGCGGGCGAATTGCGCCGACTACATTGCAAGAATTGTCTTCTTTAGCGGGCCGAGGTCCGGATCGCTGAGGGCCTGCTTCTTGACTTGGTCGGCATCTCCAAGTGATAGGGCCATTTTGAACCAGGATTGCGCCTCATCCAATTTGTCCATCTGGCAGACATAGCAGGCAAGGTTGTAGGGAATGCTCCATTCCGCAGGGAATTTCTCGATGGCCGGGAACAAGGCATCGAACGCGTCCTGATACCGTTTGGCGTAGAAAAGTGAATTCGCGTAATTCTGCCAGCTTGCGAGCTGATCCGGAGCGGCCGCGACCAAACGCCAGCCAACCTCAATGCAAGCGGTCCACTCCTTGAGCTTCGCGCAGATGTGCCACCGGAGCAGCAGAACATCCGGATGATCCTGCAATGGCCGCGAGAGTCGCTCCAATTCCGCCAGGGCGTCTGAATAACTGCCCAAAGCGGCCCAACCCTCCGCGGCCGAGAAATAGTAGCAGTCGGGCGGTTGCAGCGGCGTCATGCACTCGGGAATTTGGAGTCAGGCCATCCGGCGGTCACTTGGGCGGTGGGTCTTGGGGCGGAGCCGCCGCGCGGCGGATCTGAAAATTGGTGAGACCCACATAGTGCAACTGCTGATAGTTCGTGATGACGACGCCCTTCGACTTGAGCCAGCCGGACACTTCGTATGGCCCCCCGTTGGTTCGGTCCTGAAACTCAGCAATCAAGAGTCCAATCACACTCTGGTCGATCAGAATATTGTCGCCTTCCATCGGGACATCTTCCGGCCGATTCGTCACGTGACTGGCGACCATGAACGCAGCTTCTTGGAAGGCGCCGACTAGATCTCGGATTTGCTCCAGGCGATTGGTGGCGGGCTGCGGGGCGGGCGGAGGAGCAAGAGGCGGGTTGGGGAGCGCCGCAAGGGCCTGGCGCATTTGCTCGTTCTCTTTGCGGAGGAGGCTCAACTCCGATTCGAAGCCCCGAAGTTTCCGAATCTCCTCATTGTCCTTGCGCAGTCGGGCCAGTTCCTGATTCTCGGCGCGCAATCGTTTCACCTCGCGTTGATCCGAGCGGAGCCGTTCCAACTCTGCCTGGCGCTGGGCGGATGACACATGATCGGTCGCACTGGGTCCGCAAGCCGCCCAGAACAGGGCGCCCGTGACGGCCAGCATTCCCCGCACGGCCTGATGAGGACTTTTCATAACGCTATGCCTTTTGGAACGCCGGGAGATTGTTTCAACGGACGGTTCGACAGCGTAGGGCAGGATTCCAGCCTGGCATCTTCGGGTGATTTCACCGCGAACTCGGAGGCAGGCAAGATGGCCGCGCCACTCTTGAGGTACGCTCGATGGGAGTTCATTTCAGAATCTGAAAGGAATCAAAAAACGTTTTGGCTTCGGGTGATTCAAGGCCTCTCGAGCCTGCGATCACCATGAGGCTGTACAATCTCCTGTTGGCCAAAAAGATTCGCTGTCGGACGGTGAATCCGCCTTTCACCGAAGCCTGGAATTCAATGCCGGGATAGCCCTTGTGCGATATGGCCTTTTCGCTGATCAACTCACCCCGCAAATCGGATACGGCCTGTTTTTTCACTGAGTCGAGAACTTTTTTCGCATCCTTCTGAAAACTGGCGGTCGGCGGTTGGTCGGAATAGCTTACCGCCAGCCCGGCCAGATTGCTCATGGCAGACACGATCCGGTAAGTTTTTGCTTCGAAGCCCGTGCTGGTCTTGGGAGTTTCTACAATGGGATTCGGCGGCATGGTCACGCTGAAGTTTCCCCCGGGTGGGGAGAAGGGCTTCCAGAAGGCTAGCGCGTTCGCCGGCGGCCGCGAATCGCAGCCCGTGCTCCCGGCCAGAACCAATAACGACAGGGCCGCGATGCCACCGCACGCGGACCTGATCGCGGCATGGATGAACTGTTTCATTGGGGGACAGTATAAGTCCTTTCCAAACCGAAGTCAGCTTCGTTTCTATCGACACCCTGATTTTGAGTTTTCACATCCGGGAGGAATCTGCTACTGTAGCGACGGACTCAGAAATCCTCTGAACTCCAGTTGAGTGCCATGCAACATCACACGCCACGCATCGAAGACAACTTTTTGACTCGCCGCGAGTTCCTTTGCCGCTGCGGCATGGGCATGGGAAGTTTGAGCCTGGCTTCGCTGCTCCAATCATCCGGGCTTTTCGCTTCGCCGGCCCACGCGGAACCCACTTCGATTTCGCCGCTTGCGCCCAAAGCGCCGCATTTCGCCGCCAAAGCCAAACGCGTCCTCCATCTGTTCATGAACGGCGGTCCGTCGCATGTCGATACCTTCGATCCCAAGCCCCTGCTCGACAAACACGCGGGCAAGCCGCTGCCGAGGGAAAACTTGCGAACCGAGCGCAGGACCGGCGCGGCCTTCCCTTCCCCTTTCAAATTCAGGAAATACGGGCAGAGTGGGATTGAAGTCAGCGAGATATTCCCGCGCGTCGGAGAGTGCATCGACGACATTGCTGTCATCCGCTCGATGCACGCGGATGTTCCGAACCACGAACCGTCGCTGCTCCTGATGAATTGCGGCGAAGCCCGTCTCATCCGGCCCAGCTTGGGTTCCTGGCTGACCTACGGGCTGGGGAGCGAGAATCAGAATCTTCCCGGCTTCATCGTCATGTGCCCAGGCGGCTATCCCATCCAGGAATCTCAGAATTGGCAGGCGGGATTCCTGCCCGGCGCGTACCAGGGGACTTACATCGATAGCCAGCACACTCGGATCGAAAAGCTGATTGAACATATCAAGAGCAATGCGAGTTCGCTGGCCGAGCAACGGGCGCAGCTTGACCTGCTGCGGCAATTGAACGAGCGCCATCTCCGGCAACGCGAACAGGACGCCCAACTGGAAGCGCGCATCCAGTCCTTCGAATTGGCCTATCGCATGCAAATCGACGCGACGGATGCCTTCGACGTGAGCCGCGAACCCGAGTCCATCCGAAACCTGTATGGCGAAGGGACGCAGGCGCGCCAGATTCTCATCGCGCGTCGGTTGTTGGAGCGAGGCGTCCGCTTCGTGCAACTGTGGCACGGAGCCGGGCAACCTTGGGATAACCACGATGACTTGGAGGTGAATCACCGCCGTTTGGCCAAACAATGCGATCAAGCCATCGGCGCCCTGCTCGAGGATCTCAAACAGCGCGGGATGCTGGACGACACCCTCGTCATTTGGGGCGGGGAATTCGGTCGCACGCCGACCGTGGAACTGCCCACACCCGGTTCCAACGCCGGGAAGATCAATGGCCGCGACCACAATCACTACGGTTTCACGATGTGGCTGGCCGGAGGCGGAGTTCGGGGTGGTTATGTCCACGGCGCGACGGATGAATTTGGGTTTCAGGCCGTGGAGAACAAAGTCCACGTGCACGACCTCCACGCGACGGTTCTACAGTTGCTCGGTTTCGATCACGAGAAACTCACGTTTCGTCATGCGGGCCGCGATTTCCGGTTGACGGACGTGCATGGGCAAGCGGTCCGAGAATTGATCGCTTAGCAAGCTTTGGAAAGCCCGACTGGCCAGCGTAGGGCAGACTTCCAGCTTGCCTCCTTCCAGAGGGTTTGCACCGAACTCTTGGCACCACTTCTCGGCTTGCTATTGAGTCGAAGATTCACACACTTTCTGTGTTTGCAGTATGCCTAAGAAAGCACTCATTACTGGAATTACAGGACAGGACGGGTCGTACTTGGCGGAATTGCTGCTCGGCAAAGGCTACGAAGTTCACGGCATCATCCGGCGAGCCAGCACCTTCAACACGGGCCGCTTAGATTCGATCTACTCGGATCCGCATTCCGGCCGGACCCGGTTGTTTTTGCATTACGGCGACTTGAGCGACGCGAGCGCTTTGGCACGGCTCATTGGCAAAATTCAACCGGACGAAATCTATAATCTGGCCGCGCAGAGCCATGTCCGGGTGAGCTTCGATAGTCCCGAGTACACGACCGACATCACCGCCACCGGGGCGGTGCGTTTGCTGGAAGCGATTCGCGAGGCAGGCATTAAGACCCGGTTCTATCAAGCGTCCTCCAGCGAGATGTACGGGAAGGTCCGCGAGGTTCCCCAAACGGAGACGACGCCATTCTACCCGCGAAGCCCGTATGGGTGCGCGAAAGTGCTGGCCTACTGGATCACGGTCAATTATCGCGAATCTTATGGTTTGCACGCCAGCAACGGCATCCTTTTCAATCACGAGTCGCCGCGCCGAGGTGAAACCTTTGTGACCCGCAAGATCACGCGGGCGGTCGCCCACATCCAGGCAGGCCTGCAGAGCAAGCTCTATTTGGGAAATCTCGATGCAAAACGAGACTGGGGTTTTGCCAAGGAATTTGTGGAAGCCATGTGGCTGATGCTCCAACAGGACAAGCCTGACGATTATGTCATTGCCACCAAAGAAACCCACTCGGTGCGCGAATTCCTGGTGGCTGCTTTCGATCACGTGGGACTGGATTGGCAGAAATATGTCGAGATCGACCCTCGATATTACCGTCCAGCGGAGGTGGATCTGCTCATCGGCGATTACAGCAAAGCGAAGAAGCAGCTTGGGTGGGAGCCCAGGACCAGATTTGTTGATTTGGTGAAACTGATGGTGGACGCCGACATCAAACTCTTGAAGGACCACCGCGAGGGCAGAATCAAGGTCACCGGCTAGCACTGTGACACGCGCGCTCATCACGGGGATTACGGGACAGGATGGATCCTATCTGACGGAACTCCTGCTGGACAAAGGATATGAGGTCCACGGGGTCGTCCGGCGCACGAGCACTTTGGGTCGTTCGCGCCTGGACCACCTCTACAGCGACCCCAATATCTACGGACGCCGGCTGTTTCTTCACTACGCGGAACTGGACGATCCGACGACGTTGCGTCGAGTCTTAGTAAAAGTCGCGCCGGATGAGGTGTATCATCTGGCGGGCCAAAGCCATGTCGGATTGAGCTTCGAAATTCCGGAATCCACCTGCGACATGACCGCGATGGGCACGCTGCGGCTGCTGGAGATGATCCGGGATTTGAACAAGCCTCCGCGTTTGTTTCATGCGTCGTCCAGCGAAGTTTTCGGCGAACCGGCCTGCGTGCCCCAGGATGAGCAGACTCCCTTTGCCCCGGTCAATCCGTACGGTTGCGCGAAAGCGTTCGCCACGCAAATGGTGGGAGTCTATCGGAGGACCTTTGGACTCTTCACGTGCAACGGCATCATGTTCAACCATGAATCGCCGCGCCGGGGAGAGAATTTTGTGACCCGCAAGATTTGCCGGGCCGCCGCGGCGATCAAACTGGGTTTGCAGACAGAGTTGCTGCTCGGAGATACCAAGAGCCGGAGAGACTGGGGGCATGCTCGCGATTACGTGCAAGGCATGTGGCTGGCGCTCCAGCAGGAGACGCCGGAGGATTTTGTGTTTGCGACCGGGCAGCTCCATTCGGTCCAGGACATCGTTGAATTCGCCTTCGGCGCTATCGGATTGGACTGGCAGAAGTTTGTTAAGCAAGATCCGCGGTTCATGCGGCCTGTCGAACCCCATCGGTTGGTTGGCAACGCCTCAAAAGCCGAGCGCCGTTTGCACTGGGTGCCGAAGACTCCGTTCGCCCAACTGATCGAAGAAATGACGCGATGCGATCTGGAATCTCTCTCAGCCAAAGAGTCCGCCGAGTATTCGTCCGCTCCGCCTCCGCAGAAACGCTGAGCCTCCGGCAAAATGACTAAGGACTAATTACATTTCCGTTCGGCTGGAACTCTGCCGCGCTTCAACGTCGCGCGGCTCCGGCGGCTGTTGGAGAATTATTGGGTTGCGAACGATGGTTGCATGGTCCTCGGTTTCCGCCCATCCCCTCCCCACGAGGCCAGAAAATCCTGATAGGCGAGACGGATTCCAGTTTCCAAATCCACTTGAGGTTTCCACCCCAGCGCGAAGAGACGGGAAGAATCGAGAAGTTTGCGAGGTGTGCCGTCCGGTTTCGAGGCGTCCCAGACGATGTCTCCTTGAAATCCCACGATCTTCCGAACGTGCTCGGCTAAGTCCTTGATCGAAATTTCATCGCCGCAGCCCGCGTTGATGAATTGTTCTTCGCTATAGGCTTCCATTAGGAAAAGGCACGCCCGAGCCAGATCGTCCGCGTACATCAGTTCACGCAGCGGACCGCCCGAACCCCAGCAAACGACCTCTCCTGTGCCTTTGACTTTGGCTTCGTGGAATTTTCGGATCAACGCGGGTAATACGTGCGATGTCTCCAAGTCGTAATTGTCGTTGGGACCGTAAAGGTTGGTGGGCATGACGCTGATGAAGTTGCACCCATGCTGCCTCCGATAGGCCTGGCACATTTTGATGCCGGCGATTTTGGCGATGGCATACCACTGATTGGTCGGTTCCAAGGGGCCTGTGAGCAAGTACTCTTCCTTCATCGGCTGCGGGGCGAGCTTCGGGTAGATGCAGGAACTGCCCAAGAATAGGAGCTTTCGCGCGCCGGTCAGGTAAGCGCTGTGGATCAGGTTGTTCTGGATTTGGAGGTTCTCGTAAAGAAACGAGGCGGGCTGAGTGTTGTTGGCGTGGATCCCACCGACTTTGGCTGCCGCCACGAAGACAAAATCCGGTCGCTGTTCTTCGAAAAACTCCAGAACCCGCGCTGGATCCACCAAATCCAATTCGGACCGGCTGCGACCCAGCAAATGACGATAGCCCTGACGCGTGAGCTCGCGCCAGAGGGCGCTCCCGACCAACCCGCGATGGCCGGCGACGTAGATGCGAGCATCTGGCGTGAAGTTCATGAATCGGAATCTAATTGCACCCTCCATCGAGAAGCAAGCCTGTCCATTTTTCAGATTTGACAATGGCACCCCCTTTGCTAGAGGATCGGTTAGCGGTCAGCAAAAGGCAATTCGTGAACGAACAGCGTCGTATTAATAAATAACCCGCCTTTTGCATTGTTCACGCCGCGCAAGAAAGGCTAGTTATGCAAATCAAAAATCTTCGTCAATCTGGCTTCACCCTGGTGGAAATCATGATCGTCGTCGCCATCATTGGTTTGTTGGCTGCGATCGCGATTCCCAACTTCGTGAAAGCCCGGACCACCGCGCAGAAGAACGCGTGTATCCAAAACCTGAAGCAAGTTGACAGCGCCAAGGAACAGTGGGCCTTGGAAAACAAGAAGACCGAGGGCGCCTCAACCACAGGTTCCGAAACGGCCATCAACGCCTTCATGAAGAGCGCCCCGACCTGCCCCGGTGGTGGCACTTACACCTACGGCGCTATTGGGACCTCTCCGACGTGCAGCTTATCAGCCTCGGGACACACGCTGTAGGCGGCTCACCTTCCGTTCAATTGCAGAAGGCTTGAGGGAGTTCCCTCAAGCCTTCTCTATTTATGGGAATCATCGAAGCCGCTCCCGCGCGCAGGGGGACCATTGACCGTAGGAGCCGACGTGAGTCGGCTCTGATCAAGAAATGGAGCGGACTCACGTCCGCTGCGACGGGATTCATGGCGAGATTCGTTCCCATCGCTGCGAAAGTCTCCAGCGGTATAGCGGGTGCTTCTGATTCCTCACGCGGTTGGCAAGAGGCAATTTGTGGACAACAGCGTCGTACTCATAGCCAATAATTCGCCTTTTGCTTTGTCCACGCCGCGTAAGAAAGGCTAGCTATGCGGACCAAACCCCATCGTCGGGCTGGGTTCACTTTGGTGGAAATCATGATTGTAGTCGCGATCATCGGCCTTTTGGCTGCGATCGCGGTTCCAAACTTCATCAAAGCCAGGCTGACAGCCCAGAAGAATGCTTGCATTCAAAACCTCAGGCAAATTGACGTGGCCAAGGAACAATGGGCCTTCGAAAATAAAAAGACCGAAGGCGATACCACCACCGGCTCGGAAAGCGCCGTCAACGCTTTCATGAAAAGCGCTCCGTTTTGCCCAGGAGGCGGAACCTACACCTACAATGCGATCGGCACTGTGCCTTCTTGCAGCTTGGGAGCTTCCAACGGACACACACTCTGAATTGCTTCGGTTTCCTTCCCGTGTTCTGCGGGTCGCGACTCAAATAGTTGGAGAGCTCCGGGAAATACTAAGCCCGCGCGTCTTCGGGCGTCGCGTGCCCCCTCACCCTGGCCCTCTCCCTCAGGGAGAGGGAACAACGCCTCTCGCGTACCGAAAAATCGGTCGGGCTCGGCTGGCTGCGGCGCAGCAAATGATCCTCCCTCTCCCCTGGGGAGAGGGCCGGGGTGCACTGCTGTTGAATTAAGGACGAATTCAATTCCATCCCGAACAGGTCTTGCTCTTGCTCTTACTCCTAATCTTGATCTCTCCAGAGACTTGTGGAGTAAGAGTAAGAGCACGATTACGAGCAAGAAACGACCGGTTGTCCTAAATTCAACCGCAGTGGGGCCGGGGTGAGGGGGAACAAATGTCGCCCGTCCTACGGACTCCTCGGTAGCCTTCGATCTTTGCGCAAAAACCAAAACACCGTGCACCAAAGCAGAGTCCCCATCGATGCCGCGGCTCCCCATCTGAAATGGTGATCCTCATAAACCAGCTTGATCCGATGGTTTCCCGGCGGCACTTGCACCGACTGGAACGCATGATTGGCACGCCAGATCAAGGTTGATTGGCCATCCAGGTAAGCCCTCCAGGCGGGGTAAAAGGTCTGACTGAATACGATCAGGCTCGGCTGCTCGGCCGTTGCTTCGCATTCGATGGCGTGAGGAGCAACCCGCGCGACCCGCAACTTCACCACGCTCCGGTTCGTCACGCTGACGAACGGCTTGGCTTCGATCGGCAGATAGACGATTTCTCCAGGGTTGAAATGTGAGTTCGTCAAACCGCGGAGTGTCTCGGCGGCATCGGCAAACACCGGTTTCTGCCCGCCGGTCACCAACGGCAAGGCCGTTTCACGCCGCGCCCACTCGACGATTTCACCAGGTGCCGTCACCAGGGTCACAGCCAGGAAGTCGGCCAGCCGCGGAAACTGGCTGTTGGTGGACGCGTAGAGCTGTGATTGAACTTGCATCTGCTCGCGCACTTGCAGCGTGGACGAGCCGCCGAGCTTCGGACATCCTTCGAGCAGATTCAAGTTGGACCAGAGAGCCAGGCGCTTGCCGAGCCAGTCACCGTTGAGATCAGATACCCGGCTCAGCAAAAGGTGTTGTTCTGCGCGCGGACTGATCATGACCCTGCCTTCACCAAGTTTTGGCGGAGGTGTTTTCTGATGCAATTCCCACAACCCCGGTGCCAAAGTGAAAGACGGAAGCGTCGGATTCTGCTTGGGGACGTGGGTCAAGGTGTCCAGAACCACGAGGACCAGCACTCCTGCTTCGAACCAACGACGAGCAACGGGGCGCCGCGTCCCGGAAGCGAGGCCGATCAATCCCGTCGAGGCGAACAGGAAGATCGCTCTTCCGATGCCGCACCATCGAATGGCGGGCAAATGATCGTACTCCGTTCGATAGCGATGGCAGAAAGCGACCGCCATACCGACCGCCAACAGAACAGCCAGACTCACCCACATCAGGCTTCGCAGGCAAAACTTGCGATCCGCCTGCGCGAGAGACTGAATCCGTTGCAGTCCCAGGGCGGCAAGCAGCGGCACGACGAATGCCGTTAGGAGAAGGAATTTGATCGGATATCGCGCGAAGCCCAGCGACGGCAACGCCTGCTTGAACCACTGGTACAGAAAACCATTCTCGCCGAGCGCCATCAACAAGCCGAAGATCGCCAATCCGGCGAGCCACCAAACCCGGCGTTCGCGAACGAGGCACAGCGCAAGCAACCCGAAGACAAGTGCCGTCATGCCGAGATAGGTCGAAGTCATGAATTCCTGGCTGATTTGGAAGAAGATTCCCTGAGGAGTAAGAAAGCACCGGAACAGCGGGAAGAATAGGTTCACCCATCCCGTGGCCGGCATGGCCCATTTCGAGGATGCGAAATCGGCGCTGCGTTGGGAATGCGCCAGCAAATCGAAGAACGGCCACAATTGGGCGGCCGTCAATCCGCAGACGAGGAGGACGACCGCCAGGACTCGACCGGCGTGAATCCACAGCGCGACGCCGCGCCGGCGCAGAGAACCGGTCCAAACGACCAGCAAAACCAGCCACGTCAGCAGCACGACTTCCGGCACCCCTGCCAGCATCTGCATCGCGGCGATGACGGCCGCTTCGAGCAACCTTCTGCCGCCAGCCGTCCAGCCCGCCTCAACCCACAGGATAACCCAAGGCATCCAGCCCAGAGCCACCGTATAGTTCGGCCAAATCAAACACGAGAACGTCACGCCGTTGAAAACAAAGGCGGTTCCGGCCAGACAGGCGGCGAATCGATCTCCGAACCATCGGACCGCCAGGAAGTACATCCCCAAACCCGCCCAGAAAAGATGAACCAGACAAAAGAAATTCAACGACCATGGCAAAGGCAAGAGCAGGTAAATCAGCGAGAAGGGATAGAGCGCCATGGTTCCCCATTGGGCCAGGAACGGCGCTCCGCAGTTGCTCAATGGATTCCAGAGCGGAAGTTCTCCGCGCCAAAAACTCTCGTGATGGTAGAACACCATCGGATACGCGAGAACGCCGAAATCCCGGTAAAACCACGTGTGGAAACCCAGCGCGACCGCCGGGAAAGAACCGACGATGGCCAAGGCGAGGAAAATCCCGAAACGCCCCGGCGTGAACCAATCGTCTCGCGAGAGTAGTCGCGCGTCACTTTCTGTACTTGTCTCCGAAGGAGTTTGTGTCATGGCTCTCAAGAGCTCTGGCTCAACGCCAAGATTCGACGCGGCCGCCATCGGATCAGCGTTGCGAAGCAGCCGAGCCAGGTCACGACGGAGAGCGCCAGGCCGATTCGAAATGCCAGGTCCTCATAGACCAGCTTTACCTGGTGCCGGCCAGCCGGCACTTCGAGGGCTTGGAACGCGTGATTCGCGCGCCACAATCGGACCGGGTTCCCATCCACATAGGCCTTCCATGGATGATAGAAAGTTTGGGCTACCGCCAAGAGAGCCGGTGCCTCCGCTTCAGCTTCCAGATCGATCCGGTGATTTTCAAAGTGCGCGATCTTGACCTTGGTCTCAACCCTATTCGTCACGGAGATTTGTCCTTGGGCTGCTGACGGGAGATACACGGTGCGGCTTGGGTCGAAGTTCGCGTCGGCAAGCGATCTCAAGATGGCTGCGTCATCCGCGAATATCGGCGCCTGTCCCGCCGAAGCGAAGGCCAAGAAATTCGTCCGAGCGCGCCAATGAATCACTTTGTCCTCGGAGGTGATTTGAGCTACTCCCAAGAAGCGCTCGAGCCCGGGAGAAGCGCTGTTGGTGGCTGCGTAGAGCAAGGAGCGGATTTGACTCTCCTCTCGAATGTAGAGTGAGAAGAATCCATCCACTTTCGGGAGTTCATCGAGCAAGTTCACATTCGCGAACAGCGAAAACCGGCTGTAGAGGAAATCATCGGTCGCATTGGTCAGCGCGAGATGGTTCAGCCGGTAGTCTGCCCAAGGGCTGAGCATGGCCCGCGCATATCCGGGCCTTGGTTCCGGCCTTAACTTCAGTTCGTTCTTCGCGAGTTCCGGCTCGAACACCCAGCGCTCAAGGGTTGGAGTCAAGCGAGGCGCGTGGGTCATCACATCGAACCAGAGGAGCAAAAGCATCCCGAGGCTCAGCGCGGAGCGCGCGAACACAGGCTGGATCCGGCCGGCCGCCGTCGCCGCGGCCACAATCAAGAGGAGTAAAATTCCCCGGCTCACGCCGCTTCGCCAGGTGGCGGACCAATCATCGGTCGGCAGAGGGTAAAATCTGGCGTAGCAAACAATCGCTCCGATCAACGCGAGGAAGATGGCGCTCGTGCTCAAGATTGGCAAAAAAGTGAGGCTCGTCACCTCGGCTGCTACAGAAGGGTGATTCTCCAGACGAGCTCCCGGCCCGCCGCCGTTCTGGATCCTCGCCATTCCAAAGGCTGCGAGAAGGGGAAGGGCGAAGTTGGCGATCACCACAAACTTGATTGGAAATCGAACGATTTCCAGCGGCGGAAAGATTTTTCGAACCCAGCCGTAGAGGTAGCCCTCGTAGCCTTGAGAAATTGCCAGACTGAGGATTGTCATGGTCGCCAAGAGCCAAACTTCCGGCTGGCGTCGCCGCCAGAGCGCCAATCCCGCCAAGCCAAGAACGCCAATCCCAGCGTAATAGGAGGAAATCCAGTACTGGCCGTGCTGAGCGAAAACACCCAGGTGGGAGGGAAAACAATGGAAGAGGGGAACGAAGAAGTTCGCCCAACCCCAACTGGGCATGGCCCACGAAGCGTCGCTATACGATGCGCCGCGTTGCGAATGCGTGAGCAAGTCAAGGAACGGGAGCAACTGTGCGGACGATAATGCGGACACCAGTGCAATCACACCGGCCAACCTCGAGCTCGCAGCCGCCGACGTGAGGAGACGGCTTCGGATTTCGGATTTCGGATTTCGGATTTCGGATTTGAAACCGTCCGCCTCCGGATCTCGGCCGATACTCATCGCAGGTTGATCGGCTGAAAAACGGGAGCTTGACGCTTCAAACTGAGCTCGGCGGCGCCAGAGAGTTCTTCCCATCTCGGCGCACCAGAAAACTGCAACCACCAGCCAGGTGAAAAGAATGATCTCCGGTCCGCCCGAAAGCATTTGGGTGGCGCCGGCCAGGCCGGCCAAAATGATGGCTCGGCCTCCGTGACGCCAAGCGCGCTCAACGAGCAAGACGACCAGCGGCATCCAAGCCAGCGCGGCGATATTGTTGGGCCACTTGAGGCAGCTCAACGTCAACCCGTTGAAGGCAAAAGCGATGCCTGCCGCAGCCGCCGCCAACCTGCTCCCCGTCCATCGGTACGCCAGAAAATACATTCCAAGTCCGGCCAAACCCAGGTGCAAGAGACAGAACACCCCCAGCGACCATGAAATTGGAAGCAGGAGATAGAACAGGGAGAACGGATAGAGCACCATGGCATTCCACTGCGCCAGGAACGGGAGGCCGCAGTTGTTCAGCGGATTCCATAGGGGGATCTCTCCGCGCCAGAAGCTCTCGCGATGGTAGTAAGCCAGCGGGTAACCAAAGATGCCGAAATCCCTGTGAACCAACGTCCGGCCGGCGAAGAGCACGTCTGGGAATGCCGTCACGATCAACAGCGCCAGCAGCAGAACGAAGCGTTTCGACTCGAACCAAACATCTGCACTCCTGGGGGCTTGCGTGCTGCCGCCCCAAGCCGAAAGCAACATAGCGCGCCCAATCTCGCAAAAAGTCCCGCACAGCCAAAGGAAAAAGTGGACCGGGCCTTGAGCCGCCGCGCATCGCGAATTTCCTCGTAGCGGCGGGCGTCTCGCCTGCCGTGGCGCCGGTGCGTCCCGCCCGGCGGACGCGGCGTGGAACTGATGACGACCGTGAAAATTGCGGCTCGCGCCGGGCTGCGAGACGCGCGCTTTCTACGGCAGGCGAGACGCCCGC